>WJIP01000231.1 GCA_014730185.1 Caldithrix sp. | reverse complement strand
GAACAGGGTCTTTATACCTACCCGGAAGACCAATATCCGCTCATTGCCACCAGCGATATTCCGGAAACGTGGCCCGGCGAAGAGGATGATCGGTTCTGGCCAGGCCCGTGGGCGGTTGATCCGGCGAATCCGGATCAAACTATGGAAGGGGTTTTTGTATCCGATCAGGATATCTACTTCGAATTTGATGATCGTCTGGCGACCCGTGATATCGATAATAACCAGGGGTATCCCATAGGAATCCGCGCTAAAGTCTCAGCTTATTCTTATGGAGCCAGTATTTCCGAGGATATTATTTTCTTTAAAGTCGTGCTGATTAACGAATCCGATAAAGTTGATCCCAGGGGAATCGGATATAATTATGAGGGAATGTATGGCGGTTTTTATTTTGATGTGGATTCATATAACCGTTTAGCTAACGGAAGTTATGCCGGTCGTACCAATGATGATGATATGATGGGTTATAACGGTGAATGGGATTACGGTTATATTTATGATTTGGATGGAGAATCCGGCCCTTATGCTGTGGGTAAGAAGTTGGCTTATTCGGCAGTGAAACTATTGGAAACGCCCACAGCTTCCGATACACTCGACCTGAATGGCGACGGATTTGCCGATATCCATGAGGGTGATAATTTAGGATTGACCAGTTGGCACTGGTTTGACTGGTATTTTCGTCCCGGTGCTTCCGATATTCCCAATCAGGCGTACTCCGGGGACGGCGAAACACCGTACCGGCCAAATAAAGAAGAAATACAATATAAAATTTTGGCTGGGGATACCAGTAATTTATCTTCTTACGACTCCACTTATTACTTTCATCCGCCGCGTGGTGAAGGCGGATACGGTCAGATCAATCCTTTTTTTGATTCTGTGGAAGGATTAAAATTTGAGTATGAAGAAGGTTTGGATTGTGTATTTATCATGGGTTCCGGTCCCTTCAGCTTAGCTGTAGGTGATTCTGTACCGTTTTCTTTCTGTATCCTAATGGGTGAAGATGAGGGCGATTTAGTAACCAATGCCCGTATTGCCCAACTTATGTACGATAATAACTATCAGGGTGCCCGCCCGCCGGAGGCCCCAAATCTAATTGCTAAAGAAGGTGATGAAAAAGTTACCCTGTACTGGGATGATCGTTCCTTAGATGATCAGGATATTATTACCGGTTATCAGGATTTTGAAGGTTTCCGTATTTACCGCAGCACGGATGGGGGTAAAACCTGGGGCGAAAAAATGTATGATGAAGAATCCAATATGACCTACTGGGAGCCTTTAGCCCAATATGATTTAGATAATGAGTATGAAGGCTTCGAAAAAATTGCTCCCCATAGAGATCTGGGGGAGAATACGGGATTGGTATTCAAATATGTGGACAATGATGTTGAAAACGGGCGTGAATACCTGTATGCTGTTTGTGCATACGACCGGGGATTTGTACCCGGAGACTCCTTGTTCGACCCGGAAAATGTAAGTGCATCCAAGAGTATCTACTTTGAAATTCCATCACTGGAAAACTTCCTTTCCAACAGCACGAATCTGGATCATATTGTTAAAGCGGTTCCGCATCGCCCGGCGAGTAATGCCGAAACAGCCGAATTAGTTGTTACTCAGAAACCAGGCACCATTGGCAATGGTGTGTTCAATGTGGAAGTCATAGATCCCACCCACATAACGGGTGATACGTATGAAATATTATTTGATTGTGAATATCTTGATCCCCCTACAAACAATCAAATTAGTCCGGGATCTCAAGTGTTTACCATTGTTAATATTGATGAAGGCGATACGCTCGTCAAAGAAAGCGATGAATGGTATCCGGATTTGGCGGAACCACAGGCTCCGCCCATTTATGACGGATTGAGCTGGGGTATTCAGATGAGCACTTCTATTGTTCTGGAAGATGATGACGCCTATTGGACTGAATCTTCAGAATGTACCTATGAATTGATCGCAGCCTCCGGCAGTTTTAAAACCCGCTCCAACTATGAATTCCGATTTACAGGGGAGGATGCCTCTGTTGTTTATGGCGATCCCTTTTTTAATAATGAAAAATTTACGGTACCCTTTGAACTATGGAATACGGTAACAAACCAAAAAGCCAAATTAGTATCATTCAGATTAAATGATTTTGAGCCAACATCATCTACCGATTTCTTTGCCTATGAAAATAAACTTCCGGAAAATCCTGATGATGAGGAATATAAGCTCACCATGCGGTTTGCTTTCGACTGGGTGTTACCGGGTACCTTTGATGAAGACGATAACTTGATTCCCCCGGATAAAGACTGGGCATCAGGAGATACGCTGATTTTACCTATACGCAAACCGTTTGAACGCGGCGATGGATTTTTGGTATCCACAGATAAGGTCTTTGATGTACAGGAAACAGATAAAAAGTCACTTAAAGAAGTGATGGTTGTTCCCAATCCTTATATCGTGCGCGCCGGTTGGGAAAACGATTCTTTCGTCAGAAAACTACAATTCACGAATCTTCCCAATGAATGTAAAATCCATATTTTTACCGTTGCCGGGGAAAAAGTAATCACTCTGGAACATAATAATGCATTTGATGGAAGCGAAAATTGGGACATGCTTACCTCAAATCGACAGGAAGCGTCGCCCGGTCTGTATGTATATGTGGTCGAAGCAGAAAACGGTAAGACCCATACCGGGAAATTTGTCATTATTAAATAGAAGAAGTAGGAGTCCAGTTTCATGAAAATAAAATGGATTGTAATCGGAATAATATCCCTGTCTATTTCGCTCATAGCACAGGATGAATTCTCGAAGGTAGCAACCGGAACGGCTCAGTTTCTAAAGATAGGTGCCGGAGCCCGGGGAACCGCTTTGGGTGATGCGTACACGGCTGTGACGAATGATGTTTCCGGAATGTACTGGAATCCGGCCGGTATACAAAAGATTGATCGTCTAGCGGTTGGCGTTTCCCGCACCGAACTTTTTGCAGATATTACTTATGATTATGTGGGTGCTGCATATCCCATTAACAGTAATAATACCATAGGTGTATCCATGTTGATGCTTAACTCCGGAGAGATCGAGCGTACCACCATTGCCGAACCGCAAGGCACCGGTGAAACGTTTAATACTTTTCATTCCGCTTTGGGTATAACAGTCGCCCGCAGATTAACCCAGCGTTTTGATCTGGGCGTAACCATCAAATATATCAGTGAGGAGTTGTATAGAGAAAAAGCTTCAACCTTGGCTTTTGATATTGGTTCTCAATTTGATACGGGAATTTATGGCATGCGTATCGGTATGATTCTGGCCAACTTTGGCGGTAAAATGAAGTTTGACGGTCCGGATCTCAATAGAGATTACTCCAATGATGAAACGGGCGTGGAATATGATGCCGGGTCGCGGTTGAAGACCGAAGAATGGCCGATTCCGCTTTTATTCCGGCTGGGGGTAACCACGGATTTAATTGGTAAGGATTCTGAAATCATAAAAGATGATGTCAATCGTCTGACAATCATGCTGGAAGGGAATGACCCGGTTGATCATCTCTTACATTATAATATGGGTGCGGAATATGCCTGGAAAGAGGTGATAGCCCTGCGGGCCGGTTATAAGATAAACTATGATGAAG
>WJIP01000230.1 GCA_014730185.1 Caldithrix sp. | reverse complement strand
AGTGGATTTGCCATTGGGTGTTTTGGGACAACAGACTGTTTCGAAAAAAGCTATCAAGGGTGTTGAAATTTTAACCTATATTCGGATGATGGAGTCGGCATTGAATGAATTGATTGCCGAAATCAATCTGGATCAGGAATCGTATTATCGATTAACCCTTGTTGATGGTCAGGCTTCCGTTAAAATCAGTAAAAATAAGTATCGCCAAAATTTACATAAACTGGCTCGCTTTGTTGAATATTACTTGGACTGGAATGAATTACAAAAATTGAAGTATGTGGACGTGCGGTTTAAAGACCAGTTAATCATACGGCGAAAAGAGAGTTAAACCTATGACTAAAAAGGATATGTCAATGCATACTGACGACATTATTGTCGGACTGGATATTGGTACCACTAAGATTGCTGCCGTTATAGGTAAACTGGATGAAAAAGGTCAGATAAACGTCGTCGGGGTGGGCCATCATCCGTCACAGGGTTTGCGGCGGGGTGTGGTTATAGATATCCGCAAAACAGTGCAATCCATCCAGAAAGCGGTCGCTCAGGCTGAATTATTGAGTGGATATAAGGTGGAAGAAGTTTATGCCGGGATAGCCGGTGACCACATTCGCTCCATTAATAGTAAAGGTGTTGTGGCCGTAAACGGAAAAGATAATATCATTACGGAAGATGATGTGGAACGGGTAATTAATGCCGCCAAGGCTATAGCTTTACCCATGGACCGAGAAATTTTGCATGTATTACCGCAGGAATACATTGTTGACGATCAGGACGGCATTAAGGATCCGATCGGTATCGCCGGTACGCGTCTGGAGGCTGAAGTACATATTGTCACCGCTGCCGCCGCATCGGCACAAAATATCGTTAACTGCATTGTTGAAGCCGGTTATGATGTGGCCGATATCGTATTGGAACCCTACGCTTCAAGTTTGGCGGTTTTGAGTGATGATGAACGCGATCTGGGTGTGGCTATAATGGATATAGGCGGCGGCACAACCGATATAGCTATGTTTTATGGAGGCAGTATTCATTTTACCTCGGTGATCGGACTGGGTGGACAGCATGTAACCGGCGACCTGTCTCAGGGGTTACGTACCACTATGTATCAGGCAGAGGAAATCAAGAAGAAATACGGTATTGCTATGGAAAGCATGCTGGAAGAGGAAGAACTCATCAAAGTGGATGGCATTGGAGGACGGGCGCCACGTGAGATATCGCGTAGTGTGCTGGCGGCCATCATTGAACCACGAATGGAAGAGATGTTTTCCGTTGCTCTGCGGGAAATGGAACGGTCGAGCGTGTTTGATATGATGGGTGCCGGTGTGGTATTAAGCGGCGGCGCCTCCATGTTAAAAGGAATTGAAGATTTGGCAGAAAATATTTTGGGCATGCCCGTACAGGTGGGTATTCCAAAAGTGGATGGTGGATTGGTGGAAACAGTACGTACACCGATTTACTCCACAGCAGTCGGTCTGATTTATTATGGATTGCGTTATGCAGATGAAATCGATACTCCGGATACTCCGGGACTGCAGTGGGTTATCAAACGATTAAGAAAAATAGTTTCCAATGTATGGAATAAAGCGGGAGAAATGATATGATACAATTTGATGCAAGTGTCGAACAAGCAGCCAAGATAAAGGTTGTTGGTGTCGGCGGTGCCGGCGGTAACGCCATTAATGGTATGATCGATGCCGGACTGGCCGGGGTCGAATTTATAGCCATTAACACCGATGCTCAGGATTTGGAAAAAAATAAAGCGTCCAATCGCATCCAGATCGGAAAAACATTAACCAAAGGTTTGGGAGCCGGCGCAAATCCGGATATCGGATTGAAAGCAATCGAAGACGACAAAGAAATGGTCATCGAGGCCCTGAACGGTGCCGATATGGTCTTTGTGACCTGCGGAATGGGTGGGGGTACCGGTACAGGTGCAACTCCCATTATTGCCGAAATTGCTAAGGATTTGGGGGCGTTAACAGTTGTGATTACAACCATGCCTTTTTCCTTCGAAGGACCCGTTCGGCATCGTAACGCCAAAGCCGGCACTGAAACCATGCGCGATAGGGTGGATACTATGCTGGTCATCCCTAATGATCGCATTTTTTCTATCATCGAAAAGAACACTCCGGTGGTTTCTGCCTTCAAAGTAGTGGATTCCATTCTGCTCGAAGCCACCCGCAGCATTTCGGATTTGATTAATGTGCATGGATACATCAATCTGGATTTTGCTGATATTCGCACGATTATGGCCGGTATGGGCGATGCCTTGATGGGCACAGGCGTAGGTGTTGGCGAAAGCCGTGCCATTACCGCTGCCGAACAGGCTATAACAAGCCCGTTACTGGATGGTGCCGATATAAGCGGTGCCCGTGGTGTGTTGATAAATATTACCGGCGGCAATTCTCTGGCTATGCATGAAGTGGGTGATGCTTCTTCACTGGTACAAAAGGCCGTTGGCGAAGAGGCCAATGTTATTTTCGGTATGGTAATCGATGAGAACCTTGCCGAAGAAATCCGGGTTACGGTGATCGCTACCGGGTTTAATCAGGAAGCCAAGCAGGCTGAACAATTGCAAAAACCTAAAGAAGTGGTCAGTAAAGGGGAATACGGACCAACCGATTTCAGTGAACTGGATAAACCGGCTTTTAAACGAAAAAACAAAAAAGTAGATGAAAAATACGGAAACAGTTACTCCCAACCCAATGTGTTTTCCATGCCGGAAAGAGAGGAAGACGAAGAACATGAAGATCGTGATGTGCCCGCATTCCTGCGTAAACAATTGGATTAACACATAGGCGTGTCAACTTTGCTATTCTGATAAATTTGGATCAATGGGTGTCTATATGTTCTTAGAAGAACGGCGGATTTAATTTTAATAACGATTCCAATTCATTGACCGGTGCGTTTACCGGCAAAAAAAAAGGAGGACGCTCACTTCTCCCGCAGCGTTCCTCCTTTTTCCCTGTCTAAGGATAATCTTGATCGCTAAAACTGGGCCAGGATGGGATCAATCCTGGAAATAAATTCACTGTCCGGATAATCGTTTCGTAACCGATTAAACTCTTCTACGGCCTTCTGTCGATCTCCTTTTCTGAGATAGCAAACACCAAGTTTAAATTGGGCATCATCGTGTTTGTTGGAGTTGGGAAAAGTAAATACTTTTTCAAAGTCCAGGATGGCAGCTTCGTACTGTCGCAAACCGTAATGGCATTCACCGATCCAGAATTGAGCATTGTCCGCCAGAGAATGTGTGGCACTGGCTGAAATTAAGGCCTCGAAAACTTCAATGGCTTCACGATAATTACGCGATTCGAACAATTGCCGCCCCTGATCATAACGGGACTCGTATTCCGCCATACTGATATTACTTAACCCGGATGCGGAAAAAGCCGAACCATCACTATTCTTACTGCTCTGAGCGGATTGCTGAATTTCCGATTCCTGGGCCTGAAGCTGATCACGGAGACGATTGATTTCCCGGTCTTTTTGTTGTAATTGGTTTTTGAGACTGCGGATTTGATCTTCAAAACGGCGTTTTTCAGCTGGTGAAAGACTCTCATCCGTTTGCTGCTGGTTACGGTCGGCCTCGCTATCCAGTAAACTGAGTTTTTCATCCTGGGATTGTGAACTGGATTGTTGTGGTGTGGTCTCTTCCGGCTCTTCGGAAGAGATACCCAACAAAGCTTCAATATCTTCTAAATCTTCATCATTTGAAGAAGCAGTACTTTCATCTCCACCGCCTTTGGTGCCGGCACAATTTTGAAATATAAAACCGCCAAAGAGGATGGTTAATATTAGGATAAAGCTTGAAAAACGTTTCATAGGGCCTCCTGATGCATGCATAGCAATAACAAATAAAAATATATGAAGCCCTTTGCAATAAGTCAATTAAATTATAGGCACTTATGGAAAATATAAGACGACAGTGTGATTTTTTTCAACGCCCGTTTTTGCGAACAAATCGATTCCATTACGTAAGCAAACAAGATTAAGTGAAAACAAGCTGAAATTTAAGAATTATGCTAAGGTTAGTCCTTGTACTACATATGCTTGCTGATGGTACGTTCTAACCGTTTACCCCGCAGTTGATCGCTGCGGGCTGCAAACTTACCTTCGCGGTCAATCAAATATAAAGTAGGCCAGCGGTTGACTTTATAAATGTCATGAATGCGCCCTTTTTTGTCATCTAATACCTGCAACCAATCCAGACCCTTATCTTCTATAAAAACCAAGTAGGCATCCGTGCTTTTTTTTCTGACGATACGATCTGAGCTGATGCTGATGATCACTAATCCGTCATCGTTATAATGATCATACACATTTTTGAGATTTGGGATTTGGTCCACACAGGGCTTGCACCACAATCCCCAGAAATCCAGTAAAACCAGTTTTCCCCTGAAATCGGATAATTTGAGGGTGTCGCCCTGTAAGGTGGTGAACGAAAAATCGGGCGCCGGTTTTTGCATCAGAGTATGTCTTTCAGGTTTCGGTGTTGGACAGGTCCGCTGATGGGTAGCGATTTCATAAAATTGTTGAATCCATATGCTGCGTTTATTTTCGGGAATACATTCGATTTTATTGATCATGAGTTGAGTGATTTTTGGGCTCATTTTCCGTATTGTCCCCCGTGACTCTGGTGGGGCGGAATGGAATAACTTTCGCAATAAAGGGGATATATTATAGTAAACCGATACCTCCGCCAGCATTAAGTCATTGGATTTACCGTACCGGTCGTATAACGTTTTAAACTGTTCCTCAAATGTTTTACGAAGTTCCATCAGTTCATCTAAGTTTTCGGCCTGGTTGAAGCGCATGCGCCAATAGGGTATGTAAACCATGAAATTATCGGGATAAGCATCGAGCTCCCGTTTAATCTCTTCCATCTGCTCCGCCTTGGATTTTCCGGCCATCACCATAAAATCCACGTTACGGAATCGGGCGCCCCGCACCGGTTGACCATTTTTATTATAAATATAGCTCACATAGGTTTTTTCGTTGTTATCATCCATGTTTGTGCCATTCGTAAAATAGTAGGACAGCAGAGAAACCGTATCGGGTATTGCAATGCGAGCCGAATAAAAACGACCATCTTGCTTCAGCTTTTTTTTATGCACTCGGTCGGGATCGGGATGCAGCACATTATCAAACAAGGCCCGGGCGCCGCCGGCATAGGACTCCTCCGTGCTCCAGTAATCGAAGGCATAAATCACATAAAGGTTTCTCGACCCATTCAGTATATTATTTTTAGCCGGATCGTAAGCAATGGTGTATTCCTGCCCGGCCTTGGGCAGCTCCTGAGCGAGGGTAAAAGAGACGAACAAAGTGAGGAAAAAAATTATTGCTTTCATGATTCATTCTCCTTAATGCCAATGTTAAAAATTTACAGATTTGACAGTAAAGGGTTAGCTATAGTCGAACTATACCTTTTCAATCAATGAACGGAATTTCTATTGCCACTACTCATTACGAAAGGCGAAGGGGATATTCATGCTTACCGCTACCGGTTGACCATTATACTGCGCGGGTTCGAACACACAATTTTTGGCCGCATCCAGGGCGGCTTCATCCAGTTCCGGTATCGACCGGAACACTTCGGCTTTGCGCACTGATCCGTTTCTATCGATGGTCACGGTTACCACTACGATGCCCTGAACGCCTTTCTCTTTGGCTTCCTGTGGATAGACCGGCCGTACTTTGCCCAGCATTTTAGGTTTCACATCGACTTCGAAAAAGGGATGTACTTTGGAGGTATCCCTTTCTGTTGCAGAAGTTTCTTGTGTGGTATCTTTGGTATCGGTTAGCGTTTGAGCGGTTCGATAACTACAGGAAAAAATTACGGCGGTTACCATAAGCAAAGATATAAGTATAGCGGTCTTTAAAAATGATAACTTCATCATTGCGTCCTCCCCGGAGTTTAAATGATATTGAATTCGGGTTTTCATCAGCTTATGCTTTTTGGTAAATGTTTTGACGGGCCAGGCAAAAGTTTTAGCCGATTGCAGTTCAATCAAATTCAGGATATGGCGGGCATAGGAGGTTCGTTTTAATTGCGCGGAGGTGATGGCCGCATCGTCGCAGACCAATTCGTTGAGCATATTCAACCTGTTCATTAAGATCCATACAAACGGGTTGAAAAAGTGAATGGATAACCCGATAGCCTGTAACAAATTGATCCACTGGTCCTTTTGCCGGATATGGTGCAGTTCATGAACGATAACGGCATGAAAGGTGTTGGCATCCCATTCTTTCCAGTTTACAGGCAAAACAATTTTATGCTTAAAAAATCCAAATACAACGGGACTGTGCACCAGTTCGGATTCATAAAACCGAATCCAGCGCCAGTTGTCGATCAAGCCCAGCAGATCGTTGTCCAGTTCGGTTAATTGCCGGACTTTGAAGGATCGGGAAAAGCGCACATAACGGATAAGGATCAGCCCTAATAGAACAAAGGCAATAATTATCCACATTCCGAAAATAAAAGACGATGCGGTTAAGGCCGGCTGGCCAACCGGCGGCGAGGTTGGCACGGGTATTACGTTAAGATTCGAGAGGTAAATCGTATTGACCTGTGAAGAAAACGGTAACTCGATGATCGGTGGTATCAATAATTTAATCAGGCCGGTTAGAGCAATATATCGGCGGAAACGGGCATCCGAGTGACGCAGCAAGTACAATAACAGTAAAATAAGGATCGTAAATAGGGTGTTTTGCACCGTCCATAATGCGATATAGGGCGCCCAACCCTGAGCGATGGCGTTAATGAACGAAATCATACGCTTACCTGTCTTTTTTGTTTTCCTTGCTTTGGATCAGTTTTTTTAAATCCTCGATCTCTTCATGGGATAAAATATCCGACTTGATCAAATAGTTGGCAAAATTACCCAGTGATCCGCCAAAGGTGCGGTTAACAAACCGGGTCACTTCATTGCGCATTAAATCCTGTTTCCTGACTTTAGGTACATAAAAATTAACCAGACCGATCTTTTCTTTGCTCAGAATATTTTTACCTTCCAGATTATTCATAACGGTCTGCACGGTGGTGTAGGCTTTTTCTGCTTTGGGGTAGGCATGTTGTAAAACATCCCGTACGGTAACCTGTTTTTGCAATTGCCAGATGGCTTCCATGATTTCCCACTCGAGATGGGATAGGGTAATGGTTTTTTGGGGCATATTACTATCCGTGTAGTTTATTTACTATATTTATAGTAGAATATAATTTTCAGATATGCTATTGTCAAATATTTTTAATAAATTTTTTAGTTTATGATTGTTGCAGAAAGTATAGGCCGTTTTCTGTCCCTGTGTATAATTGGTCGTATAGAGATACGGAGATACACCAGTAAAGTGCTGTGCAGATCAGTCATGATGAAATGAAATGAAATTTTGTTTTTGTAGCGAACCTTTGTAAAATAATGATTATACTTTACACAATGGATGTTTTTATGGACCCAAAGAAAGACATTGTAATCGTCGGGGATCGCGTGTTGATACGTCCCGATGACAAAAAAGAACGTACCCAGGCCGGTTTATACTTGCCCCAGGGTGTTGAAAGCCGGGAAAAAGTTCAGGGTGGAATTGTTACAAAAGTAGGTCCCGGCTATCCTTTACCCGATCCCAATACGCTGGGTGATAAACCCTGGGAACAATCTCAACAGGAAACTTCTTATTTGCCGCTACAGGCCGAGGAGGGAGACTATGCGCTATTTTTGCGAAAAGCGGCCATAGAAATTGAAATCGACCGGGAAAAATATATCATTGTACCCCAAGCCGCAATTCTGCTGCTCATCAGGGAAAATATACTGGATAATCTGAAGAATGAATAATCTGCATAATGAATCTAACACGTTTGGTTTTTTAGGGTAAATGTATTTGTAATGGAAAAGCGCGGCGATACGTTTTGGCAAAACATTATCATGCTCACTATATCGTTTATACTTTTAATTTTCGTGGGCATAACCGGATATTCCATTTTATTAGGATGGGATTGGCTCGATGCGCTGTACATGACGTTTATTTCTTTTTCCACGGTGGGTTTTTCGGAAATCGGCCAACTAAATATTCCGGGACGTATTTTCACCATGTTTATCGTAACCGGTGGTTTGATATTGATTGCCATGCTGTCCGCCACAGTAACCAGTTGGTTTGTCAGTAATGAACTTTTAGCAACGAGGCGAAAGTTAAAGATGCGCAAAAAAATTGAAATGATGCAAGGCCACACCATACTCTGCGGTGCCGGAGATACCGGCATTAATGTAGTCAAGGAATTTGTTCATAATAATCGGCCTCTGATCGTTATCGAAGAAAACGATGAAAGAGTTTCTTATCTGCGTGAACATTACCCGGAATTACCGGTAGTCAACGGTGATGCTACCAAAGATGAAATCTTGCAGGAAGCCAATATTAAAAATGCCGAAGGTTTGATTACCGCTTTGCCCGATGATGCGGATAATTTATTTGTAGTGGTGTCTGCCAAAGATCTCAATCCCAATATGATGATCGTAGCCCGTTCTCTGGACACACACACCGAGAATAAACTATACCGGGCCGGAGCCAATTATGTCATTTCTCCCAATATTGTGGAAGGTTTGCGCATGGCTGCGGTGATGCTGCGGCCCACGGTGGTCAGTTTTTTGGAAATTATGATGAGCAGCGATGAAAAGTCATTCCGAATGGAAGAAGTACCCGTACCCGCCGGATCCAATTTGCATAATAAGACATTGATGGACGCCGAAATCCCTCAGCGGACCGGATTAACGGTAATTGCGCTCAAAAGGGGCGCCTCCTCGAAGTGGTTTGTCAATCCCAGCTCTTCAACCGTATTACATGAAAATGACCGGTTAATTGTATTAGGCGATACGGATAAAATTGATAAACTTTGCGCTTTTTTACAGCAATGAATTGGACTGATGTATACGCATGGATATTAATCAAATTAAATGGCATTGCAAACGTAGAAAGTACCAAGTCGTTTACGCATTGTCAAATCATCCAATATTCTTTACATTGTAAAATCAGCAGATGTGTTCTAGCAAATAATCAAGTTTAAATAAATGGAGGAATTATGATTTCTGAACATGAACTGCATCCGTCCAAAAATCTGGATTATCTGGGCATTACCAATGTAAACAAAATTTACTGGAATTTAACTACACCTATACTCTACGAACAAATCATCAGCCGCCGGGAAGGGCTGTTGGCCCATCTGGGTCCTATTGTAGTCCGCACGGGTGCCATTACCGGACGTTCGCCCAATGATAAATTCACGGTAAAAGAAGAAACCACCAGCGATAAGATTTGGTGGGGCAGTGTCAATCGACCCTTTGAAGAAACTCAATTTGAAAATTTGTGGCGGCGGGTGCAGGCCTATCTTCAAGGCAACGATATCTTTGTTCAGGATTGTTTTGCCGGTGTGGATAACCATTACTCCGTGCCGATCCGTGTAATCACCGAATACGCCTGGCATTCCTTGTTTGCCCGCAATATGTTCATCCGTATCAAGGATGAAGAGGGTATAATGGGGCACGATCCGGAATATACGGTCATTGATTTACCGAAATTCCATGCTATACCCGATGATGACGGAACCAACTCCGAAGCTTTTATCCTGGTTAATCTCAAACGAAAAATTATCCTTATCGGGGGCACGAGTTATGCCGGAGAAATCAAAAAATCAATTTTTTCTCTATTAAACTTTTTACTGCCTCAGCAAGGTGTCATGTCCATGCATTGCAGCGCAAATGTCAATCAAGAGGGGCACACGGCTCTCTTCTTTGGGCTATCCGGAACCGGTAAAACCACGTTATCAGCGGATCGAAACCGGCCGCTTATCGGCGACGATGAACACGGTTGGTCGGATAATGGTATCTTTAATTTCGAAGGCGGATGTTACGCTAAGGTTATACGTTTATCGGAAGAGGCCGAACCGGAGATTTTTGCCACAACCCGTAAATTTGGAACAATTCTGGAAAATGTAAATATTGATTCTTACTGGCGCAGACCGGATTTGGATGATGCCACCTTCACGGAAAATACGAGGGCTTCTTACCCCATCACCCATCTGGATAATTACGTGGAAGACAGCAAAGGCGACCATCCCAAAGATATTATCTTTCTGACGGCAGATGCATTTGGTGTGTTACCACCAATTGCCCGGCTCACCAGAGAACAAGCCATGTACCAGTTCTTGTTGGGTTACACCGCCAAAGTGGCCGGTACCGAAAAGGGTATAAGCGAGCCGCAGGCCACCTTCAGTACGTGTTTCGGAGCCCCTTTTATGCCACTGCATCCCAGCGAGTACGCCAAACTTTTGGGCCAAAAAATTGAGAAACATAACGTCAAAACTTGGTTGGTTAACACCGGTTGGACCGGAGGCCCGCACGGAGAAGGGCATCGTATTTCCATCAAACATACCCGGGCTTTACTGAACGCAGCTTTGGAAGGCAAACTGGACGAGGTTGAATATGAGACCGATCCGGTTTTTGGACTGGCTATTCCGAAAGAATGTCCAGGAGTACCGAGCGAAGTTTTAAATCCAAGGAATACTTGGGGGGATAAAAACGCTTACAATAAAAAAGCTGCCGATCTGGCCGGAAAATTCAAAGAAAATTTTAAACAATATGAAACTTTCGTATCGGAGCAAGTTAAAAAAGCAGGACCGTCTTTATAAATAAACATGTTTTAAACAGAAAGGAGCATAACATGGATAGCAAAAAATCTTACCTTGAGCGCACAGCACAACAATTGAAAGAATGGGATAAGGATATTGAATCCCTTCGGAAAAAAGTGGCAGAGGCCACAACCAGTGCTAAAGGCGAATATCAGAAGCAGTTAGATGACATTAAAACAAAACGGGCTAACCTGGAAGAGAAATTCAAGGCCTTGCGTAACTCCAGTGATGAAGCCTGGCAGGATATGAAGAACGGTTTGGAGAAGAGCTGGTCGGAACTCAAACAAGCGTTTGATACAGCCCGCTCAAAGTTCTAATATTTATTAACGCAATCTGAAAAAGTAAAAAATATGGTTCCGGGATGCATCAATATGCCGGAACCATTTTTATTTTTAGCAGCACTATTTGCGAATGTATTAATGACGGGACGGTTAGACTTTCACCGCTCTTGTGTAAAATGGTTTGGTTTGACGAATTCCTGGCAGACTGCCGGATTACGAAAGGTGCTCGACTTTTCTCAAAAAATGTAACTTCAGGAAAGAGTTTGCGTAATACAATGCTGCAGGTTTTCTATAAAAGAAGTAGGATGGTCCATTCCATGCGATTAATTCTTCTTATCTTTATTTTAAGCGTTTATCTCTTTGAAATTGATGCCCAGGAAAGTAAACAACATCATACCGTCGATGGTTTTCGCAATCCTTTTTCCGGCTTCGAAGAGCGCGATACAAAAGATTTAATGCAGTGGTCCGTATGGGAGCGACTGAAGGGAGAAAAACCGGAACGCCCCGATTCCTATAAATTTGAAACCGTACAAAATGACGGACAAAGGTTACGTGAAAATAAAACACAAACGACCGTTACCTGGATTGGGCATTCCACATTACTTATACAGACTGCAGGTCTGAATATTCTGACCGATCCAATTTGGAGTGATCGTTGTTCTCCGGTATCATTTGCTGGTCCCAGGCGCCACGTACAGCCCGGTCTCGACTTCTATGATTTACCACCGATTGATATGGTTTTGATTTCACATAATCATTATGACCATCTGGATAAAAATACGATTCGCCGCTTAGGTGACCGCCCACTTTATATAGTACCCCTGGGGTTGGGAGCGTTTTTTCGGAATTTAGGTATTAAACATTATACGGAGCTGGACTGGTGGGATGAATTAACGGTTAATGGAGTGCGATTTGTATGTACTCCGGCACAACATTTTTCCGGTCGCAGTCTATGGGATAAAAACAAAACATTATGGGCCAGCTGGTCCATTATAGGCAAAGATAAACGT
>WJIP01000229.1 GCA_014730185.1 Caldithrix sp. | reverse complement strand
GTAATTCTTTTTGTTTTTTTACCGCTTGTTTTATTTGTTCCTTTTTTTCCCAGTTGGTGTTTTTATTTTGCTTTAGTTCCCGATGTAGCTCCTCGACCTCTCTTTCCAAATCCTTTGATTGCTTTTCGATTGCATCCATTTCACTGATTTGTTTACTTTGTTGCCGTTCAGTTTGCTCGAAAATTTCTTCGAGAGATGGAAACCGAATAAACTGAATGGCGCTTCGACCTATGGAAGGGCCTGTAATATTGTTATTATCAGAGGCCCGAACATAATATTTAATACCGTCGCCAAAGGTTAGCGGCATTTCGCTGAAATCCCAGATATGCTGAATATTGACTTGTAGTTTATGTTGGTTCGATGACAATAATTGGATGAACTTCCAATTTGTATCCGCTGCACTTTCAGTATTTCTAATGAACTTATAGACAAGCTGCGTAGAGCTGATGCCGTAATCATCGCTGGCTTCCGCTTTAATCTGAATACCAGCATCAATGGGACTCTCGATATCGGTATCCGGTTCCGTAATCCGCACAAAAGGCTTATTGTCCGGCATCAAAGCTATTTGATACGAAATCGGGTTTTGATTGTTTAGGCCTGCTGTATCGGTGAGCTGAATATGGTACTGATCATCGCGCATTATATTAAAACGACCGTCTACCTGATTACCCCTAATCTGCATTCGGACGCTATCAGAGGCTTTAAATTTGAGCAAGGCTTTTTTTATGGGCTTATTAGTTGAGAATTGAATATGGGCTCTTGTACCAGGAAGTGCAATAATATCACCAATATTACGGTCCAGGCGTTTTTCATCCAAATTGGTATAGGCTGGTGGTGCCAGGCTTATGTCCAAATCTTGAACGGCTGGTGGAATTTTTGTTTGGATATAATACTGTTTGGACCATATTTTATTTTGCAATGACTTGTTTCCCGAAGGCAGCCCTTTAATTTTATAATTTGTATTGTTCCGAATATCCTTAATTGATGCTGTAAATCGATGTTGATTTAAGCTCCCGGTCTTCTGTAAACTCAGGTATTTCACTTCCCCTCGGACTGTTTTGATGATGAGCTCTGCAGATTTTAATTGAGGTCCGCTGTAGTCTACGGATATATTAACATCATCTCCCCTTAGGATTGAAGTGTTCCCCGGATGTACAATAAATTGATAGGGCGGTGTTTTATAATAATCACCAGTGGGATTAATTAATCTTAATGTGGAATGCCCGATTTGATCAAAGTTAAAAGCGAGAAGGGTCAGACTCCCGAATAAAATCAGAATGGTGGTATAAATGGAAGGAAAGAATTGTTTCCAGGTGATTTTTGATAAAAAATCGAATTTAGAAAATGTTTGATATCCGGTATCAATAGCTGCTTTTCTTAAAGCGGTGGAACCCGTTGTTTCACGGTGTTGTATTAAATGGTATACATTGAGCAATTGATCGTTGATTTCCGGAAATAAACGACCAATTTGTTGAGCAGTTTCACTATGATCCGACTGTTTTCTATAACGAATATAGGATTTTAGTGGTTGAAGTGCCAGACGATTTAGGAATAGCAAAATCAGCGTAAGGTTCAAAAAAAGAAGCCCCCATCGCGTAATTTTGGAAAAGTAAAACAGATCATCGGCCAGAGCGACGCTAAGCCACATTAATAATAAAATAAGCAGAAGACGTAATGAATCACCGGCAAGCCTGAGCAGTCTATGTCGTTTACCAAAGCGGTAAATGGTTTCGGTAATCTGATTTTTTTGTTTATCCATAACTCTAATTTAACAAAGCGTATAATAAAATGTTCACAGCCATTTTCAATGCTTGATTGCGTTTATACTCAGGATCATTGTGAATATTTGCATCTTCACAACCATCGCTAATATCGGTGTTGAAACTGTAAAAACACACCAGACGGTCCTGGTAAATTAAGCCATATCCGCGCGGGGCGCCACCATCATGTTCATGGATTTTGGGCAATCCATTATCGAAGTCATAAAAGTTATGATATATTGGATGAGAAAAAGGTAATTCAACAAATTTGAGCTCCGGAAAAACCTTCTTCATTGAGCGACGAAAAGAAGTATCCATTCCGTAATCATCATCGGCCCATAAAAAACCTCCGCTGGTTAAAAATGTTCTTAATCGGTCTGCCTCATTTTCAGTAAAAGATATATTACCATGACCGGCTATATAAGCGATGGGATGTTGATAAAATTCTAAATCGGTGATGCGCAGTGCTTTTTCTTTTGGGGCAACTTTCAGGTCAAGTTCTGTGCGGGCCTTCTCCAGAATATTGATCCATGTGGTTTTGTTTCCGTACCAATCTCCACCGCCGTCGTAATGAATACGTACAGGTTGTACGGGCTGGGCAAGAGCTGAAAAATATACCCAGAAGAAAGATAGTGTAATCAGTTTATACATAAAAAAACCCCAGAATGTTACGCATCCCGGGGAAAATATAATCTATAGCATTTAAACTCAAATTAAATCAATCGGGTAATGACTATGCTGGCAATCGTTACGCTTCCAATCACTTTCATAGACAAGCCGCCTGTCCTTCCCATAAATGCTCCGTAACCGGTACGGATACTTTCCTTAATATTAGAGGACTTTGCAAATTGAATGAAAGAGGTACTTACAAATACTCCAATGACAGAACCAACAATAGCTCCCGCTACAGGACTAATTATAAAACCGCTGTAACCGCCAATAAAACCTCCAATTAACGCACCCGATAATCCCCATTTGGATACGGTATATTTTTTGAATGTAAACGCTAATAACAGAAATTCCAGACCTTCGAAAATTATAACCACTAGAAGTACAGTAACGATAAATGTAAACGTCATTTGGGAAAAAGCGTTTAATAATCCATAAAACAAGCTGCCTGTGGCCATAATTAAATTGCCTGGCAGGCCAAAAAAATTAGAGAGTACTGAAAGTATGATAAGACCAGCTAAAAACAGGTCAAAAATATTATCCATATATGTCTACCTCTCAGGAGGAAGTAGCAAATGCATACCGTTTCGACTTCGAATTCAATTTCATCTCAGATAACAATTGCCTTGTCTTAAACCAACCAATTTTGGTGTATCCATAACGTGCTGAGTATAATTCCCTCTTAATTTTAAGAGCGCCGTATGATGGATTTTCGCGGATAATCATTTTTATTTTATCATGTAATTTTAATTCGGCAGGATTTACATTTTCAGCGGGTGTTTTCTCTGCCTTTTGTTGTTGTGCTGCCTCTTTTTCGGATTCCTGGGTTTCGACCTGTTGATTCGGCGATGGTGCTGCTTTTTCTTTTTGTTCACCTTCTTTGGGCAGGGTTATTTCTTTAGCAACCGGTTTACCTGCGGCTTCCAACATTTCAAATTTACTGACGGCTTCGTCAATTGTATCATATACATCGAGTATGTGGTGAAACTCAAGTAGCTCAAATATTTCGTATACATCCGGTACCATGCGTACCAGTTTAAGATCGCCTCCATTTTCTCGTATTGATTTGATTTCGCTTATAAAAATACCCCAACCGGCACTGCTGATATAATCCACATTTCCCAAATCAACGATGATATAAAATCGACCTTGTTTAAGTAATGAGTCCAGTGCACGTTCGAGTTCTGATGAAGTGGTCGTGTCTATATATCCGCCAACCTTAATGATCGATATATGGTTACGACTTCCAGCAATTTCTGTTGAGACTTGAATGCCTTCCATTCATTCCTCCTTAAAAAGCAAATACGCAGACAGTTGGCTTAATATACACCTTTAAACTAATAAACCTAATGACCAACTGATACTTTGTCAAATTAATATTGAACTAATAACCCAATCTATATAACATGCATTGTTGTTGAACTCAGTTTAAATAATGCAACTTCTGCTTTTTATTCTTCCTAATATTATTGATAAGTTTGTTCCGGATTTAGCCGACTCCGCAAAACTATAAATTACTTTCGTACTTATAGTCCAGAGCTGAATAATCACTAATAAATAGCAATATACACAATACACGTTTTAAAAGCTATTAATCGTCTTCATTTTGTAAGTAATCCGAAAATTTTTCCTGGTCGATTAAAGCCTTGCGATTAATTTGCTTACGGATCTTATCCATTTCCTGAGAAGCGTGTCCTTCACCGGAATCTTTATCTATTTTCATAATTTGTCGCTTTATACGGCCTACCATGTTCAGACTTTGATAATAGGATTCATATCCGTCAATATTTTGCCCATCCTTAAGTGTTTGAAAGAGTACTTGACAACTTTTAACTGTCATTGATTCAGACATTTGGTTGCTTTGAGCCTGCAGTTTTTCAAATGTTTTCTGAATTTGTTCGAGTAATGTTTTGAAATCGGAAATATTTTTCAATATCGGATGTTTTTGCATTATTTTCAGGATTAAAATAATATTTTTTATTTTTTTTTCAATATCGCCATCCGATTGCATTTGCTCTATATTTTTACCGATGTCTTCAACATCATCATTGGCGTGGGTATAAAACAGATCGATTTTTTCCAAATCAATTTTGGGTTCAACCTGCTTAATCAACTCTTCTTTTTTTGATGCAAAAGGGTCATTATTATCATCATCCGCCGATTCAGGCTGGATCTCCTCGGTTTCTTCCGGTGACGGATCGGTTTGTTCCTCCTGAAGCTGCGTATCTGCGGCGTCGCCAGGCTTTATTTTGTTTTTAGAGTCACTCTCAACTAATTCATCATCAATCGTTGCAGTCTTTTCATCCGGTTCTTTTTCAACGGAAAAGTCGTCTTCGATGTCCTGTTTTGTACTATCGTCAGCATCTGCAGGCTGTATTGCTTCTTCCCGTTGATGAAGGGGGCTATCTCCAGGTTCGCTCTCCAACGTTTCTTCTTGCTCAGGCGGCTTTTCCACCGGTTTAGGCTGCGGTGGCTTCTGTTCGTCAGCCGATTTTTCATCTGTTTCTTCTGCGTGATCCTTTACATTTTCTTTTTCCGATTCGGGCTGATCCGGTTCAGCTTTGGCTTGAGTTTCTTCTTCAGCGGGTGTTTCTGATTCTTTTTTATCGGGCTGTTTTGCGGTTTCACTTGGTTTTTCATCTTCGGCTTCCGGTTCTTTTACACCCCGTTGTTCAGCAACTGTTTTTTCGGATGATTCAAAATTAAGGATTACTTTACCGTCAAGTGTAAGCAATGGCGTGCCGGGTTCTTTTAACCTTCTTCCGCCACCTTTTTCTATATAACGTTCACGTAATTCTTTGGTGTTCAATCGCATCTGTACCAGCTCATTATAGAGGCGTTGGCTATCTATTTTTATATTGCCGTATTCGTCAGATCGAAGAGTGCTGGCAATACGGTTGGCACCGTACGATGGATGTTTTTTTATAATATCAAAAATCTTAGCTTTAACTTCGATAGAAAGATGCTTTTTCTCAATAAAATCCTGATCTTCCAAATGATCTTTTAAACCGGTTAAACCTTTCCGGTCGATGATCTCTTTATGTTTATAATATATATGAGGTGAAATGCGCAGTCGTTCAAGGGCATCTTTTACTTTAACTTTTTCTTCTTTGATGAGCCGTTCCAATTCTTTATGCAGATTAACAATCACTTCACCCGGCATCATCTTTTCTTTGATGGCAACATAAGTTATATCGTCATTTTGGGCTGCTCCCCCCGTAAAGTCTTTTAAATTTTTATTAATCGATTTAATAAATCCGGTCACATCCAAGTGGGCATTTTCCCGGATGGCATTCAAAAAGCGTTCTTCTCTGTAAAGTTCTCTTTTCGAATTCATTGCTTCGGTAATTCCATCCGTATATAAAACCAAAATATCATCTTCCCGCAAACGAATGGAATCGGTCTCAATTTTTTTATCGAACAGGTTCAGATCCGGTAATTGGATCCCCACAGGAAAACCGGATGGATTGAGGTAATACGTTTGTTTACTGGAAACCCTATGCAGAACCATAGGATTATGACCGGCACTGGCGTAATGGATGATGCGTTTTCGGGAATCAAGTATAATATAGAACATGGTTACGAACATGCCGCGTTTCATATCATTTGCTACAAAACGATTGACACGGGCTAACACATCTGCCGGATTATTAGATCCCCGGGATTCCAGCCGTAATGCTGTTCGGATCATGGTCATGATCATAGATCCGGGGACGCCTTTACCGGAAACATCTGCTACACAGATACCAATACGATCATCGTCGATTTCAACAAAATCAAACAAATCGCCACCGACTTCTTTGGCAGCTTCGTAGAATGATGCTATTTCGTATCCCTCGACATTTGGAAAATCACTGGGCAGGAGCATTTGCTGAATTTCCTGAGCTACCTGCAATTCTTTTTGCAGTTTTTGTTGCTCCATCAGCGTAACCTGAGCCTCCCGGAATTTATTGGTCATATCATTGAAGGCTTTGGCTATTTCTCCCAGTTCATCGGAAGCATCGATATCAATTTCGTCCTGATCCACCTTGCCCCTAACCACTTGTCTTACCCAGTCGGCAAGACTGTGAAATGGCATGAGAATGCGATGTATAAGAAAGAAAGCACCTGCATAGCCGATAGTCAGGATAATGGCAAGCAAGATGGCCATATTAATTTTCTCATCTTCGGCTAAATTTTGGATGGTTTCCTGTTTCACCCAAATGTGCACATATCCCAAAAGAGCGCCTCTACCCTGGATGGTTTGCCGAATTTCAGTATTAATGTCAAATATATGTGTTGTATCATTGATGGAATATTTTAAAATATTGACCTTCCCTAGAGAATCTACAAATCCAGCATTTGTTGGTACTCTATAAGTTCCAAGAGAATCAAATTTGAGCGGATTGCTAATGGCTTTGATCTGCTTGGATTGATCCACTAAATACGCTTCGTGAATGATATTTGGATAGTTGTTTTTAATAGATCGTGCTTTTTCGAATAAACTCAGGTCATTATCATTAATCAGATCAGCAATGACGTTGTCCGCCAGCGAACGACTGCTTGACATAGCAATCTGAAAGACTTCCTCCCGTGTATTTTCCTGAATGTTCATGAAGATAGGGCCAAAAATAAAAATAACCACAAGTGTAAATATAACGGAGGCAATAGAAGAGTATTTTGTCCTAAGGTTCAGCGAGTGCCATCTTTGTAACAGGGTATTTTCTTCAGTAGATTCTCTGTTTTTGGTCAATCTTAATTCATTGCCGCGCTCGGTAACGGAATATTGGATATCATCCATAAGTTTGCGCATCATCATTATACCGAGGCCACCTTTTTTCCCGATATCTACGTACTTTGCCAGATTAGGCGTGTTGGCCTGGCGTATATCGTAACTTGTGCCCTGATCAATAATGATGATGGTTAAACTGAGGCGTCTGATAATGGCTTTTAGAGTAACTTCGCCGTTTTTGATATCCCGATATCCATGCCTAATTATATTGGTACAGGCTTCATCTATAACCAGTTTGAAGGAATTGGTGATTTTATCGGAATACTTATATTTTTTACCAATGCGTTCGATGAATTCCCTTACCTGAATAAGGTAACTCATCTGAGCCGGAATGGTTATCTCTTCTTTTTTAACATTTTTAAACATAATATTAAATGGATCCGGTGTTTAGTTAGCTTCGTTTAAACGCTCTTGAGCGCCTTCAATGGCTTTTCGGACTTTTTTATTATAAGGATATTTTTCCAATATCTTTTCCCAAATCCTAATAGCTTCCCGGTAATTTCCGGCAAGAAATTTATCCACACCCTTGAGATACTGCTGCTCGGCCGCGGCATCCATTTTCTCCTGTTTACC
Source organism: Caldithrix sp. (assembly GCA_014730185.1). Taxonomy (GTDB): domain Bacteria; phylum Calditrichota; class Calditrichia; order Calditrichales; family Calditrichaceae; genus WJIP01. The sequence goes on along the minus strand of WJIP01000229.1, from coordinate 14,258 downwards.
TGTGGTTTCAACTTTGGATCGTTCATAATATTGCTGTACCAGTTCATTATCAGGGTCGATTTCAAGGGCTTTTTCAAAAACATCGAGTGCTCTTTCATACTGCCCTATATCGTAATAACCCAAGCCTTCCTGTATGTTTTCGGTCAGTTTAATGCGTTGGGTAAGGGCAGTAATTTCAGATTGAATAGCCTCATTCTCTCCGCCAATCAACTGAGCATTACCTAAAAGACGCAGAGCTTCGGAATAATTTTGATTCTGGAATTCTTCGCGTGCCTGCTGTATTAAACGATTAACTTCTTCGTTCATGCGCCGTTTGGTTGTTTCAATGGCGCTCAAAATGGTTTCGTTATCAGAATCGCGCTCCAGCGCCATATTGAATTCTATCAGTGCTTCGGTGAATTGGTTTTGATCTAAGTTTAATTTACCTCTTTCAAAATGCGTCTGAATGAAATCTCGGTTACTTTCGGCTTGCCTCTTGCTTAAGGTATCTTCTATAGCCCGAGCTTGCTGTGTATCCAGTTCCTTCTGCAACAAAGTTTCAGCAGAATCCAACATAGCTTGTGCTTCGCTATGGAACGGTTCTTCACCGATTACTTGTTGATATTCTACAATAGCGTCCAGATATTCACCGCTTTCAAAATATTCCCTGCCTTTTTGCAAATGGTTGGCGATAGCCTGTTCTTTGTCTGCTTCTCTAATTTCGGCAATAATTCGTTTTTCTTCAGCTTTTCTTTGATTTTCGGCAATTGTATACAATTCATCCCGGGTTAACCCGAAGTTGAATGAAAGTGAAAAGCGATGTAATGCCGGAAAGACATCAGAAAATTCAGATTGGCCAAAAGCATAATCAATTTGAAATATACTGTAACGGACTCCGGCTCCGAGAGCAAGCCCATTGTCGTTAAAACCTATGCGTACATCGGCTATATCCTGGAAGGCATATTCGGTACCCATATTAAAACGCATACTCCGTTTTTCTGAATAATCCACATCAAATAAGATGTTAAAATTGTTTTGCCCTCCCAGGTTAATTACGCGCTTCATGACACCAAATCGAACCGATAACGGAAGTTCATCTATGGTTGTACGTTCTTTAATTTGTGGTGTGAATAAATTGCGAACACTTAACCCGAAAGACCAGTTTTGCAATAAAGCCGAAGTGAACAGTTCGGGTCGGTACATAAAGCCCAAATCCAAACCAACCCCATAGTCTGTCGGCTTGCCTTCTTCTACGAGATTGCTGAATCCCCTCCTTAACACACGAATGGACAGGCCGGGTGTGATATTCCAGGGTAAACGTTTCGCATAGGAAAGAAATCCCTGATATTCAGCAAAGGAAAAACTGCCCAATTCATTGCCAAACAGGTCGCGCTGGGTGATACCGCCGATACCTATTCGACCGATTCCAATTCCGAAAGTACCTACGTTCAATGTCGGATAGGCATAGCCCAAAAAGTCATAACTGGCACCTTCTATGGGAGTGTAATGGAATAAAGTTAAACTTTGCTGATACACATACTCCAGACCAGCCGGGTTCCAGTAAACAGCAGTGGGGTCATCGGCCAGGGCCGTAAATGCACTACCCAGACCAAAAGCGCGGGAGCCAAATCCTTTGCTAAGGTTACTTTCTGTGCCACCTTCACCTTCCTGGGCAAACAGAGCGCCTACCATGGTGATTATGGATGACAAAATTATTATTGTTAAGCGCTTCATCATATCTTTTCCCACTATTTAATAAATGCAATTTTTGTCATAAATTGTGTGGACGGCTGTCCATTATTAGGTTTAATATCGATGGTACAGATGTAAACTCCGTTGAGAACCAGATAACCTTTACCATTGCGTCCATCCCAACGGGCCAGGCTCTCATACAAGCCGGCTGGTAAACCGTTGCGTTTCCATGTCCATACGTGTTCGCCAACCAGGGTGAAAATCCGTATTTCAACATCTGACGGGTGTTCAAGATAAAATTTAATGTTGGTAATTTCTGAGTCGTCGCCGAACGGATTGGGGTAATTGTAAAAATCTTTCTCCGGATTTTCAGAAATGATGGTGACATCACTACCTGCAAAGTTGGCGCTTTCACTGATGTCAATCCCGGCAGAGTCGATGATGGTCAGAGGATTGGTTTTGTCAAAGTCGTATGCCATTACATTGTTCAAACGTGTATTAAAACTTCGACTGACAACATTGTCTTTTAACTGACCTGAAATAACCAAAGTATCGATCATGCCTGGTTCGATAGTGTTTTCGGTTTCGAATACCAAAGATAGCGGATTATTAGTACTGTCACTTAATTGATAATCAATAAATTGTTGGGAGGTCTCCGGCATTGCCGCTTTTTGTTGTGACTGTCCTGCTATATCTCCGTACCGATCGATGCGGATGGCTTGCAATAGGTTAAGAAGCGATGGGGTATTGAGTAGCTGACGATCCTCTTCCTCGGCGGCTGTAGCAAAAAAGGACATGGTTAATCCGTTGATATTCAGTGTATCATCAAATTCTTTATTGGAAACCGCAAAAATTAACAAGGGGCGGTTATCGGCATCAAGATTACTGAACTGATTACTCATTAATTTGTTGAGTACATTAACATAGATGGCTTTCTCCCTGATGCGCATGGGTAATGAAACCGATCCGGAATCGGTATCAATGGTGACAGGTTGTGCGCTGTTTTTATCCTTCGGCAATGTTTGAAATTTTACCTTGATGCCGGCGGTTAACTCTTTCTGAGGCGCTTTAATAGTCCAGCGCAAAGGTTGATTTAAAGTGTTGAAGGACTTGCTCAAGGCTTCACCTTCAATTAATCGGAACCCTTGATCGAGTAAGGATTGATCCAGAACAATTTGACCGGATCCGCTTATCGGCGCATAGGGAACGGTTTGAGTTTTTGCGGCATAAACCGGCCTTACCTCTAACTGAATTTCCTGCCCTTGATAAACAATACCCAATGAGTCATAGCTGGACGGAGCTATAATATTTGCTTTTAAGGCTAATACAGGCCGTTCTTCAACTCTTAAAATCCGTTGATAAACCTGGTTGGATACATTTATTTTTCCGGTGTTGGCATCGGTGCCTTTTAATAAAATGAAAAGCGTATCCTGACCATCTCCTGCGTAATTATCCGGCACAGTGAATTGCATATTTCCAGTACCATCGGGATTTAAGGGGATTTCTGTTAGGGGATTGTTCAGAGAAGGGGACAGTTGAATGATGGCAGCCGGTTTGATTAAATTACCGGATATTTCTGAATTAAGTTGTAAATTTACCGTTTGCGCCGTAGATACGGTATCAGGTAACTGAGCTGATATCAGCGAAATCTGCGCTTTTTTCTCCAAATAGATGGTTTTATTTACCACTGCATTTTGAATAAACGCCGGTTTATCGGTATGTTCATCAATTGGTAAAGCATCAAGAGTAACGGTAATTTGCTCTTCATTTTCAGCAGCTATTTTTTGAAGGTCGAAAATCTTATTCAATTCTTCATCATTCTCAAAATGTGCCTGTAAGTTGTTCATTATACCATCCGTTTGCTTAACGGATACGTCAGTGTTCATTTCCATTAGGTTGTTTTCTGCCGTATTATCAATTTTTATCCACCAATAAAAGGGTTGCCCGACCTGAAAGGTCCGGGTTGGAGTTGTATTGGTTTCCAAAGTATCTATCAGAGTAAAGAGCTCGGGTAACTGTATACGCGCTACACCATCACCGATAGCGTCAGCAATCATAGGTTCATCGGCATTACGCACGGTTCCGCGTAGTTTAAAAGCCTGCCCGTAAGAAAGAGTGTCATCCAAAGCGCCTGCCGGCTGCACAATTTGTAATTCCATACTGAGCCGGGCTTTTGGTACCGTTTGGATATACAGGGTATCCCGAATAGTTTGTAAGGGTAATCCCGGTATTGTGGAGCTTAGAGCCGTTGCTTCAATAATGAGGGGTTGCCAGCCTTTTTGCTGACCGGGCGCTCGAATCAGCCATCCGATATTTGGATTAAACTGTTTCTTAAGATTTTTAGTTAAAGCCGTATCGATAACGGCATATGGATTGTTGGGAGGCAGCAGTAGTGTTACTTTGCGTTTTAAATTTAATTGCGGATCAAATAAAACATCAGAAGTAATTGTAATGGAGTCCTGCTCCGTGGAAACGACCAGACTATCATTATTGTTTTTAGAAAAGGTGGTCTGCAGGTCGATGTTATCAATTTCCTTATAACTCAGGTAGAGCGTATCTCGACCGGCAACGGGGTTTCGAACGGCAGAACGTCCTTCGTTCACATCCAAAGGTTCACTTTCTATGGAAACCAATAAAATTCCTGTGGTTTCAACATTGGTAGCTCTTACCTGCCAATGAATGGTATCACCGACATTAAAGGATTTTAGGGCTTCATCTGTTACAAATTGTAAACCACTGTTTTCCACATTCAAACGTACTTTACGGGATGTATCCACCGCAGCGACTCCGCGGTTTTCAATACTGGCATTAATTGTGAGTTCCTGGTTTGTGGCTAAAATGAGTGAGTCTTGAATGGCCTCGCTTTGTAAAAAACTCAATTTTAAATCAGCGCGGTCAACTACCTGTAATGTTAAATTTACAGAATCTCTTTTAATTTGTACCGGCTGTTCCGAATTGGCATCGTTTGGTGTACGGACAAAGGCAATGCCGATATCAACGTTTTGCGCTGTATCCGGCATTATAAGTGTGTCATTATAGGCGGCAGCCTCAAAAGCCATAATCGATGTAGTATCCAAATTTGTCCGCTTAAAACGGACACCATTGGAAGCGGTTAATTGTATTTTACCCGAGGGATCAAAATCAGCTTGCCCCAGATTGTTGATATTGGTTTGTAGTACAGCCTCTTGCTTTGTCGACAATATTCGGTCTTTACTGCCCGGAGGTGCACTGATATTGGCACTAACGGTTAACTCCGCACTATTTATCACCGTCAAGTGATATGCACCCGATCTGTAAAAAATCGGTTTGCCGCTGTTTGCATCAATAGCTGAAATACGGACAAAGATACTATCTGTAACGGATGAAGGTTCCCCGGGAGCGAATACATTCCAATATAACGTATCGGATGGAGCCGAGTCTGTTATGCTAAGAGACGAACTATCTTTTACCGAGTAACCATCCGGAAGTATGATATCTGCTTGACGGTTTTGTGATGCGATTGCATCATTAAAATTGGTAATGGTCCGTAATGTGAATAATTGTCCTGTGGAAAGGGTAGCGTCAACTGCACCAACGGGATTAACAATCGCGTTGAGGGTTGAAATGTTCCCGGCTGGTTCTACTCTTGTGGCGATTTTCGTTGTTTGTGAGCCTACGTTGATAGGATCAAGTGTATTGGAATCCACCGGAATTTGTTTAAAGACAACCTGCAGCGAATCAAAATCTGCACCGGGAGTTAGCCCTACAGGCCGAACAGCCCAATGGACGGCAGAAGAATCTTGTGTAAAAGTTCTAAGTGAATCTCCGGGACCTTCTACAAATTCGTAATTAGGTGGTAGCCGGAGACTCAATAGGCCGGGGCTGAACGATGAAGTACCTGTGCGATTGAGCTGGGAACGTAATGTAAACTGTTGATTAAGAGAAACTGTACCGTCTCTGGCCCCTTCGGGTTCGGTGATTAGAGATGTAAGGCTTAAAGCCGACGGTTGTTGCACAATGACGCGTTCTACATTGTCTACAGGTTGTCCTAAATCCACGGGCTCGTTAATGACGTTTCGGGCATCTTCCAGTCGGGATCGGTATAATATTTCTCCTATAGTATTTTCCTGCATTTGTATTAAAACAGATTTTTGGCTGGAGGGACTTATTTCGCTAACAATTAAGGGGTCCTCCAAAGGCACATCATTCTTGAATAATGCAATCGTGGCTGATTGTACAGTATCCTGACCGGTATTAGAAAGTAGTAATCGAATATCATACGGTACATCCAGATTAACATATGGGGCATTGGGAGCCTGCATATCTTGTACTATTTGTAATGAATCGATTCTTACGAAAGCAGGTTTAATCACTCTTACGGAATCGCCGCTCACAATTGAATCGCTAACGATTGTAGTGTTCGGTGATCGAATATCGTTAAACTGAACGGATGGACGCGCTGTAATTATGCCCAGTGAAGCCTGATCAGACAAATCAAATTGTGCTGTGTACTGCTGACTTGTTCCTGCTGATAATGTATCCGTGACATCGCCGCCGGATCGTAAAATCCATTGATTGGTGACGTTTGTATCCTGCTTGAAAAAGTTGAAGTTAACTTGTTTAATGGCACCGGCTGATCCACCTTCATTGGCGAGGGTAAAAGTATACTCGATGTCTGTTTGTCCCTGACGGACAGTTTGGGCAGGAACATCAACTTGAGTAAAAAACAGATCGGCCGTTTCTACAATTGTTAAGCCGTTTTGCAATGTTGTGTCAAAAGTTACCAGACTGCCATCGAATAACTGGCCCTCCAGATGTAAATTGATATCGTAACTCCCCGTAGAAAATTCTGCAGGGGGCTCCCATTCTTTAAACTGGACGTTGATTGTGTCATTTTCATCCATTCCATAATTGACATTCAATGGGATGTTTGGCTCACCGCTATCCAAAATTTCGACATAGGATTGTTCTTTTTGCAGAGTGATTTGTGCTGTGCCGGTATTGGTAACAGTGGAAGTAAACTGAACCGTTTGATTATTTACTATGGTATCCGGCAGAAATGAATTGTCCAGATAGACAATATTGCCGCGGCTTTTTACATACATTTCGTCAAAGACGTTTGACTCTTTTACAAATGTGCCATTATCCAAACCAATTTGGCCGTAGATTTCGGTCGGATTATCAAGCGGAAAGGACTCACTCAAATCAAACTGAAAACTTAACTCGTTATTATCTTGTTTTTTCAGAATAGTAAGTGTATCCAGCCGGGTCAGATTAAGAACAAAAGCATCCCGATCATCGCTCTTGCCCGGACCTGTAAAAAGGAGTTTCGTTAGGCTTGAATCGATAGTACGGGGCTCCTGAGTATTGGAAACATTCATGTGAACAATGATTGAATCCTGGCCCTGAATGGGTTCAAAAGGATCAGCACCTTGAATATTGATAGAAGTAATCGATATGATTCCTTCACCATAAGCAAATTGACCTGCATCCACCATATTTTCATAAATACTGTCATTGGTTGTTCCGTACAGATTTAATAACAAGTCATATTCGCCTTCGGCAATGGGTAAGCTTTGCTCCACAAAAGTCAGAGTGGTCGTATCCGGTTGAGATGTGATTTCCATTGTACTGGTATCATCCAAATTGATAGCGAATACCGGTGTGTTAGAATCCACAGGCTTTAATTCCAGATTGGTCTGCAAATCATCAAGTTGTATCGAAGCTTCACCGTCATTCATTACCTTGATTTTGAACTGAAATTGAGTTGTGTCGGGCCATGAGGCAGGATTGGTTTCCACCCATTGTATATCGGCAGCTGACTGAATTAAGAACTCTGCAGATTGTGCTGATTGGGCACTAAGGGGTTCTTCAGAATTTAAATCCACACCTTCTACATTAGCATCGACTTGAGCTGTGAGTGTATCGGCAAAGGTTTCTGGTACCGAAATAGCATATACAACAGTATCGGTGGTTAATCCACTAAGATTGAATGGAGTCATGTGTGAGAGCAAGGTCTCATCGAATTCTAAACCATCGGGTTCAAAATTGAGTTGCAGACTGTTTATCTGGGCATCGGCTTGACCTGTGTTGCTTAATTCAACATACACCTGGCCATGATCCTGCCCAACACTTTGCGTATCAGGATGAACCCACATGTTGTTGATAGCCAGTTCAGCAGCAGTTTGAACCGTTAATTGATCAGGATTTGCACTGCTGTCTACATTCAATACGGTTTGATCATTTGCATCTTGGCCGGTGAGAGCACCATCAACACGGTAATCACCGGAAGCGGCTGTGTCAAGAATATTGACATCAAATTCAAAACGATTGGAAACACCGGGTTCAATTGTTAAAGGTAAAGTAGGGGTGTTTTGACGCGTAATTATAAACTGGTCGCTGGCTGTATCGCTATCTAAAACAAAAAACAATTCCACTTCATTAATAACAGCATCTGCCCGATATTGGCCTGTATCGTTTTTAGCAATAACCGTCGCTCTTAAGTTTTCTTGCCCGGTTGAGGCTTGTTTCGGATTAATACTAACCTCTTCTACGGTAAGTGCTGGTCTGTGTTGTACAGTCCAATGATCGAAAATAGTGCTGTCAACCAAGTCATATGTTGTACCACCAGACTGCTCTGTTACATTGAGTGAAGCATAAAACGTGTCTTTACCCACGGTAGCCAATTCATTAATATTGATATCGATTGTAAATATTTGTTCCAGGCCTCCTGCTAAATCGAATGGAAGTGTCGGCTCGGCGGTTGATTGGGTATAGGAAGTGGGGAATTGTTTAAAAATCAATTCTAAATCATTAATAGTGGCTGTACTATTACCGGTATTTTGCACCCGAACCTGGGTTTCGATATCATTTTGTCCCCGGGATACGCTTAAGGGATCGCTGTTAACAGATACGACTTCGATTATTGGATCACCACTGATGATGGTCCAGTTTAGCGAGGCCGAACTTAATGATTGTGTCTTGTTTTGACTATATTGATCTGTATATTCATATTGGGTTTTTAATGTATCATCGCCAAGTGCGGAATTTATCCTGACATCAATCGTATCAACGACCGTTGTATCGCTGTTGCCGGATAAGACAAATGGTAATGGGGGATAACGATGCGAATACAATCCAATCGATTCCTGCAGAGTTAAATCGATTATCAGAGCAGGTGTTTCACCTGAATTCTGCAGAGTGATATTAACCGGTATATCGGTTTGTCCCTGTTTAACCGCATCTTCAGCAGAGGTTATTGAAGTGACCGCTACATCGGAAGGCGTAAATACGTTCCATGAATCCGTTACATCGGCACCATCGTCCACTAATGTGGAATCAAAATTACCGGCGATAAAATTACTATCCCTTCCAACAGCACGGGCATCCAACTCGATTGTTCCAAGGGCAGCCTCGGAGGGGACGGTTAATTGTAACCAAAAACGTTCGTGATCTCCGCCGCTGATGGTGTGTGGTAATGCCGGGCTGATTGAGTTGTAAGTTTCATAAGGTTGGAGAATTAGTGAGTCTAAAACCAAGGCTGCTTGACCGATGTTTGTCACCCGGATAGCTACGGTTGTATCTGCGCCCTGACTAATATTCTCAGCCTCGGCAATAACCGAATCAATGACGATGTTGGCCGGTTCTTCTATTATTAAATCATGCGGTACAGTAATATCTTCCACATACGGCTGATTATTTTCTGTGCCTTCCAAATGGAGTTCCAAGACATAATTTCCGGCTGAATTTTCAATCCTCCCGGATTCGAATGTTAAAAGAATATTATTGGCATTACCGGAAATAGTTGCGGGACTCAATAGATTACGACTAAAATCGGGTTGTCCCACAGCAGATAGTCTGGAATTATTCAGATCCAATACAAGCTCTGCTTGTCCTGCATTATTTATCGTCACAGTCGGACTAATATCCTGCCCTCTCGAAACGATTACAGGATCATTATCAGTAGCGGTTATATCCACCGCACTTTGCACCACCCAACTGTCGGTAGTATCCGCTTCCGAATCGGAGATTATGGCATCATCATATACATCCGTACCGAATGCGCTTGCATCTAAGACAGCATTGCCAGTTGTAGAATTAGAATCTAGATCCACAAAAAAGTTGAACGTATCCGCTTCGTTGGCCTGTAACTCCTGAGAAACATATCTGACAAGGGAGGCCGGATCATATTGTCCTTTGGATATTTTAAGCCGAACACTGTCAATGCGGACGTCGTACGTGCCTGAGTTTCTGATGCGCACTGTAACGGGCACATCCTCGTGTCCAGTGCTTACCGATTCGTAATCGCTCGACACAGACGTAATATTCAGATTACCGGTGCCAATTATTTCCCACGAATCGAATATATTCGGATTGCTTTCCCGATAACTGGTCTGCGAATTGTCATCATAATAGCTAATGGATACACGGAAAGTGTCAGCTCCTAAGGGCGCATCATTGGTTGTTTCGATATCATAAAGAAGGGAGTCCTCTGATCCACCGGCTATTTCCTGAGGGAAACCCTGTTCTGAACTAATGAAGTATCGGGCTCCATAATTTATAGTAACGCTGTCATTATCAGCAATCACCGCAGCTGCCTGTCCGGTATTTCTGAAACTAATTTTCAGGGAATTGCCACTTTCACCCTGACTAACTGTTGTATCACTTAAAACAACGGCGATGAGGTCTAAAGCTGCCGGACTTTGTACATTTAAGCTGTCATCGGCCGAAGCTGTATATAAAGTATCTCTGTAAGGATTTCCATTTTCACTGCCCTCAATATAGAGTGTGCCTGCATAATTATTATTGGCAGTAAGATTTACGGTATCCGCATTGAAACGGAGAATAGATTGAGATTGAGATTCTATATTTTGATTACCACTTAGGTAGAATGCCTGATCGGCAAAAACCAACCGAGTGCTGTCTTTATCGGCTGTGACATCAAAATCACCGTTATTACTAACAGAAACCTCGAAACCCACAAACTGATTTTGTGAAACCACTTGCGGGGTAAAATCAACATAAGCTAAATCAGCCCCTGGAATCACAGTGAAAGTATCCGTTTGATCAGCTTCATTATCGCTGACAGGATCACCATTGATGGTTCCACTACCATTAATAAAACCATCAACCACAACCTCACCATCGGATGCAGTTTGGGGTACAGCTGTCTTAAAGGACAGATCAACACTTTGACCTGCATTAATTACGGATGGATTTGTGCTATGTGGTACTGTGGTAAAGCCTTCATTTGGTGTATAATTTAATCCGGCGTTGTCGATGGTGATTTCGTAATTTCCTTCATTTGTTACACGCATGACAACCTGATGTAATGAATCCCCCCGACTGACCTGTTTATTAGCAGGATCCTGTATATCGATAAATACAATGTTTAATGGTTCAATCGATAACGCTCCGCCATCCGTATAAATGCGACCATTCAGGCTACTATCATCGTCTGCGCCCGCAAAATCGATTACAGGTGTATAATTACCCTGGCTAAAGTCTCCGCTGATCGTGTTGCTCTGAAATTGTAATTGTGAAGATGATTCTCCGGAAGGCAATACCAGGGGAGAATCCAGTGTTGTGCTATAAGTCGTTGTCTCATCGGAAAAGGACAATACCGTATTTGCTGCATCCAGAGTCACAGTCTCCTGACCCGGATTTATAACCGAGATGGTAAAAGCGACATTATCACCCGGATTAACAAGTTTGGGTTGTAAGGAATTAGATAAGTAACGTATACCATAAATATTAAAATAGGCCGTATCGGTTTGTCCGCTAATATATGCTTTGGCAACAGACGAATCCTGTTCACTGGGAAGGTTATATACGGTGCTTCCGATTCCGTTACTGTTCGATTGAACGGTCGATTCGGACAGACGAGATTTTGGCTGAAAAGTGATGTTAACACCCGAAACCTCATTGCCATAGGTATCCGACACTTGTGCTTTCAGCGTTTGATTTCCACCGGCAATACCCGTCTGTTCGTCTCCGCTGAAGGCGATAATCACAGTAGCTTCATCGGGTTCGGTATTGGCGTTAAAGGCAGCCTGAGTCAGTGAACCGCTGCGGGCATAGAGCGTGTCACGGCCTGCAGTGGTGCGTACGCGCCAGTTTGTCTGAGCAACTCCCTCGGCGCTGGTATAAGAGGAATCATTGGTTGCAGAAACAGCACCATCAGCCGTGGGTACCCACTCGACACCTATATTTTGTAGCGGATTCCCATAGGCATCGGTGATTTTTACCGCAACCGGTTGATCCAACTGACTGTTAACCGTTCCCGTTTGGTTGTTACCACTAACGACAAAAAGTGTATCCGCCTGATCTGCAATGGCCGTAGCTGAGAAAACAATCGGACTATTGATTAATTGAGTATTTTGAGCACTGACTTCATAAGTGCCGACCGTACTACCTAATTTAAAATCCGTTTGGGCATAACCATTTTCATCGGTGATGGCATTAATATTATAAATTTGATAGTCATCACCTCCATCAGGATAGGCGTCTGAGCCGTTAACGGAGAAGGTGATACTAACACCTTCCACCGGATTATCCAGGCTGTCAACAACTTGAACCACTAATGGGTCAATTAAATCCGTATTGACGGTATTGGTCTGAGCATCTCCGGATACATAAATCAGGCTATCGGCTGTCGTGTTTAATACGTTGGCGAAAAACCATGCTGTGTCGGGTATCGCGCTCACAATGGCATAAGCGGAGTCGGCTCCTGCTGAATTAGACACCCTCCATTTACTTCTGGAAATTCCATGATGATCGGTCTGATCCGTGGATGGCGAGAGTTGTCCTTCGGGCGTGTCTGTGCCCCACTGTACAGTAACCCCGGGGACCCTGTTTCCATAAGCATCTTCAACATTAATCCTTAAGCTATCGCTTACCTCATCCCCAACCGTCGTTGATACGGTATCCGTCGGATTTTGAGCCAAAGAAAAAGCACTCCCAGCGGTAACTTTGATGAGTCCGCTATAATCGACAAGTGTATTTCGGCTAATTCTAAACTGACTTTCTCCCACAACCCGATAGTAAAACCGATTTTGGTTCGTATCCGATGATGCATTCTCAAAAAAACCGATGCTGTCACCTTCCCATGTCCAACTTACATCCTGTAATCCGAGATAATTATCCTGATTATCATAGCCGGCTGCATATAAAGTATCCGACGTACCGGCGGTGTTTGTTTGACTGGTTAATTCCGTACCATCCGCTCCGGGTTCGGTTTGAATTTTGATAACGGCTAATTCTCCGGCCTGTACCGTGATGGTACCGGTTGAATCATCTAACCAGCCGTTGGTATTGGTCGTATAAACCAGGCCGCTACCAACTTCCGTAGGCGTTAATGTTGTGGAATAAGTGTTTAGGCTATCACCTAAGCCGCTTATTCCTTCTGTTGTTCGCCAATCTACGTTGGTATTACTGTTAAAATTACCATCAGCATCGTACCCGGCCGCATATAAGTTTAGGGTTTGGCCGGCGCTTAATTCTCGCTCATTGATTTCCTGGCCACTTCCACTCGGTGCATCCCGGATTATGAGTTGTGTGATGGATCCGGCATTGATCGTAATTAATCCGCTTTGTGCAGTAATCGAAGGTCTGGATTCGGCCTCAGCGGATAGTGTACCGGAACCCTTTAAGATGGCATTGTAATGTATGCTATCCGTAGGATTGGCCGGGGAAATATCATCAACTTCTCCGGTGCTGTCCCAGTTTGCCGCAATGCGGCCAATGTAATTGTCATCTCCGTCATATCCTATGGCAAACACAGTCAGATCGTCATCCGCTGTAATCATTGTATCGTTAAGAATAATACCACCGTCTGTGGTATCCAATTGAATACGAAGTTCGGCTAATTCACCGGTCAGGACTGTAATTAATCCTGTTGTATCGCTTTCTACCCCTGCTGTCGGATGATCAGCAACGATTCGGCCGCTAACGTTGGCCACTGTCGGATTGAATGTTAATTTACTGCCTGAACTGTTAATGGATTCCAGTTGTTCTGTACTGGACCAGTTGACGCTCTCATTGGCAATAAAATTACCATAATTATCATATCCAGCGGAATAAAAGAGGGTAGCTTCATCGGTAGTAATGGAGGAGTCCATGACTTCCATACCACCGTTATTACTTTCGGTACGAATTAAAACATAGTCAAGCGCAGCAGGCTGGATTTGAATTTGTTCACTTTTACCACTAATTGAGGGATCACCGTCTTTTTCGGCGATAATATTAAAACTACCTTTAAGCGTATCCTGTACGTCGAAGGTTAAAGAACTGCTTCCATTGAATGAGGGATTAGACGGTAAAAACTCCGCAGAGCTGCTTCCTGAAGCCCTCAAATTGACAGTATCATTATTTTCCACACTATTACCATACTGGTCTCTTGACGTCAGCGTGAAATTTAATGGTTGACCCGCAGTTAAGACCTGTTGTCCTTCGGGACTGAATGTGTAGTAACTGACAGGTCCCGGTTTTAAAGGCAGGCGGATGGTATCGTCAACGGCAGCGGTGGTTACCCTAATATGGTCTTCTCCGAAGCCTGTGGAATCACTGGCCGTATACAACGCACTGGCTTCCCCGTTAGCGTTGGAAGT
>WJIP01000228.1 GCA_014730185.1 Caldithrix sp. | reverse complement strand
GGCAGTTCTTCTTCAATTTTTTTCTCTTTTTCTTCGGCCGGCTTCTCAACCTTTTCTTTTTTCGGTTTCTTTGGTTCCTTTTCTTCGGTTTGCGAACGGGTTATGGCCTCGGCTCCGGCTTCGATCGACTGCCTCAAAGCCTGAATATAAGCTGATCCTTCCTCGATTATCGGTTTTTGCTCTACGGCGACATCATCTTCGCCTTTGCCCTGCTGACTCATTTTCCGGGCTTTAAGCTTTTCCGCTTTCTCACGATCAGTTGCAAAACGATCCAGGATATCTATATAGAGATCTTCGGGAACGGAGGTATTAGGTCCGGATACCTTAAGCCCTTTTTGCTCAAGGAAGCCTTGAATCGTCTCGTGCCCGAGATTCAACTCTTTGCAAATTTTAAACAGTTTATATTTTTTCTTAGCAACAGCCATTTAGTCTAAAACACCTCAATGCTTTTTTGCGGTTATGATTGCTCGTCGTCTTGCTGATCGGTTATTTTTTCATCAATTACTTGTTTTACTTTTTGATCTGTTTGACTGTAGGAATTTATCACTTCCAATATCTTATCGGCCGTTTTATCACCAATTCCGGGGATGTCCAGTAATTCGTCTTTATCGAATTCCATCAATTCATCCAACTCTTCAATATCCGCTGCAAGCAGTTTGTTTTTAATTGCCGTAGTCAATTCAGGGATATCTTCAATTTTATCTGTTTTTTTGAGTAAGTTCTCGTCCTCATCCAGGCTGTATTCGGATTCGCGCACGGGTTCAATCTGAAAGCCGGTTAATTCATTGGCCAGCCGCAAATTAACTCCGTTTTTACCGATAGCTAATGACATTTGCTCATCATCAATGATGGCTACGGCAATTTTATCTTCTGGATTTACAATAACCTTATTGGGCTTTACGGGAGTCAGGGCCCGGTTAATTAAAATCTCCGGCTCATTTGAATAGTGAATAATGTCGATTTTTTCATTATTCAATTCCCGGACTACGGCCTGGATACGTACACCCTTCATACCTACACAGGCGCCCACCGGATCAATCCGGCGGTCGATTGATTCTACGGCGATTTTTGAGCGTTCACCGGGAGCCCTGGCCACTGCTTTAATATCTACAATCCCGTCATAAATTTCAGGGACTTCCAGCTCAAAAAGCCGCACCAAAAATTGTTCATCCGCCCGGCTCACAATAATTTCAGGACCTCTGCCCTGCGTGCGGATTTCCTTTATGAGGCTGCGCACGGTTTCACCGCGCCGGAGCCTTTCGCTTTGAATTTGTTCTTCACGCGGTAAAAACACTTCGGTCTTGTCCAGGTTGATGTATATACCCCGTTTTTGAATCTGGTGAATATCGCCTATGATTATTTCACCCACACGGTTTTTATACTCATCAAGGGTTTTTTCCCGCTCAAAATCTCGGATTCTCTGATTCAGATTTTGTTTGGCAGCAACAATCAAACGCCGGCCAAAACTGATGGGATCTATAACTTCCACTATCTCTTCACCCAGTTCGGCGTCCGCATCAATTTTGATTGCCGATTCAAGATCGATTTCGCTTACCTCATCTTCAACTTCTTCGACAACCGTTTTTTCCTGGTAAATTTCGATATCACCTTTGTCAATATTAACAATAACATCAAAATTTTCTGCAGTGCCATATTTCTTTTCGATCATCGCTGTAAAGATACCCTCCAGGATATCGCGCAGATACTCCTTTTCGATGCGCTTGTCTTTAGCGATCTGGGTTATGGCATCCATTATTTCATTGTTCATGATGGTTCTTTATCCTCCAAATAAACTACCATGGGATATGAACCTTTGCCTGGTCAATATCCACACGGGGGATATCTGCTTCCCCCTTATCCATTTGCAGATGAATCGTGTTATCATCAAAACCGGTTAACTTACCTTTAACCGTTACTTTTTCACCTTTGTTCTGATATGTAACGTTCAATGTCTGACCTATATTCTTGGAAAACTCATAATCAAAGGTCAAGGATCGATCGACACCCGGTGAAGAAACATCCAGCCTATATTGGCCGACAAAATCATCATCCATATCCAACTCGTCTTGAATTTGCCGTGTAATATTTTCGCACTGAGCTAAGGTAATTCCTTGTTCACTATCCGCAAACACTTCAAAAACAGGTTGACGTACATCGCCTCTTATTCGTGTTTCCACCAGGTATAAATTATTAGCTTCACATATTTTCCCGGCAATGTTTTGTAATTTTTCCTCGCGATCCATTTCATTCCCGTATATAATAAAAAAGTGGGTTTTCGACCCACTTTTCCTTAGGACAAATAACGAATTTAAAGCCTTATCTGCCGTTATGCAAATGTATTTAAGGACTTTAGCTTATCAGTGTTTTATCCTTTTAAAAGCACCCCGAATCATAGTAACTTTGCATTCCATACGTTTACAATTTTGGGGCAAGATGTCTTTTCCAATGCTTCGGCAAAACTCTAAAAAATTATTGATATTCAACATCCAGGTAGTTCGGATGTAACCGGTAATCACCGAATCCCGTCCGGTCTTCAAAGACAAACTCTTTTTTCAGCGCATAATAGCGCCAGATAACATAAGGCCTCGTCCCCATTTCGAAGGGATGGCGTTCAATATCATCAGGAAACCCGAATTTTATCAGTATGCGTCCCCGGTCGGTACGCCAACCATCCTGATTGAACGATGAATAGTGTTCATTCGCGTAATTGATACGACGGAAATATTCATCCTTCAGTTCATTTTTCTCCGTTGAGGTATTGGGATCGCGCTTTTTCCAGAAACGTTTAAAAAACGATTGTTTTTGATCAAGTGAGCTATCCTCATATTTATCGATGGAATCGTGCGGTACAATATATTGCATTTGCTTTAGAGCGATATCAATATCTTCAATGGTCGATGGCACATCCGTCCAGTAAAAAGAGAAAGTCTCCTTGCGTTCCACCTTAGTTCTGGAATCTCCAGCTCTTATAACCAATTCATACTGGCTGCGCTCCAGCCGGTCCTTATCAACTTTAAACAAATAGGATGATATGTGTTGATTGATTCGGTAATGAATCGTGGAATCCAATGCCACACCGATTTTTTTGTGGTTAAAAATATAATCGATACTGAGCTCGTTGGGGACGGTCTTGGTATACAGATTGAAATAAATGTAAAAAGCACCCTGGCGTGTGCTGAAATTATTGCCCATGGTCGGCTCGTAATCAACCAAACGATTTAAACTGTCCATGGTGACGCTTTTGAGAAACAAAATATCACCGATAGAAAAATGTTTGTCCGCGTAATCTTGCACTTTGATGTTAATTTTCCGGGTCGCCGTTTTATTACTTACCAGATCAGTGGATTTTAACAATAGCCGGTATTTGCCCGGCAATAGCTGAATTTCATCATTTAAACGGATTTTTTTATCCCGGCTATTGGTTAATGCGTAATTTTTAACATTGATTTTTTTAGTGGTTGTACGGGTTAAAACAACTTCCTCATCCTCGTTATAAGCCGCAATTAAAAATTCGAAATCCGCATCATAACCG
>WJIP01000227.1 GCA_014730185.1 Caldithrix sp. | reverse complement strand
TTTATCCGTTAAACCGCCTGCGCTGTGCGTACTAAAGGAAAGCGTGACGGTGTTGTAAACATTGAACAACTCCGGATGGTGCTCATGCTTCTCGGCCAGAATAGCCATTTTATTGATAAATCCGACGGCGGCTATAAAATCATTGAATTGCCATTCTTTCTTGATGGAGTTACCGTCCAGTTGCCAGTCCTTTATTTGTTGCAGCTTTTGTTCAATTTGTTCTTGGTTCAGTGTAGCCATGAATTACCCTCTTATTTTATTGTAATTTGCGATTTATATAACCGGTGATAGACCAACAATATTCCAAAATTAAACTGAGTGATAAGGGTAATCCCGATGTATGAATATAATTTCTATAAACAAAAGTAGGCATTATTTATACACAAAACACAAAACGATCAAAATTTGGCCACCTATACTTGATAATGTGGTGAAATTTCAACAAAAGCGGTGGCGGTCGAAAATAGAAATGGTACTAATTTTAAAATGTGAGGGTATTCAGATGAATAAGAAACAATTGAGTAAAAGGCTCCGCGACTTACAGGAAGAATTGAGATTAGGCATTTTAAGGAATCTGAAAGAGGAAGATGTTTATGATACCGAAGTCGTATTTCAGCTTTTTTTGTTATCACAGGAAATTCTAATCCTCAAAAAGGAGTTAGAAACTATGGATAGCACACCTTATCAGTCAATCTTTTCACCTCAGGCTAATAAGCAATACTGGAACTAATAATAAGATCCATTCAATAAAATTATTGCTTCTGCTACCATATATTTTTCAATGTCTAATATTATCGGCTCTCTTGATTTACTGTATGTGAATCTGTAAATTTCATTAATTAATGTAAATATTTATTATTTTTAGCTTTAGTGATCATGCAAAACAATGCCAAGGTAGCACAGGATCAATTTTGGGTTCCGGCCGATACATTTTCCACCGAAATGAAGGTGAAAGGGTCAAAATTTATTAGTCAAATAGTACCGGTAGCCACTAAAAAGTCTGCAGAACAAGAATATTCGAAAATTAAAAATTTTTTTTATGATGCTACCCACAATTGCTTTGCATACATTATAGATGAACATACCTACCGTTTTTCAGATGATGGCGAACCTTCGGGGACAGCCGGCCGCCCTATCTACGAAAAAATCAAAAGTGCAGGAGTGCTTGAAGTACTGTGTGTGATAACGCGGTATTTCGGAGGCACAAAATTAGGCACAGGCGGGCTGGTTCGAGCATATTCAAAGGGAGCTGAGCAGGTGTTGCAAAAAATGGCCGTAAAAGTAAAAGTATTAACTGTCAAAAGAACCTTGATTTTTAATTATGATCATGAAAATACCGTTAGGCGTCTTTTGCACACTTTACAGGGTCATTTATTGGAAAGTGATTATTCCGATCGTATCCGTATGGAAGTGGCTATACCATGCAGTAAAGCATCTTATTTTGCACAGACTATAACCGATCTTACCCATGCTGATGTAACAATTTATGACGAACACAGAAGAGATTAATTTTTATGAGCGCAAACGTTTTAGAGATTAAGAAGGTATCCAAATCCTTCATGGATGTACCTGTGGTAGAGGACTTATCGTTTCGGGTCAAGGGTGGCGAAACGTTCGGTTTGCTTGGTCCTAATGGGGCAGGTAAAACAACGATGATGCGCATGATCATGAATATCATCCAACCGGACGAAGGTGATATCCTGTTTAATGAGCAATCCAGAAAGCACATTAAACGTTTGCACTTCGGTTATTTACCGGAAGAACGCGGTCTTTATCCCCGGTCCACGGTTTTGGACATGTTGATTTATTTTGGCACGCTGAATAATCTGTCCCGGCGTAAAGCTGAAGTTGAGGCCATTCGCTATCTGGACCGTTTGGGTATGGTTGAGTTTACCGATACAAAGGTTAGCCAGCTATCCAAGGGAATGCAGCAAAAAATCCAGTTTATTGCCGCCTTTTTACATGACCCCGATGTGTTGATACTGGATGAACCTTTCAGTGGTTTGGATCCGATCAATCAGGTGGTTTTGCGTGATATATTGCAACAGTATAAAGAAGGGGAAAAAATTCTGATCATTTCTACGCATCAAATGGAACAGGCCGAACAACTTTGTGATCATATATGTTTGATTAATCAGGCTCATGTCATAATCGATGGGAATATTAAAGATATTAAGAAGAAATATCGGGAAAATGCCTATATCATCGAAACCGAAAAGTCGATTGCTGAACTTCACCAGATGGATGCCATCGATATTTTAGAAGAAAAAAACAATGCTGTTAAATTTACGGTTACAAAAAAAACATTCTCCATTATAGATTTTTTGCGCAAGGTAAAGGATCAATCCCCCATATTGAAATTTGAAGTGGTGGAACCATCGCTACATGATATTTTTATCCAGTTAATTCATGAACAAGCCAGCCGGGGAAAATAACATGAAAAATATGCTACGCATTGCCCGTTGGGAATTTATCACTCGTTTTCGTTCCAGGTCATTTATATTTAATACATTTATTCCCCACTATTGTTTACGGCCGTGCTGACACTACCCATTTTTCTGTTTTATTACGAACCGGCGGTATCCACTAAATTAGTAGGTATTATCGATCTATCAGGCGAAAACCTAGAAAAAGAATTGCAGAGAGAATTGAATAAATCTTATAGACTGGAAAATAATTCTCCGGAGTATATTGTTCTGGATGTGTCCGTTGATAATTCTGAACCTTATAAAAATATGCTCGATAAATTCAATGAAATAAAGGACCGAAAAGACTCCATAACAACGCAATATCAACAGATTAAAGAGCAACGAACCGAATATTATAAAAATCCGAACATACCTAATCGTGATGTGTTTTTGCAGGAATCCTACAAAAATTTACAGGAAACCCGGGAAGAAAAAGAACTGGTTGAAATTGAGATGGCACGGTTTAAATCCGCATTGGATTCCTTGTATAAAGACGAAGCGGTGGAGATGGCCGATTCTCTCTTAATGACCAAGGTGTTAAATGCTTATCTCATTTTTCCCAGCGATTTTACCCAAAGCGGAACCATCCATTATCATTCCAGAACTCCGGGAGACTTAAAAGAAACCGAACGCCTGTCCAAGGTTTTACAGACGATTGTGATCAAAAAGCGCATGTCCGATGATGATATATCGCGTCGTAAAATGCAACAATGGTTAAGACCGGTCAATATAAAAAAGTACCAATTATTACCCGAAGGGCAGCAGGAATGGAATTTTTATGTTCAGTTCTACGGTCCTCTAATCGGTGTTTTTCTATTATTCATGGCCATTTTTACAGCCGGGGGGTATCTGTTTAGTGGTGTGTTGCAGGAAAAAACCAATCGGGTTATCGAGGTGTTATTATCATATGCCAATAGCCGGCAAATTATGGGTGGAAAAATTCTGGGCATGGGTTTTTTAGGATTGGCTCAGGTACTCATCTGGTTTGGTTTAACGGCGGTTCTAATCGCAGCAGATATTATTCCTATTCATAAGATATCTTATATTAATCTGACCAATGCCCTGTATTTTATTTTATATTTTAGTTTGGGATTTCTGTTTTTTGGTTCAATATTTATCTCCGTGGCTTCACTTGCACCTAATGAGTATGACGCCCAACAGGTTAATCAGTTATTACGAACGATTGCCATCTTCCCGGTTTTACTATCGTTAATCGTCCTTGCCGAACCGAATTCCACACTTATCCGTGTACTGAGTTATGTACCGTTTCTAACACCGTCCTTTATGATCATGCGTATACCATTGAGCGGTGAACCCTTAGTATTTGATATTTATATTA
>WJIP01000226.1 GCA_014730185.1 Caldithrix sp. | reverse complement strand
TTTTAAAAAACAACAAGATCCCAAAGTCCATTCGGAATCTTGCCAAAGTCTGATCAATGCATCTTCTTGAAAACGGGACTTAGTTAATTACCTGCCGAAATCACCATTTGATTCGTGTTATTTAAGCAGAATCATGCGCCTGATCTGTTCGTGACTGCCGCTTTTTAATCGATAGAAATACACGCCACTGGCCAAATGGTCTGCCCGGAAGTCAATCTCGTGGCGTCCCGCCGACTGCCGGCCCTTTACCAGTGTTTGAATATACCGGCCCCGGGCATCGTAAACAGCCAGATGAACCGGTGCCGTCGTTTTCAACCGATAGCGAATAGTGGTGGATGGATTAAAGGGGTTGGGGTAGTTTGGCATCAGACTAAAGTGGAAAACCATCGATGCCGGATCGTTTTGCAGGATTGTGGCCGACCCAGCAGGCATCAGGCGGGTGAGCGAAAAGCCACCATTGCCGACATCCTGTCCGCTGAACCCCGCCGCTAAAATTTTATTATTGTCATCAAAAACCATCCGATAGATACGAAACCCGTAAGTCGTTGCCAACCCCTTATGGGCGAAGGTGGTATCCAGTTGACCTTCGCTGGTAAAACCCGCAACTCCCATACGCGATTGACCGTTTTCAATAGTGGCTCTGCCGCCGACAAATATGCGCTGCTGTTCATCCAGTGCCACAATGTGTCCTTCATCCTGTCCGCCGGTAAAATCCGCATGGGCGTATCCATTGTCACCGAAGGTCGAATCGATCCGGCCTTCGGCTGTCAGGCGCACGACTGCCATATCATTGGTATTATCATCGGCATAATGACCATAACCGGCGACCAGCAGCTTGCCGTCATCCTGAAAGGTCCCGTGAAATTTATGATCACTGGTTTGATACACCCGCAAACTGGCTGCTGCGATACCGTTTTCCCCGTAAGTGCTGTCCACCCGGCCATCAGGATGAAAACGGACGATGCGCAAATAGTAATCGGACTGGCCAACCACCAGAATTTTGTCGTCTTCCTGTAACAGTATGTGCTGGCCGTAATCCTTCGTGCCGCCCATATCAATTAAAGCAAAACCATTATCGTTAGGATAGCCTTCATCGGCAAAGGATTCATCCAAAACCCCCTGGGCATTGAACCGGGTTAGCATCAGTTCCCTGGAGGCGCCGTTATCCCGGTACCCGGTTACATAGAAGCCATCATCGGAAGCGACCTTGATATCGTAAATGAAGCCGGAATAGGACCAGGAAGTATAGTTGAATAACAGCTTACCATCCTCGGCAAATGAGGAATCGATAACGCCATGTGGATGGATGCCTACGACGGCTCCATAGGAGAAAGAAGCAGAACCTGCCATCAAAATTCTGCCGTCGCTTTGCCGGTCAACACCCTCGCAGATATCGAGTTCTGTCTCCAGATCGATCAGTACAGTACCATCCACGCCAAACGTACTGTCCGTTCGACCGTCCGTATGGGCGGCAATGCCTACAAAATCCGTGTTTTGCCGGTCCACCTTTGCCCGGCCGGCCATGAGCACGCGGTCATCGTCCAGCATCAGCATATCCCTGAAGGCCCCGCCCCACGTAGTTGGATAATAATTTTTGGTGAGACCGTTATTAAAAGCCGGATCCGTAAATTCGTGAGTATCCTGAGCCCACATTATTATGGGCAACAAAATAATGATCAAGCCCGTCCATGTGGTTTTATTGTTCATAATGACCTCCTTATAGTCTTATAGTGTGTTCATTCCCCCGGAAATAATTTTTATGCTGAAAACGGTTGCAATGCCATGTGCATTTTGTTCTTTTTGAGGCAGTACATGAGCAATCCCGATTTATCCGGTCGCCCTACAATTTCTAAGAGCAAAATAATTGATGTAACACACGGGCGCCATACCGGGCATTGGGTATTTTCACATACCGTGAATCCGGTAGATTAATTCTAAAAAGGTTTAAACAAAAAACAGTATCCGATCATTATCTGATAAGGACGTGATTAAGCATTGATTGTAAAACGAGCAAACCTGTGGATTCTTTTAATAGGCGTCTGCATATTTCAGGCATTTCCGGTTGTTGCTCAAAAAAGTGAAATGACGGACAAACCGCCCCTGACGAATAAACAACTTTTGTCGCAAACTGAGCAGTTTCTGGAAATCAATGCTGACAGCAGTTTAAGTTATCTCAAAAAGGCCATGCCTATGATTAATAGGTCAAAGGATTCCATTGCTTTGACACAGGCTCAATACCTTTTCGGTCTGGCCCATTATAATCTGGGTAATTATGTGTTAGCGCTTCAATATTACCAACATGCCCTCGATGGCTCCCTGCAACGAAATGACCTTAGCAAAGCTGCCTTAATTCTTAATGAAATGGGCACTTTAAACCGACGGCAAGGCGATCTGGATAGAGCTTTAGAATTATTCAAACGGGGATTGCAATTAAGCCGGGAAATTTCCGATTCAGTGCAAATGGCCAATAGTCTGAACAATATCGGCATTATATTTGACAATAGAGAAAATTTTGAAGCAGCTTTATCCTATTATGTACGATCAACAAAAATCAAACGGACGTTGGGTAACGAAAACGGCTTATCCTACAACCTTGATAATCTGGGAATATTGATGTCCAAGATGGGGCGTTTTGCCGAAGGCCGGGATTATTTTTTAAAAGCCATCAAAATCCGTAAAAAACTGGGGAATAAAAAGGGTTTGGGTATTTTGTATAACAACATGGGTGAAATGTATCAACGGCAAAAAAAATATGAACAGGCCCTTCCTTATTTTCTCAATGCATTGCAAATTGCCCGGCAGACCTCTTATAACGATTTTCGCCGCCATATCTATCAAATGATATCCGAGAATTACGCGGCACAAGAGGATTACCAGACCGCCTTGTCCTACTATAAAAAATTCAGCCGGTTAAAAGACAGCCTGTACAATGAACAACGCAGCCGACAACTGCTCGATTTGCGTACGCGATATGAAACAGAAAAAAAGGAACAAAAAATCGCTCTGCAAAAAGCCCGTCTTTCGGAGCAGGCTGTCATCATTCAACGCAATTATCTGATGGTTATCGGCCTGTTGGTAACCATTTTATTTGTGGCGATTATATTTATTTTATGGCGCAGCCGCCAGCGTCGGCAAAATGAATTGCGGCTTCGCCGGGCGCAGATTGATGCTTCACTTGCCTCGCAGGAGCAGGAGCGCAAACGGTTTTCCCGGGATTTACATGATGGTATCGGACAACTCATTTCCGCCTGTGGTTTGCACTTACAACAGCTAAAAGGAGACCATCGTCCTTTTGAGGGAGAGGGATCGATTATCAAAGCGCAAAATGTACTGGACCAAATTCATACGGAACTCCGAAACATTGTGTTTAACCTGATGCCGTCCACTCTGATTCAAAACGGACTAATTGCTGCGGTTTATGAATTTGCCCAGCGTGTCAACGGACAATCGGGCTTGCATATTGAAGTCATGGAATTTGATATGGATATGCGTCTGCCCGAAAATGCTGAAATACATCTGTATCGGATTATTCAGGAATGGACCACCAATGTGCAGAAATATGCAAACGCGGCCAACCTGACCATTCAATTTTTGAATCATGATGATGAACTGACAATCATGATGGAAGACGACGGACAGGGTTTTGATCCGAAGATTTTGCAACAAACAAGCGCCGGCAACGGTTGGAAAAACATTCAATCGCGCATCGGACATCTGGGTGGGTCGGTTGAAGTGGATTCCTCATACAGTTCGCGGGGGGCAACGCTCATTATTCGTCTGAACCAGGAGAATCTTTCCGTTGCCAGTATCGCGAAAAACTATACCCAAACGGAAGAACCGTAAGTTAAAAGGGTATTGACGTCACGCATTGTAATAATCGATGGAATTAAAACAGGAAACTCTATGAATATCTATCTTGTTGATGACCATGCCATTTTATTAGACGGGATTAGCCAGCTATTATCCGATGATCCTGATATTCATATTAGCGGGCGGGCTGCCTCAGCAGAAGCGGCCTTAACGTTTTTGGAAAACCACACGGTTGATTTACTGATTACGGATTACAGCTTACCCGGCATCGACGGTATGGAGCTGATCCGGCTGGTGAAAAAAATAATGCCTTCCATAAAAATTATCGTGCTCAGTATGCACGATGAAGCCGTACTGGTTAACAGCATTTTAAAGAGCGGCGTACACGGCTATGTGCTTAAAAAAGACTCCCATAATGAATTGCTATCCGCCATTAAAGCCGTACAGAACAATCAAATTTATATTAGTCAGGATCTGCAGTCCGTTATCGTATCGGGTTTAAATGAAACTGCAAAACAACCGCTATTGACCAACCGGGAAAGGGAAATCCTCGTACTGATCGCACAGGAATACACCAACAAACAAATCGCCTCCAAATTATTGATAAGCGAACGCACGGTGGAGACCCATCGCAAAAATCTGTTCCGAAAAACCGGCGTATCCTCGGTGGTCGGTTTAGTGAATTATGGATATAAACACCAGTTGATTTAACTATATCCCTCTTACTCATTGATGTCTATCTTTGGATAATTTAGTCTTTTAACTTATATTTCTGCCCTCGGTACATTGGTAAAAAGGGCTTATGCAATTCACCGATTTTTTACAAAATCACCAGGTAATTTTACTTTTTTTAATCATTACCCTGGGCTATTTGTTTGGACGCATCAAGATTTGGGGGTTTTCATTTGAAGCCACCGGTATCCTGTTTGTAGCCATGATTTTTGGTAATTACGGATTTACACTGCTCGATGAATTTCAAAAGATGGGCCTTATTTTATTCATCTATGCCATCGGTCTGCAGGCCGGTCCGGCCATTTTTAATATTTCCCGCAAACAGGGTCTGCGCATCAATCTTTTAGTGATCATCCTTCTGGGCAGCGGAGCCTTGATTACCTACGTGTCTTCGTATATATGGAACATTGACATGCAAC
Source organism: Caldithrix sp. (assembly GCA_014730185.1). Lineage (GTDB taxonomy): Bacteria > Calditrichota > Calditrichia > Calditrichales > Calditrichaceae > WJIP01. The sequence continues at coordinate 1,842 of WJIP01000226.1, read as the reverse complement.
TGGCTATCGGTTTGTTTGCCGGAGCCATGACCAGTACACCCGGCCTGGCTTCTGCTCAGGAAACCACCGGTTCAGCTTTAACATCGACCGGTTACGGAGTCGCCTATCCCTTTGGCGTCATTGGGGTTATTTTATTCATTAAATTGTTACCCTATATTTTTAAAGTGGATATTCGGAAGGAAGAAGAACAGGAAAACCGCAAACAGCGCGCGGGCAGCCAGAAAGTGATTCATAAACATGTGCGTATTACCAGCGAGACGCTCGATGGTAAAACTTTAGGAGAACTGAATTTTTCACGTATGACCGGTACGGTTATTTCCCGTTTAAAACACGATGGGGAGGTACGCATCCCTTCTCCCGAGCTTCAGCTGCATGTGGGTGATGTGGTGCGATTGGTCGGCGAAAAATCGAGGATAGAAACTGCCATACCTTTTATGGGAGAAGTCACCGATGAACCGATTCCAACAGTACAGTATTTTGAGTCGCGCATGTTTGTGGTCACTAACAAAGATATGGTGGGTAAGTCCATTGCCGAGCTCAATCTGCCGGCCATGTATAATGTAAATATAACCCGCATTCGTCGCGGCGGTCTGGAATTTACGGCTGAACCCGATCAGCGGCTGAACTGGGGAGACCGCGTGCGCATAGCCGGTGATGCGGCCCACATGACCGCTATTCGCAATCTCTTAGGGGATGAGATGAAAAAAATCGAATATGGTGACATTTTCGCCATCATTGCCGGTATTCTGATCGGTATTGGAATCGGGCTGATTCCTTTTTCTCTGGGTAAAGCCATTTCCCTCAATCTGGGTGTTACCGGCGGGGTGCTCATTGCCGGGATTATCCTGAGCAACCGGGTTAAACTGGGGCCCATTATCTGGCAGGTACCCATGCCAATCATTTCCCTGATTCGCGATCTGGGGTTGACTATGTTTTTAGCGGTAGTCGGAATTAAGGCCGGCTCGGAAGTGATTACTACGGTACAACAGCAAGGCATCAAACTCATTCTTATCGGCGTCGTCATCACCCTCATGCCCATGATTATCATTACGCTCATCGCCCGTTTCAAATATCGCATTTATCTCATTGAGATGGTGGGTATGCTGAGCGGGGGCATGACCTCCACACCCGGTCTTGCCGCCGGTGCGGGTATTACCGAGTCTCAGGCCCCCTTGCTGATGTATGCCACGGTCTATCCCTTTGCGATGATTTTGATGATGATTTTTGTCAAAATTCTGGCTGTCCTGTAAAACTGTGGGGATACTTTAATACAAACCGAAAACAATGTTGATGAAATGTAAATAAAAAACCAGAAAGGATCAGTATGGAATATCGACAATTTAATCAATCACAAAACACAATCTCACGTCTGGGCTTCGGAGCCTGGGGCATCGGTAAAACCATGTGGATTGGTGCCGATGACATGGAATCTAAAAAAGCCTTGCATAAAGCCATTGAATCGGGTATCAACTTTTTTGATTCCGCACTGGTTTACGGCATGGGCCACAGCGAAAAACTAATCGGTGAAGTGGAGAAGGAAAGCGGCCAAACTCTATTTATTACATCTAAAATACCATCCAAAAAATATGAGTGGCCGGCATCCGATTCTTCAACCTTGAAAGAATCCTTTCCCAAAAATCATATCATCGCCATGACTGAACGTAGTCTGCGCAGTCTTAATCGTGATTACATCGATTTACAGCAATTTCACGTGTGGAACGATCAGTGGGCGGATCAGGATGAATGGAAAGAAGCCGTAATCAAACTGAAAGAGCAGGGCAAAGTCCGCCATTTCGGTATCTCCATAAATGATCATCAACCGACGAATGGCATGAAAGCGGC
>WJIP01000225.1 GCA_014730185.1 Caldithrix sp. | reverse complement strand
TTGCAATAAAATTACAAATCCCGCCGGCTTCATTGGCCAGGCGGGATTTTTAGTATTTCAACAAACTCAGATTATTAGACTCTTTAATCCAGCCATTTAATCAGCCTGAGTTCATGTTTATCAAAAAAATCGGCATGTTTGGGCAACGCACGACAATTCAATCGATAGCTGCCATCTTTGCCGGCCTGCACAGTCGTCCGGAACTCGTATTTGGATCCGTTAAGCTGATTGACCAGCCCCATGGGATACACTTTCATTGATTGTTCGCCCATAATGGAATCCTGCCGTTCCATGATAATTTCAACCTGCAGATCATCGGCATGCAGCCCTTCAGAATCAATCAATACACCAATTTCTTTGGTTTCGCCGGAACTGAAAATACGTTTATCTTCTTCCATGCCATTACCGTTCTTCAATTGCATTTGTAGTTTGGGCCAGTGTCGTTTGAGCCGATTTTGCCAGCGGTTAAATTTAAACAACATGGCATAGTCGTTTTCCACATATTTCAAACCGCGTTTGATGCCAGGCACGTAATACTCGGTGATATAATTCCAAACCATGGTATGTGTGCTGAATTTGGTGATAACCGAACGTAACGACTCTTTAGCCATCCTGACCCAGCCTGTGGGCACATTATTTTCATCACGATTATAAAACAAAGGTAATATCTCATTTTCCAGGGTGTTATACAGTGAATCGGCATCGATCTGATCCTGCTTGTTGTGATCGCCGTAATCAATTTCATAACCGATTGTCCAACCATTGCCTCCGTTATATCCTTCGGGCCACCAACCATCGAGTACCGACAAATTGATGCCGCCATTGATCGGAACTTTTTGTCCGCTGGTTCCGCTGGCTTCCAAGGGTCTCCTGGGATTATTCAGCCACACATCCACCCCCGAAACCATCGAACGGGAAACATCGATACCATAATTCTCAATAAACACCACCCGACCATTCAAATCTTTATCTGTGGCGAACTTATTAATGACCCGAATCAATTCTTTGCCGGCATCGTTGTGGGGATGTGCTTTACCGGAGAATATGATCTGAAACGGTCGATCCGCATTTTGAATTAACTTCTTCAACCTGTCTATATCCCGAAAAATGAGAGCCGCCCTTTTATAAGGCGCAAAACGACGGGCGAATCCGATGGTCAGAATTTCCTCATCCAGTATGTCTTCGGGGTTGGGAAAATCATGATTGGCATGCTGCAGCCGCTGCATCTGTTTATGATAGTTGCTGCGTAAATGATCGGTCATCTCTTTTTTGATATCCAGCATGGTTTGCCAGAATTCCTCATCCGGTATATCGGCAATTTGATCCCAGTAATTTTCATCGTGCAGGTGCTGCCGCCAGTCATTACCCAAATACCGGTCAAACAAGCAGACCATATTCGGATGCAACCAGCTTTCGGTATGTACACCATTGGTAACATGACCAATCGGCACCTCGCTTTTGGGAATGGCCGGATAAACCTTCTGCCACATACTTCTTGAAATTTCGCCATGCAGTTTACTCACCCCATTTGCCATATGCGACAGGTTAAGAGCCAGTACCGTCAAAGAAAAATTTTCATGTTGATGCTCATTGAAATTGCGGCCCAAATCGAAGAAGAAATCATCGGACATTTCCAGCTTGGGCCAGAAATTCTTAAAGTAACGCTCCATCAAATCAAATTCGAAAGCTTCGTTTCCGGCCGGAATCGGCGTATGAGTAGTGAATAAAGTGGTGGATCGAACATATTCCAGGGCCATGCGAAAAGCCATACCATCGTTCATTAATTCATATAAGCGTTCCAACCCTAAGAAAGCGGAATGGCCTTCGTTCATGTGATAGACCACCGGTTGATATCCCATTGCCCGCAATGCCCGTAAGCCGCCAATACCCAGGACAATTTCCTGTTTAATGCGTGTATCTCTGGTTCCTCCGTAGAGGGAGTGGATAATCATGCAATCCTCTTCCGAATTGTTTTCCACATCCGTATCCAGCAGATAAAGGGAAATGCGACCGATTCGGGCCTCCCATATTTTGATCCACACTTCACGATCCAGAATGGGCACACTGACCAATAATGGTTCCTCATTGTCATCCTTTACCAGTTGTACGGGTAATTCATCGGGATTCAACTTTTTATAATGCTCCTGCTGATTGCCATGCTCATCAATGGTTTGATCAAAATAAGCGAATTTATACATCAGGCCCACGGCCACAAAAGGCAGGCCTAAATCGCTGGCTGTTTTGCAATGGTCACCGGCCAGTATACCAAGTCCGCCGGCATAATTGGGTAAAGATTCATGCAGTCCGTATTCCGCCGAAAAATAGGCCACCATTTGTTCGGTCAAATACGAATAATTATCGGAAAACCGGGTTTTGGGATTGTTAATATAACCATTAAACCGTTCATACACCGTATTCATTTTTTCTAAAAATGCTGCATCACCGGCTAAAGTATGTAATCGATTTTCTGTAATGGAATTCAATAGTTTTACCGGATTTTGTGCGGATTGATGCCAAAGCGCTTCATCCATGGTTTTAAACATTTCCCGGGCATCGTAATTCCAGGCAAACCAAAGATTATAGGCCATCTCCTGGACAGGTTTTAAAGTTTCCGGTATTTGTATATTTGCAGACATGTTTTGCCTTTCTTCAAAATTAACTATAAACTGAGTTACGTAATTTCATAAAATAGCAAATCACTTTTAAATTGGCAAGAAGAATAATTAAAAACAAAAAAAAGAGAGTCAAAATTGATTTCTGTCAAATCGGTATCAATTTTTGAGGAGTAAGCCAGTCTGTGAGATGAAATTTATCCAACAGATATGGATGGCTCACTTGAATGGTTTTTGTGAAATGGTTTGTATTTCACCTTTAAAATTAATATAATATGGTACTATTTAAACAAATTTTCTAATCAACAGATTCATATGGAACGGATACTTATTAAACCCATTGTCTTATTAGCCGACAGTCACTGGCTTTATACTCCGTATAACGGTGAGTTCCTGCTTAAAAAACTTCTGAACAATCCTAGTTCAGATTCACTGCGAGCGGCATATATCGGCGCCTCCAATGAGGATAATCCATCCTATTATGATATTTTTGTATATGCTATGGAACTCAACGGTATAAAAAACTGTAGCCAAATTTCATCAGCATTTGAGCCGATTGATAAAGAAAACCTCATGGATGCTAATCTGATCCTTCTGGCTGGTGGTGATATTAAAAAAGGCTGGGATATTATATCGGGCCAGGAGATGTATGCCATCATCAAGCAAAAATATTATCAGGGAACATTAATTATTGGAGTATCAGCCGGTGCCATACAATTGGGCCTCTACGGTTGGGATTTAACCGAACAAGGTAATCTGAATGTCTTTGAAACGATGAAGTTAATTCCCATGGTTATTCATGCCCATAATGAAGCCGAAAACTGGACAATCCTTAAACAAGTTTTAAAGAAGATTGATCACTGGACTGTTGGCCTGGGAATGCCTATACGCAGCGGATTGCTGTGCCATAACGACCACACCATCGAAGTGGTTAATCAACCTGTTTACGAATTCACCCGACAGGAAGATACAATCCTTGAAAATTTAATTCTTCCATCCCAATCGGTGCTGAGAGAAGTCTGATCATGCTCTATTACAGATGGATCCACGTACTACGAAACAGCGGAGTTTTTTATGCAATGGTTAAATAAAATTACGGACTGGTTAACAGCTAACCCCCTTCTGGAGAATGTTGTTTACGGCATAGGTATTTTATTACTCAGTTACCTGGGTTTTATCCTCACCAATTATTTTGTTGTACGTTTACTGAAAAAAATAGCCCAAAAAAGTAAAACAAATTTTGATGACTTTTTAGTAGAAAGTCCTTTACTGCGCCGTCTTTCCTTTATTGTACCGGTACTGATTATCTATAACTTTGCTGCGCTTTTTCCCCCAATTGCCATCGTTATTCAAAAAATTTGTCAGCTTCTTTTGCTTTGGTTAGTGTTGCGTTCAATTACAGCATTTCTTAACGCTTTTAATAAATATTATGAAACTCAATCCGTTTCAAAAGAACGGCCTATCAAGGGATATATTCAAATTGCCATCATCATATTATACATTTTAAGTATTATCGTTATCATCGGTTTGCTTACAGGTCAGTCTCCCTGGGTGTTACTGAGTGGTGTGGGTGCACTGACCGCTGTGATTCTGTTAATTTTCAGAGATACAATTTTGTCCTTCGTAGCCGGTATTCAGATTGCCAGTTACGATTTAGTGCATGTGGGCGACTGGATTGAAATGTCCAAGTTCGGGGCCGATGGCGATGTCATCGATATTGCCCTGCATACTGTAAAAGTACAGAACTGGGATAAAACCATCGTTTCCATACCTACCCATAAACTTACAGAAGAATCCTTCAAAAACTGGCGTGGTATGCAGCAGGCCGGAGGCCGACGTATTAAGCGGGCGGTCTATATCGACCAAAACAGTATTAAATTTCTCGATCGGGAGCAAGTCGCCCGCTTCCGTAAGGTTCATCTTATTACGGATTATGTCGATCGAAAACAAGCCGAACTGGAAGCCTATAACCGTAAACACAATATCGATGAAAGCACGCTCATTAATGGTAGACGCATGACTAACCTGGGCACATTCCGAGCATATATAAATGCTTACATTTCCAAACACCCTAAAATCAATCCGGGTTTAACCCATATGATACGGCAATTACCACCGGGTCCGGAGGGTGTTCCCATTGAAATTTACTTCTTCATCACCGAAACCATCTGGAAAAACTATGAACAGGTACAGGCTGATGTGTTTGATCATATTTTAGCCATCGTGCCCCTGTTCGATTTGCGCATTTTTCAAAACCCAACCGGCGGAGATTTTCAGCAGCTCATACGCAAAGATACCTCCGGCTGATTTCATTTGCATGGTGATCGAAACATGATTCCGGTTATTGCATAAAAAGTGTGTGTCGTTCTAAATCAGAAAGAAACAAATAAAGTAATAAGGAGAGATTGTATGCCTAATGCACTCCTACTGTTAGCTCCCGGTTTCGAAGAGACTGAGGCCATAACCGTCATTGACTTACTGCGGAGGGCTTCCATTGAAGTAACCGTAGCCGGTCTGCAAGAAAACCAAGTCACCGGTTCACATGATATTACTATAAATACGGATGTCTATTATAAAGAGGTGCAGGAAAATACATTTGATATTCTGATTTTGCCCGGCGGACAACCCGGTTCAACCCACTTAAAAAATGATGCTATCGTGTTGGATTGGGTTCGTAAACGGTTTGAAGAAAACAGATATTTAGCCGCTATTTGCGCGGCTCCAACAGTCTTCCATGCCGCCGGCATTACGGATAACCTAAAACTGACCAGTTTTCCGGCTGAGAAAGACGTATTTACCAACGCCCATTATTCAGAAGACAGAGTGGTTATTGATCAAAATGTTATTACGAGTCGCGGGGTTGGCACAGCCATTGATTTTGCCCTGACCCTTATCGAAATACTATGCGGCATGGAACAAGCAGAAGACATCGGCCGGCGCATTCTGCATCCCTATGTAACGAGAGAAAAATAATTCAGTATGTACCGGAAGTATCCTCTGTTAATATGATATAGGGTTGAATCCCTTCCAGAGTTTTCGGACCAATTCGGGTCACATTCTTAATCGCTTCAAATGTTTCAAACGGACCGTTTTCTTCCCTGTACTTCAGTATATTTCCCGCAGTGACAGGACCGATGCGTGGCAATCTTTCAAGTGTTTTTTGATCCGCCGTATTGATATTAATGCTTTTTTCTTTCAGCTCCGGTTTACCGCTTTTATGGTTATCACCACCATAATTATCGTATGAATAGGCAGCCGTATCATCGGATAATGCGTTAAAAAGACTGTCCTCCAGAGAGTAGTCGTACATTTCGGGCTTATCCACATGGGGCAGAATCCATTGTATGAAAATGCTAACCGCTAATATGATGACCACTACCAAAAGGGCCCGACGCTCGGATTTGGTAAAGTTTAACATACCCTCATCCTTTTATGAGTGGCACTTACTGATTTTAAAAGAAATAATTGACCACCTCCATTTTGATAAGGAGGTGGCTCTGCTTTTATATATATTTCAGGTATACCATTCACCGGTCAATACCATAGAAATGACAATCATGGATTCGCGAACATTCCAGGCTATTGCCGCAAGTAAAATAACAGTTTAATGCGACCCGCTCATCCCGAAAAAGAGTGAAGGATCTTCCAGGAATTGTATGGTCTTTCTCAAAATCTGATAATGCGCCTTTTCCTCATTGGCTAACAACTGATACAGTTTTTTAATCTTGGGATCATTCGTACTCTCGGCAGCATTTTCATAAAAGAACCGGGTGGTGTTTTCCAAATCCAAAGCCATTTCAATAACCTCTTCATCATCCACACCTTTTTCACTCATATCCTCAATGGCATCATCCAGCTGATCTTTCAAGCGATTGAATATTTCATCGAAAGTCGTCGGCTGGGTATCTTCGATGTTTACCTTATCGATGGTATTATCACTGACCGCATTATATAACTCAGTAAACCGTTTTATATGGATTCTTTCATCATTGGCCAGTCTTTCCAGGGTGCGTTTACCCAATGAGTTGGTTACTTTTTCGGCGGCATCTGTATAGTATTGATAACCTTGCTCCTCCAGTTCGATCGATTTTTGCAAGGTTTCCTTTAAGGTGGCCGGTACTTCGATATTATTAATGTCCATTCAAATTTCCTCCATTAATATTGTTCTTGTTTTTTAAATGCGTATAATTCTATCTACTAAAAAATAATTTTCAGGTTAAGCAAACATTCCCCTCCTGCAATTATGAATACAGTAACGTTCCATTCAATAGATATTGTTTTGTTCTTCTTCCTGTACTTGAGATTCCAAATACCGAATGCGGGTTTCAAAGATCTGTAATAGTTTATGCAACAGCCTTACATCACGGTGTTCGGCATTTGCCCTACCGATTAACCGCCGAAAACGGGTAATGAAATTATCCATGCCGTCCCGCGGTTTGAATTGCACCAGATTCATAGCCTCCACAACATGCTCATATAAAATTTCCAATTCGTTTTGCGTTGCCAGTTTATACTTGTAGTTCGTATCAATTGTATTGGCATTCATAAATAAATTATGGGAATAGAGCATAACAGACTGTGCCAGATTGAGAGCCGGGTTTTGGGTAGCGGTAGTGATGGTCGAATGTAAATGGCATTGCAGAATTTCCTCATTGGTCAATCCGGTACGTTCGCGTCCAAATACTATAGCCACCGGATGATCCATAGCCACCGGTATTAGTTTCTCGCTGATTTCATCCGGTGAATGGATGGGAAATCTGAAGTGTCGTTTACGCATGCTGGTAGCCACCAGTAGGCGATAGGAACTAAAAGCTGTTTTATAGTCCTCATAAATAACGGCATTGTTGACGATGTCCATGGACCGGTGCGCCATACGTTTCAGCTCCTCCGTTTCCAGGTCACAGGGCTTGATAAGCACAAGATGTTTGAAACCGGTTGTTTTTAAGGCCCTGGCCACCGCCCCAATATTACCCGGCGATTCCGGTTCTACAAGGATAAAATGCAGATTTGCACTGATCTGTTTGAATCGATTGGTTATGGGAATGCGTTTGGTCATACACTAATCCAGCGAATATTGGATCGCTTGTTTAATATAAATTATATTCGGATTTACTTCCGCCTGATATACCAAAATTTCAACACCGTTGCGGTGTGCTTCCCGTAACGCTTGAGCATAATTGGCATCAATATCCACAGCCGGTTTAAAAATGGTGCCGTCATTTCTTTGCACGACATACAACATAACCGCCCGGTTCCCCGCTTTTTTCATCGATAACAATTCATACAAGTGCTTACGGCCCCGTTCGGTAACAGCATCGGGAAATTTATAGAATCCATCTTCTTCAACCAGCGTTACATTTTTAACTTCCACATAACATTTTTGCTCACCATTTTCCAGCAGAAGATCAATGCGGGAATTATTGCCGTATTTGACTTCTTTGCGAATATTTTGGTAGCCGCGCAGCTCAGGAATAGCACCATCCGCTATAGCTTCCTCGGCAATTCGATTGGGTATATTGGTGTTGATACCGATCCACGTTCGACCATTGTGGATCATTTCCCAGGTGTAGCGATGCTTTCTTTTGGGATTCTTACTGTCACTCAGAAGCCCTTGCCAGCCCGGCGTTTTACAGGTTTTCATACTGCCTGAATTGGGACAATGAACGGTAATAACCTGTCCGTTATCCAGCCGAAAATCGGCCAAAAATCGTTTGTATCGTTTTAGGAGTACACCGGAAATCAGAGGATCCGTAAAACGCATGGGCTGGCCTTTAAACGACATCGGTTCAATCGACTTTTATTAATTTTCATTTGTTTTCGTACTGATTTTCAAAGGATGAATTTCTTCTCCCCAGTAAATCGTTTGATGCGGAAAGGGGATCTCAATATTTTGGTCATCAAACGCTTTCTTTAATCGTTTTCTGAATTCCCTACCCACGGCCCATTGCTGAATGGGTTTTGTTTTTAAGCGAGCTTTGATAACCAACGCACTGTCGCCGAACTGATCCAATCCGAAAACTTCAATAGGTTCGATTATTTGTTTACTGAATTCAGCATCATTTTTCAGATCATCCCCGACTTGTTTCATGATCTTTATAACCTCATCCACATCTTCTTTGTAGGCGACGCCAATATCAAAAACAACCGCCGACCACTCTTTGGTCATATTGGCCAGCGAATTGATTTTACCGTTCTGAATCACGTGTACCGTTCCGGAAAAATCCCGCAGGGTTACCGTGCGCAGCTCGATAGCTTCCACCAACCCGCCGGTACCGTTGATAATAGCAACGTCCCCTACCCGGATTTGGTTTTCCAGGAGAATAAAGAATCCGGTAATAAAATCCCTTACCAGTTCCTGGGCACCAAAACCTACAGCCAAACCGATGATACCGGCGCTGGCTAAGAGAGGTCCGATATTAACCCCGAACTTTTGCAGTAAAATCATGATGGTAACCGTCCATATGATAATTTTTAAAACTCCCCGGACAATGCCCAACAAAGTGGTAATCCGCTTTTCCATTTCGCCGACATCAGTTTTGGTGTCTTTTTCCGCTCGTTTAACCAGAACGTCTTTCAGTCGATTTAAAGCAAAACGAATGACCCGGAAGGAAATCATCACAACCAATAGTAAGATGATAATGGATGGGATTTCGGAGATGATCCATTCGATGGACTTATCCATCAGAACATTCCAAAATTCAGCAGTTAAAAATTGATCCATAGTTTTTAATCCTTTCCTTAAAAATAATTTACTAAGTTACAAAATAAGCGTTACTCATCTCAACTTAATTATTACTAAAATAGCGGCAAACTGTTTTCCTGTTAATACCAAAATGACTTCCAGAAATCTTACAATTACGTGTTCTTATTCGTAGTATCCATTTCCTACAAAATATTATTAATAACCAGATAAGGAATAATGATATATAAAATCGTATCGCGGATCAGATAATAAAGTACGATAACTGCTAGGAACTTCCATCCTTTTTGCTTAAGAAATTCCCGTATACCGTTCTCGCGAATCAGGGTAACCCATTCCTTGATAAATTTTGGTGCTAATCGACGCATTATAATCCTGTTGTTTTGTTCAATTTTGCGATTCTAAACCAAAATTCAAATCAAATTATTCTCTGTCAATCATCCAAAGATGCTGGAAATCAAATATTTTTTATATTCAGGATGTGTAAAACGGTTGCATGTCAAAATGTCTTTCAAAGTAAATTTAATATATTGATGGTTGGTTAACAAGTTATGGCTTTCATAATGAACCTAACCCGTTTTAAATCGTTAAAGCTGTATTAAATTTGCCGATTATAAAAATAATGCAGACATGTGTTAAAAAATACCTTGAAAAAGGCCAGCTCCTTAGTTAAATTTTCAAACTTTCACTCATCAAAATGGGAGGTCTTCTATAGCCAACACTGTTACGGTAATTAATTGAATGGGAATCTAATAAAACGGATTCATTTAAAATTTGAGGCATAGAACAATCGGCAAGGTAGGAAGACTCCCGATTACCCTTCTTGCGTTCATCAATATTCTCTTTTTCTGGAACGAAGGGCAATCCCAAATAGGTATACAACCGCCTCAACCTTATAAAACTGTTGAGATATTTCAGCCTGAATTACTGGGGTTGCAGAAGATTCAAAGGGATTCCACACTCTTTCCTGAATATTCCAAGCCATCGGTTTTTGAGCGCCAGGTTAAACTGGATTCAACGGGAAATTTTATCACCGCCCGGGAGTTTATTGATCAGGAAGAATTTCTGTTACCCCGTGTAATGGATTTGAATACCTACGTCAACAAACGCCTGGAATATGAAACACGTGAACTGTGGAAACAAATGGTTATCCGGAATTTTCAGGGCACCACCGACCAGGGCTTTGGGGCTATCGAACTGGATATTCCTTTCCGCATCAAAAGCAAAACCTTCACACGTATATTCGGTTCCGATCGCATTGGTCTGCGGGTAACCGGTAACATCTCCTTTGATCTCTCCGGGCGAACGGAAAAACGATCCGGATCGGCTGTTTCGGCCATAGAGAATCAAAACACGTTCAGTCCCCGTTTTAGGCAGACTCAGCAATTCACCGTGGAAGGTAAAATCGGTGAAAAAGTCACCGTATCCGTAGAACAAAACAGTGAAGCCACCGTTGATGTGGAAAATACCCTCAAATTACGTTATGACGGTGATGAAGACGAAATCGTACAAAAAATTGAAGCCGGCAACATATCCCTCTCTCTGCCGTCCACCCGATACGTCATGTTCGGCGGTTCCAATAAAGGCCTGTTCGGCCTTAAGACGCAAATGCAGGTGGGCAATCTGCATTTCACCGGTATTGCATCCCTGGAAAAAGGACAGCAGCAGGAATTAAACATCAGCGGTGGTTCACAGGAATCTCAGACGACGGTTAAAGACATTGATTTTATCAAAAATCAATACTTTTTCGCCTCCAAGCAGTATCGCGACCATTTTGATGATGGACTGGCTCAGGATCCGCAAACATTTACATACCAGCAGGGCACGGATATCCTGCAGTTGGAAGTATGGCGTACCGTGGGTTACGACAACGGCAATGCCCGAAATGGTATCGCCGTAATCGATCCGACTCATTATTATAATCCATCAACGGGCAAATATGAAGTCGATTACGACACGGTGAGCGTTGAAGGACGCGAAGGACGCGTAGAGAAAGGTTTTTTTGAGCGCTTAGAACCGGAAAAAGATTATACCTTTGATAAATATCGCGGCTATTTTAAACTGAAACAAAGGGCGCAAATCAATCAGGCCATTGCCATTGCTTATGTCACATCCAGCGCCGCTCAAAATCCCGATGATCTCAATTATCCCATCGGTACCCTGAATGAAACGCTGACCGATACCAATCAGGTCGTTATTTTAAAGCTGATCAAACCCAAAGCCATGCAGCCAAGCTACGATGAAACCTGGCCCCTAATGATGCGCAATGTCTATTCGCTGGGCGGAACCAATATTGAACAGGAAGGTTTTGAAGTACGCCTGGAATACAACAAAACCGGTACCCACGATCGCTACCCCGACGGTGGGGATAAATCATTTCTCAATTTGCTGGGTTTGGATTTACTCAATGAAAACGGCGAACGTGTTGAAGGCGGTGATGAACAAATAGACAACAATCCCTATATTGTCAATCGTGCCGATGGCACGCTTATGTTTCCGTCGGTGAGGCCGTTCAATCCGGAAGAAGAAAGCCGGTTTTCCGATAAATTACCCGATAAATACCATGTGGATATGTATGAACTCAGCAGCACCGATCAGAACGCCTTCCTTACCGAGAGCAAATTTGAGATGATCATCACCTCCAAAAGCACCAAATCCACCTTTGATCTGGGGTTTTACGTACTGGAAGGCAGTGAAGTGGTTACTCTGGGCGGCCGCACTTTACAACGCGATAAAGACTACACCATCGATTATTTCAGCGGCCAGTTGACCTTAACCTCTCCGGAAGCCAAACGTAGCAGTTCACAAATTCAGATTAAATACGAACGAGCCAATCTGTTTCAATTGGATAAAAAAACCATCTTCGGCGGGCGCCTTGAATACCGTTTTCTGGATAATTCTTTCCTGGGACTAACCGCCCTTTATCTGAATAAATCGACTCTGGATCAAAAGGTGCGCGTGGGCCAGGAGCCTTTTCGCAACTTCGTGTGGGACTTGAACGCGGCTTTCAAATTTAAACCGCGCTTTCTGACCAAAGCTGTGGATGCCCTGCCCTTTGTGGAAACCAATGCCGAATCCAATATCAATTTCGAAGGCGAATTTGCTCAGGTCTTGCCCAATCCCAACACCCTTAACAATGAAAAGACCAACGACAACCAGGGTGTAGCTTATATCGATGATTTTGAAGCGGCCAAACGCACGACTACCCTTGGTATACGGTATCGAACCTGGAGCATGGCCAGTCCGCCCAAAAAGCTGGTGGCCCTGGAAGAGCAAGGATTATCCACACCCATCGATAGTGTGGTGAATAAATCCCGGGCCAATATGTCATGGTTTAATCCCTACCATCAGGTGCCCATCAAAGATATCTGGCCGAACCGGGATGTCAACGCCCAAACCGGTCAAACTACGGATGTCCTGGGTATCGATTTGTGGCGGGATGAGGATACCCACCGGGACAGCGCCTGGGTGGGAATCATGCGCTCTACCCTCAGTTTTGCCGATCAGCAAAAAACCAAATACATCGAGCTTTGGGTTAAAGGCGACTCCGGGCGCGCGCATATCAATATCGGGCGTATTTCCGAAGACTGGTACATGAAGGGCAATAACGTTCGTGGTGAACAGAGTTACCACAATCTGAATACCGAAGATCGTAACAATAACGGTTTGCTGGAAGAAAATGAAGATACCGGAATCGACGGTATTGCCGATGGCCGGCCGGGCGATCAACCTAATGACAATTGGGAAGAACCCAATCGCGGCGCTTTAAACGTTTACGACGGTATCAGCTATGATGGTATTAACGGCACGGAAGGCAACAGTCAATCCCGCGAATCCCGTTATCCGGATACAGAAGACCTGGATGGCGACGGCCAATTATCTCTTTCCAATGAATATTTTGAATATACCTTTTCACTCGATCCCAATGCCCCCGATGCCCAGAAGTGGATCAAAGGATCGACGGAAAAAGGCTGGCGCTTATTCCGCATTCCCATTAAGGACTTTACCGATAAAATCGGGCAGCCCAATGAGCAGTTCCAGCAAATCTTTTTCGTGCGGTTATGGTTTGATCAATTGCCCACGGAACGCCGCCGTCTGTTTATTGCCACATTTGATTTTGTGGGCAACGAATGGGAAGAGACCGGTATTGCCGAAAACGACACCGCCCAATTCGTGGAGAACGATTCGCTGTTTTCTCTGGAAACATATAATACAGAAGAAAATGCCGAAGCCGTCGGAGACCGCGAGGCTTACGTTTCCCCACCGGGTGTATCCGGTGTAGTCGACCGCATTACCAAAGCCCGGTCCAAGGAGCAGTCACTGGTTATGAATTTAGTGGATTTCCAGCCGGGGCAGGTGGCCGAAGCTCAAAAAACGCTGTTCAAAGCCATGGACCTGGTGAACTATAAACGGATGCGTATGTTCGTACATGGTGACAAAGATCTGCCGGGTGGTCCGCCGCTTTCCCCCGAAGCGGGGGATAGCTCCAAAATCCGATTTTATTTGCGATTCGGCTCCGATCAGAATAATTATTATGAATACGGGCAGGATATTTACGCCGGATGGAATACAAACGTTAATAATATTGATATCGATCTGGACCAGTTAGCCAAAACAAAACCGGTAGTGGGTGAAGAACGTACGGTGTATCTTAAGGGCAAACCCGGCGCTTACTACCGGGCACACGGGCGTCCCAGCTTAAAGACCATCCGCTATTTCGTAATTGGGGTTAAACATCGCGGCAATGATCCCGGCCACTACGATCCCACACCGTTTACCGGTCAGTTGTGGCTGGATGAGTTACGCTTATCCAAGGTACGTAAAATTAAAGCGACCGCCATGCGGGTCAGCACCAACGTACAATTAGCTGACCTGTTGTCGTTTAACGCTCAACTGGAAAGTAAAGACGCCGACTTCCACAACATCAGTAAGCAATTTGGCGGCGGTAACACGGAAGAGCGGCAAAATTACAGCGGCAAAATCAATCTGGATAAATTTTTACCCCCTTCATGGAATATTTCCATTCCCGTAGACGCCCGGGCCTCATTCAGCCGGCAGGTGCCCAAATATATTCCCCGCAGTGATGAGCTGACCGGCTACCGCAACGATACGTTCACCCAAAAAGTCAAATCCCTCATCGGACTGCGCGATCTGCCCGAAGAGCTGGAAGATCAGGTGAATGTGAGCGAAATTATTGGTGTCGGGACGACCATCCAAAAACGGTCCAAATCCAAACAATGGTACCTGAAATACACCATCGACAATCTGCGGTTGAATATTGATTATTCCAAACGGCACAGCAGTAACTGGGAAATCAAATACAATGATTCGAAACAAATTAAAGAGTCGGTGACCTACAACATCCCTTTCGGCCGCAATAATTTTATTCAGCCGCTCGGTTTTTTGAAAAAGATACCGCTCATCAAGAAATTCAGCGATCAAAAAATCTATTACACACCGGATCGTATTAATATGTCGGCCAATGTATCCGATTCCAAAACCGAACAACTGCGGCGCAGCCAGGTGGACACCGTACAAAACGAAGTTAAAATACGGTCCAATACATCATCCAATCGTTCCATCTCCGGAAATTACAAATTACTGGATAACCTGTCCTTTAATTATTCCCGATCCTATCGGTCGGATGCCGACTTTGACAGTTTAACCCATAAACAGCTGCTTACCAATATCCTGACCAAAGGCGACTTCGGTCTGGATACAGACATTAATCAAAGCTTTAAAGCGGACTTTCGTCCCGACCTTTTCCGCTGGTTACGCACCAACATGTCGTTTAACAGTAATTTTTCCTATCAGTTGACCAATGGCAATAAATACAAGCAGAGTTCCAATAAAACCCAGAAACAGGTTTCGTTAACCTTTAATCCCGGTCAGTTGCTTAAAACCATCTATACCCCCGAAAGCAATAATAATCGCGGCCGGCCGCGCGGTCGACGGTCGGCACGATCGTCGGACAACCAAAACACTGAGGAGCAGGGCGACGACCAGCAACAAGGCCAGGATGAAGAGGAGGATAAACCTTCCTTTTCCATCCCCAATCCCTTAATGCTGCTGTACGATTTTGTAGCCGACTGGAACAGTATCAAAACCAATGTTACCTTTGATGATCAGGTCAGCCATAAGTACCTGAATGATGTTCCCTCATGGGATTTTCAGTTCGGGTTAACCCGTAATCCCGGTGTGAGGCAGGACAGCTCCCTAATCGATCAGAATGTGAACTTAATCGGGCCGGTGCGGCAACAACGTTTCGGCATCCGTAATAACACCAGTTTTAATCTGACCCAAAAAGTGCAGGTTTCGCTAACCCATAACTATTCGGAGCAGGAATCCAGTTCCGATTACGGGCAAAACCGCAGCGGAAATACGTCCAGCACCTACTTTGCCATGGGTGACAATCCCATCGAGGATTTTGATGATCTGAAGGGCTGGCGGGCTTTTTTTCCCGACTGGCAGGTGCAGATATCCGGGGTGGAAAAATTTCTGTTCTTTCCCACGTTTGCCAAATCGGTTAATGTGACCCATTCCCACAGTGGCAAATACAGCGAAAACCGTACCCTTAAACTGGACGGTAGCTTTCTGCCCACATCGCAGACGTTCAGTAACAACTGGCAACCGCTGGTCGGTATCAACCTGCGTACTAAGTGGGGTATCAGTGCCAATATGCGCATGAGCAGCAATACCAGTTATTCCTTTTCCGGTACGGCCGGGGCTTCCAAAACGGAAACCAGTTCCATGACCCTGAGCCTGAGTTATTCCAAAACCACCGGATTTAAAATCCCCATACCCGTGTGGCCCTTTAAAGGCAAAACTTTTAAAAATGAAATCAATTTCAACATGACGTTCGACGCTTCCGAGAACCGTACGTTTCAGAAACAATATGAACAAAAAGATTTCGAAGAAAAACAGAAAACCAGCTCTTGGAAATTACGCCCGTCGGCAACCTACCGTTTCAGCAAACGGGTGCAGGGAAGTTTATTTTATGAAATGGGCGCCAATGAAAACAAGATATCCGGAAAGTACTCCTATCATGAATTCGGCGTTACCGTTAATATTGCCATCCGTGATTAACGGCATGGTTATAAACACTGAGGATAGTCATTTTGATACACGATGACTGGGTTGTGGTTAAATGCACATTGCCCGAAGATCAACTGGAAAACCTGACAGCCGTTTTTACAAAATTGCGCTGCGAGGGCATCGAAGAACACAGCGATCACTTTAAGGTCTATTTTGATGTACGGCAGTGGAATGCCCAAAAAGAACAGAATATAGTGCATACTCTGCAACGTATGGTGCCCGACTTCCGGCACTCGATGATGGAAATTTTTACCATTCCCCATGAGAACTGGAATGAAGCCTGGAAAGACCATTTTAAACCCTTTCGTATAACCGATCATATCGTTATCTATCCGGACTGGGAAAGGGCGCAATCCGACGACCATACCACAGCCATCACCATCGCTCCCAAAATGGCTTTCGGTACCGGGCATCACGAGACCACCCGCCTTATCCTTAAATTTCTGGCGGACCTTCTTTCCCCGGATATGCGTGTGCTGGACGCCGGCACGGGTAGCGGAATTCTGGCCATCTACGCTGCCAAACGCGGGTGCCGCCAAATTACCGCCTTCGATAACGATGCGGTGGCTATGGAGAATGCTGCGGAAAATGTGCAGTTGAATCACTGTGCGGATAGCATCCGACTGCAGACCGGTACCCTGCAGGATATCGTACCACCGGCGGACGGTTACGATATAATCACCGCTAATATAAACCGCAATATTCTCATGCAACTGGCGCCGGACTGGAAAACGTATGCGCGTCATGGCACCCGGCTCATTTTATCCGGAATTTTAAAGGATGATGTGCGGTTGGTTATGGATCATTATGCGGCTCAAGGGTGGCAATTAACGGAACGGAGATCGGAGAACGATTGGGCGGCACTGGCTTTACAATTCTAATGAAGAGGACCACCGGAAGCGGAATTAGGTCTTCGATATTGATAAATGTTTTTTAAAAGTGGATACTGAAATGGAGATACCATGAAATTTAAATTGGCGATTGTCTTAATCATTCTACCCCTGGCTCTTATGATTACGGCCTGCAACGAAGATAACGGGAATAATCCACCCAATCAGGGCGCCGGACAAATCACCGGTATTTCCATGCCGGACAGCTTGCAAAAACCACAGCCCAGCCAGTACACCTTCGGTTTAATCGAAGCCACCGTGCAGGATCCGGATGGCCTGAACGATGTGGACTCCGTTTATTTTTTCTCTCTGAAACCCAACGGCCAATACGGCAACGACGGTCAACCCATCCGAATGGTGGATAACGGAAAGTCGTTTAACTACGGCAAACTGGGAGAATTGTATTACGGCGATAAGCAGTCCGGAGACGGCGTCTACTCCTTCCCCATGCTGGTTTTCAGTTCCGACAATCCCGATTTGGATACCAAACCGGGTACCTATATATTTACGTTTTACATGCGGGATAAGGCCGGCAATTTATCGGAGGCCAACACAGATTCCATAGAGGTATATGAATGATAAAAAAAACAGCCTTTTTCATAATCGTTTTTCTGGTCATGCAAGCGGTGCACGGTCAGCAACTGTATAAAGCCGGCTACCGTTTACAGGATGAAGACGGCGCTTTGTTTGAGGGTCGGCTGCACGGTAACGGCATCGTGGATTTATTGGTGCATCAAAACAGGGTATACGCCGCCACCGGTTACGGCCTCAATGTAACCGCCGATTTTGGCGAAAGCTGGCAAACGTTTTATCCCCGTGATTACAAAGGCAAAGGCGGCATTTCGGCTATGGGCTTTATGGACGATTCCACTTTATGGGTGGCCAGCGCCTTTGATACGACCGTGAGCGACGACAATCTTCCGGCCGGAGGCGGACTCAGTTATACCCGCGATTTCGGCCAAACCTGGCAGCATATCCGTCAGCCGGTGGATTCGGTTAATGAAGTGAATTATGCCCCCACCACCACCAATGTACAAAATCTGACCTACGACATCGCTTTTGTGGACAGTACGGTGTGGATCGCCAGCTTTGGAGGCGGCCTGCGACGTTCCGATGATATGGGCCAAACCTGGCAGGTGGTGACCACCGACGGTTTACCCTTTTCCAGCCTGAATTATCTCAATCATCGGGTATTCTCTCTGTTAAATGTGCACGATACCCTTTGGGTAGGCACGGCCGGCGGCATCAGTATGAGCCCCGATAACGGACAAAGCTGGACACAATTTGCGCACAGCGCCGATGATTCATCAACCCTTTCCGGCAATTTCGTAGTGGCCCTGGCCTATCAGGAGCAAACCGGCATGCTGTGGGCGGCCACCATTCAGGCCGATAGTGAAACGGAGTTGCGGGCCGTCAGCCGCACCGTTGATGCCGGAGAAACCTGGCAGCGTTTGCTGGTGGATGAAAGTCTGTTTGCCCATAATTTCGCTTTCGACGGCCGGAAAGTTTTTGTGGCCTCGGATTTGGGCGTCTACTATTCATTCGATGCCGGGAATACATGGAAAACTTCGATAACCGATTTGCAGGATTTTCAATCCGGCGATGAAATGTTTCAGGACGAGTTTTATTCGGCGGCCGTACAACCCGATAACGGCCTGCCCCGTTTGTGGCTGGGCGGTTCCGATGGATTGGCCACCACCATTAATTACGACTTTGAGGATTGGCAAATCATCCGCTCCTATGTATCCACTGAAGTACGCAAAGATCCCGAAATTTACGCCTATCCCACACCCTTCTCTCCGTCCCGGCAGCAGTTCATCCGTTTTCAGTTCGCAGCGAACAAAGCATTGGATGAGCCCATAGAGATTTACGATTTTGCCATGGATAAAGTCACCACCGTACCGGTCAGCGGCCTGAAACCCAAATGGGACGGCACCAATTCCGCCGGTCAAATCGTGGCCAGCGGTGTTTACTTTTTCAGGGCTCAGCTTAATGGGCAGGTAACCTGGGGAAAAATTGTGATCATCAATTAATAATAATGGAAAAATGTATGCGAAAATATATCATCATCGGTTTAATGCTCGGTTTGACAGCAGGGATTGCGCAAGCGCAAAACGGCGGAAACGCCGGAGCCTATCTGCGCATGGGGCTCGGCGCCCGGTCCACTTCCCTGGGCAATGCCGGTGCCGCCGATGTTTCCAATGGTTTCAGCTTTTACTACAATCCGGCCCTCACATCCTTTCTGGATGCTAAGGTAGGCGCGCTTTCCTACAGCTTCCTATCCCTGGACCGGCAATTCAATTTTATCGGTTACGGTATGGATGTGGCCCCCGGCGGCGGCCTGGCCCTGGCCCTGATCAACACCGGCGTGGATGATATCACCGGATATAACAGTGTGGGGGAACAAACCGGTGAGATCGGTCATTCGGCCAATGCCGCGTATTTTAATTTCTCCCGTAAATTCTTTAATAAATTTTCCATCGGTTTAACCATAAAATATCTGTGGGAATCTCTGGATGTGCAGGGCGATGATGACTACCAGTCACAGGGTGTGGGCGTGGATGCGGGCCTGCTGTATAAGATAACACCCACCCTGCAGGTGGCAGCCGTGGTCCGCGATATCAATAGCCAGCTTAAAGCCAATACGGAAAATTTGTTCGAATTCGGCGGAACCACGGTGGATAAATTTCCCACCCTGTACATCATCGGGGCCCGGTACCAGACCCCTCTGCCCTGGTTGAGTGTGCTTTACGATTACGAACGCAGTACTAAAAACGATGATCGCCACCATTTCGGCGTGGAAACCAGCTATCAGGATCGGCTGGGGTTCAGGCTGGGACTGAACCATGACCGCCTGATGGCCGGGGCCGGCATGGGATTTAAAATATTGAGCGCCCGGGCAAAACTGGACTACGTTTTTGTGCCGCCCGTTACGGATGAGGGCAGCAGCCATATTTTTTCCTGGCAGTTCATTTTGCCCTGAATAATGACTGGAATATTTTAGTGTAACACTATGGAAATCACCATGTCCGCATGTAACGGACACTAAGCTATACGGAGTGGATGAATGAAAAAGAACTGGTTTTTAAAATATACACTTTGGTCGGTAATTGTGGGGATGACCATCTTTCAAACCCCGGAGAGCCGGGCCGATACCGGTATGGATTTTCTAAAAATCGATGTGGATGCCCGGGCGGCGGCCATGGGCGGGGCGTATACGGCGCTGTCCAGCGGTGCTACAGCCACATTCTGGAATCCGGCCGGCCTCAATCACACGGACTCCCGTTCCCTGCATCTGATGCACAACAGCTGGATTGCCGATATACGGCAGGAATTTCTGGCCGTGCAATTCATGCGGGGGCGGCACAATCTGGCTTTTTCCGTAAATACGTTTATCATACCCGGGATCGAAATCCGCGGAGAAGTACCCACAGTGGAACCTTCCGGCACGGTGGAGGCTCTGAACTTTGCCGCCGCTCTGTCCTATGCCACCATCATAAAAGAGGACTGGCAGGTGGGTATCAATTTAAAATATTTGTATGAAAAATATTACATGGAACTGGCCCCCGGCTGGGCCGCTGATCTGGGCCTTAAAAAAACCGATATCTGGCGGGGAATGGATTGGGGACTGACCATGCAGAATCTGGGTAAAATGGCGGTTCTGAAAAACCGGCAAACCAACCTGCCAATGCTGATACGTACGGGTTTGGCCTACGAACTGCCCTGGACCGTTACCGGGCAGTCGCCCATTATGGCCACCGATATTCAATATGTGAAGGACGACAAGGTAAGCGTGCGGCTGGGGGGCGAACTCCGATTATTGCAATACATTGCCCTGCGTTCCGGGCTCATCTTAAATGATGAAACAACTTACTGGACCGGCGGATTCGGGCTGCGCTTCCGCGATTACGTCCTGCACTATGCCTACCAGAATTTTGAATGGGATCTGGGCAGTACGCATCGTATTTCCCTGGGTTTTCAATTTTAAATCTCACCGCATAACCGAGCATCTCTTAACCGCATTTGTCATGGGATTGCTTCGGATACAACGTTCTGTCAGCTATGACCAATCCGACACTAACGGGTATAAGTACACGCTGGAAAACTTCTTTTTTTCACAGGCGGCAGCCGTTCATTTAAAGG
>WJIP01000224.1 GCA_014730185.1 Caldithrix sp. | reverse complement strand
GGTTAATTGCGCCCCGCTGAGTTCAGCTTCACTCAAACCGCTAATTTCTACAATACGTTCGTTACAGAACCGAATAATGCCTTCTTTGTCTGTTATAACAATACCCACCGGCAACGCTTTAAATATCGAGCCGAAAAATTGTTGCTTTTCTTTCAGGTTATGAAGTTCCTGCTCCATATTGCGCAGGTATTTCTGCAATTTTTCATATTCTACTTTGTATTTTGAGGCCTGCTCGGCCATATCGGCTAGTTTTTGATTACGCTTGGATTCAGCTTTTCGATGCTCAAGACGTTCTTCGAATTCAGGGTGTTTATAGTCCATGGATAATCCAATTTAATTTATCGCATTAACTTGAGAAGATTTTACAGATTAATAGCCTTTATCGCAAATATACTTAATGGATGAGTACCGGGTCCACATCTACATCTACACGTGTTTGTCCTTCAATGAGCTGTTTGCGATTATCCAGCATATTCTTGATGATGTTTTTTGTGTTTTGGCCGGTGATATCCGTTTGGGGGTTAATTCTGATAATAAGCTGCCAGCGGTATAAATTTTTCAAGCGGGGAATCGCTGCCGGCGATGGGCCGATGACCTGACTAAAAGATTTTGCTTTGTATTTCAAATTAATGGCAACATTTCTAGCCGAGGTGATAGCGTTACTCATCTGTTTGGATGTAAATACCAGTTGAATAATCCTAAAATATGGAGGGTAGCTAAAATTTTGCCTATGTTTCATCTCTTCATGAAAAAAACCTTTATAGTCATGCTCTTTGGCAAATTGGATCGCGTAATGTGCGGGTTGGTATGTCTGGATAACCACTTCTCCGGTTTTATCGCCGCGACCCGAGCGACCAGCTACCTGGGTCAGTAACTGGAACACATGTTCAGATGCCCGAAAATCGGGTAATGCCAATCCCACATCAGCCGATATGACACCCACTAAGGTTACGTTAGAAAAATCCAGTCCCTTAGCTATCATTTGTGTTCCCAATAGGATATCTGCTTTGCCATCGCCAAAAGTTTTCAAAATGTGGTCATGTCGATTTTTACCTCTGGTAGTATCCTGATCCATGCGAATGATTCGAGCCTGGGGCACAATATCCGCTAGTTCATTTTGAATGCGCTGTGTTCCCACACCTTTGTATTCAATTTGCCGGCCTCCGCAATTAGGACACTCAGCAAACACCGGTTGCCTATGACCGCAGAAGTGACATTGCAGGGTTTGATTGAATGAATGATAGGTCAGCGTTACATCGCAGTTGGGACAGGCAGCAATAAAACCGCAACGCTGACATTGCATAAAAGAAGAAAATCCACGCCGGTTCTGCAATAAGATAACCTGTTCATTCTTTTGCAGACGCAGCCCAATTTTATCCATGAGTATTTGTGAAAACAGGGTAGCCTGTTGTTCGGATGTTTTTTTTCTCACATTTTTCGTCATATCAAGTATGGTTACTTGCGGCATCTTGATGTTTTTGACACGATTGTTGATTGCCAGAAGTTCATACTTTCCTTTGTGGGCATTATGATATGATTCCAAACTGGGAGTCGCCGAGCCTAAAATGACTGCAGCCTTATGCAGTTTACCTAAATAAACGGCAACATCTCTGGCATGATAACGGGGAGCCACATCTGTTTGCTTATAAGTGGTTTCATGCTCCTCATCAACAACAATTAAGCCAATACTTTGCAGGGGAACAAAAAGTGCAGAACGCGGCCCCACCACAATTTTAACCCTGTTATGAAAACAGGACATCCATGCGTCGTACCGTTCCCCAATGGACATTTTACTATGAAAAACAGCAATTTTTTCTGAAAATGTGGCTTTGAATCGATGCACCGTCTGGGGCGTTAGGGCAATTTCAGGAATTAAAATAATAGCCGTTTTATCCTGCCTGATGATATGCTTTAATATTTCGATATAGACCTGAGTCTTTCCACTACCGGTTACACCATGCAGCAAAAAGGGTTTAAAACGATCACTCTTAACGGATTCAATAATTCTACGAATCACGGAGGATTGTTCTTCGGTGAGTTCGATCGTTTCGTTTATGGGATCTCTGAAAGCAAAAGTCGGCTCACGTTGCAGAGGGCGCTCTTGTATATCACACATTCCATTTTTTTGCATTTTGTATAACGTGGCATTAGCCATACCATTTGTTTTTAAAAATTCCGACATTAGCACCGGCTTATCGATGTTATCAATCATAAAGGTATCGACATCCGGTCTCTTTTTGATATAATTCCGGTATTGTTCATTTTGATCGCGCTTTACGGTATAGTCGGATCTCACTATAACAAATTTACGCCAATTAGTCCCTACCCTCGCTTCCCGTCTCACATTCTCTCTACTGATCAGACCTTTTTTTTCCAGAATATTTATAAAATAATTAAAGTTCTGTTGCCCAAATTTTCTCTTGTAAAAATCCGTTGTATTATCCGGATTAGCTCCAATAATATGGTATAATTCGCGCTGCTTCTCGGTTAATTGCTCATCACCGGTTGCATCCAGCAGATGAACAATATGTTTATCTTCAACATCAATATTTTTCGGCAGAGCAATATGAATAGCCTGTCCCCAACTACTGTGATAATAGGAGCTTAGCCACTGCGTAAAATCCAGCATCTGAGCATTAACCAGCGGTACCGTATCCAAAACATCGATAATGGTTTTCGGAGATGAAATATCGGAATTGGAGTTGATATTTACGACAACGCCGGTAATCGTTCGTTTCCCGAAGGGCGTTAAAACACGCATGCCTCTGGTTAGAGAATTCATATCAGGGGGGATTGCATAGGTAAAAGTATGATGAACCGGCAAGTTGAATGCAACCTGAGCAAAAGCCATATAAGCTCTCGTACAAATGAGAATGCAAACATAAGATGCATTCTTAATTTATTATAAGAGGCTTACGAACTTGGTCTGCTTCATAAGCCTCAACAATCAATCCGACGATGCCAAATAATCGTCGTATTCAGCTTCTCATTTTTGAAATGCACCGTTTTTTACATGAAGGGCTTTCAGAGTGAACATAGGGTTTTACTCTTTAACCACCCAAACTTTTATGGTCGCTTCCACCTCGGGATGTAACTTTAAGGGTACTGAATAAATCCCCAAAGACTTGATGGGTTCTTCAAGGAGAATTTTACGTTTGTCGATTTTGTATCCTTCTTTCTCCAGGTTTTCAGCGATATGCTGGGAAGTAACCGATCCGAAGAGTTTGTCTTCTTCACCCACCTGCATGGGGATAGTACAGGACACATTTTTCAGCTTTTCGGAAAGCACTTCCGCATGTTTCCGGTCTTTCTGTTCCCGCCATGATTGCTGTTTTAAATCATTTTCAAGACGTTTTTTGTTAGGTTCACTGGCAATGTAAGCGATTCCTCTCGGTATCAGATAATTTCGGGCATAACCGTCTTTTACCTTAACAACCTCACCAATTTTACCTAATTTATCATGATCTTTACGCAGAATTATTTCCATCATTCTTCCCTTTAGTTTGTCGGTTTAGCGTGTAAAATCTGTAACATAAGGAATTATGGCCAAATGCCGGGCTCTTTTTATTGCAGTGGCCAATTGTCGCTGATGTTTTGCACAGGTTCCGGAAGTATGCCTGGGAATTATTTTACCCTGTTCGGTTAAAAAACGAACCAATTTGCGTTCTTCTTTGAAATCTATATGGTCTTCATTGGTCTGGCAAAACTGACAAACACGTTTTCTTCTCATTCTAAGCATTTTTCAATCCTTTCTATACGTTTTCTTCGGTCTGTTCATTCGGCGAATCTTGCTCGGCAGAAGTCTTCTCCTCTGCTGCACTCTCCGCTGGTGCGACCGGTTTGTTTTCGGTTTCTTTTACGCTACTTGTCTCGGACGTGACTTCTTCAGTCTCTTTTTGCTCTTTCGCCATGGCGCGGAGTTTATTTTTATCATACCGATATGTAAGAAAACGCATAACCTTGTCATTAAAATTAAATTCATACTCTAACTGTTTGGGAAGATTCGTGCTGGCGTCGACTTCAAATTCCAAAGCGATATAATAACCATATTGCTTTTTTTCAATTTCATAAGCCAGCCGACGTTTCCCCCATTTATCAATTTTTCGGACAGTTCCGTTATGATCTGTGATAATGGAAGAAAGACGTTGCAGTATAGCCTCAATCTCATTGGGAGCAACGAGACTGTCTACAATAAAAACCGATTCATAAATAGCCATTTTACCTCCTATGGTCTTTACGGCTCCGAGGTTGTTATCGGAGCAGGATTAAGTGTAGTTATGTGAATTTATATACTTAAACTAATTTTAAACACTTTTTACATCAAATGTAAGGTATCAAAGTAAATCAGCCCCAAATTAAATGAGAGGCGCAATTACCAATGACACAACCGACATCAATTTAATTAAAATATTCAATGAAGGGCCGGCAGTGTCCTTAAAAGGATCGCCTACCGTATCACCAACAACAGCTGCTTTATGGGCATCGGAACCTTTTCCGCCATGTTCACCACTTTCTATATATTTTTTTGCATTATCCCAAGAGCCACCGGCATTGGCCATAAAAATAGCCAATAAAACGCCGGAAACCGTAACGCCTGCCAAAACACCGCCAAGCATTTCCGGCATTTTCAGGATCAAACCAAAAAAGACCGGTGTTAATACAGCTAAAAGTCCCGGTGCTATCATCCGCTTGATGGCTGCCGCTGTGGCAATATCAACACAGCGGGCATAGTCGGCCTTTGCCGTACCTTCCATGAGGCCTTTAATTTCTTTGAATTGACGCCTGACTTCTTCGATCATATCAAACGCTGCTTCACCTACCGCTTTCATAGCAAAAGAAGAAAAAATAAAGGGCAGCACCCCACCAATCAGCAGACCTGCCATGACTACCGGTTTACTTATATCCAGTGCCAGGTGATCAATTCCCAAAGATGCGGCTACTGTTTCCCGGTAAGCAGCAAACAGGGCCAATGCCGTTAATGCTGCCGAACCTATCGCAAATCCTTTACCGATAGCTGCCGTTGTATTACCCACAGCATCCAGTTTATCGGTTCGCGTTCGCACTTCCGGTGCCAATTCAGCCATTTCCGCCGCACCGCCGGCATTATCGGCAATCGGGCCGTAAGCATCAACTGCAAGTTGAATTCCGGTTGTTGATAACATGCCCAAAGCCGCAATAGCTATGCCATACAAGCCTGAAAAATAATAAGCGATGATGATGGCTATGGCAATGGTAATAACCGGATAAGCCGTCGAGTACATACCATTGGCCAGTCCGGCTATAATATTAGTGGCCGAACCGGTTTCACTGGCTTTGGCAATATTTTGCGAAGGTTTTTTGCTCTCGGCTGTGAAATATTCCGTAAATAAGCCTACTAAGATACCGGCGATTAATCCTGCTATAGTTGCCAGAAAAATATCCAGAGCGCTAACACTGGCGCCTGACACCTCAACCGATTCCGGTACCATATACTGGATAATAAAATAACTGAGAATCACCATCAGTCCACCGGCACCAAAAGTACCAATATTCAGGGCATTTTGTGGATTACCACCCTCTTTGGTTCGAACAACAAAAGTGCCTAATATAGAAACAAATATTCCGAAGCCGGCTAAAGTGAGAGGCAACATAACCAAATTAGCTGCATTAGCCGCTGCCGCTAATACCATCGCCCCGATAATCGAACCCACATAGGATTCAAAAAGATCAGCACCCATTCCGGCTACATCGCCCACATTATCGCCAACATTATCCGCAATGGTGGCCGGATTTCGCGGATCGTCTTCCGGGATACCCGCTTCAACTTTACCAACCAAATCTGCACCAACATCGGCTGCCTTAGTGTAGATTCCCCCTCCCACGCGTGCAAAAAGAGCTATGGAAGAGGCACCCATGGCAAAACCCGATAGTAACGTCATGACAAAACTCAATTCAACGTTTTCATTCAAACCACCATAGGCCCAGAATAAGATAGACATACCCAAAATTCCAAGACCCACAACGCTCATTCCCATTACGGAGCCACCAT
>WJIP01000223.1 GCA_014730185.1 Caldithrix sp. | reverse complement strand
CGTCTTGCGCAACCAATAATCCTGCCATAATAAAACAAATCATCAATACGGATTTAATGTGTAACATATCTTCCTCCCATCATTTATGATTTTATTTTAAATTAAACGACCCGATCGCAAAGTCAAGTAATACAACTAAAGATAAGTACGTTTATGAAAAAAAGATTCTTGTGGGCAGTTTACTTGGATATCCTATGGTAATAACGGACCTTGGTTCTGATAATAAACTAAATATAATTGGATCTTATAAACTGGAACATGATCTCCAAATTGCTGAATGCGCCATTTTCGACCTGCAGCACGATTCCAGTTTTCAATTGCAAAAAATTTGCCCGGATTAAGAGGTATATGCTTTTTCTGCCACGGATTTGGATAATGATCAATTACCTGAGCTGAACTTTGAGAGTGCCTGCGGACAATCATTTTACAATTATGAAAGCCGGTCTGAGAGTACTTACCCGGATACGCCTAACTTCACTACCTGGACTGGCTGGAAAACCGGAACCAGGAGATACAGAGCGTCAATATCTATGATGTCTATAATACCGGCAAGCCAAAATTGGATTGTAGGCATCAATGAAATCGAAAATATACTGCGTTTACACAACAAGATTTATTGCAATAATTTCATTACCAATATCGAAGCACCGGATTTGATTCCCGAAAAATATCATTTAGGTCAAACCTATCCTAATCCCTTTAACCCTGTAACGATCATCCCCTTTTATCTGCAGCGGCCGGAGAACGTTACTATAAAAATTTATGATCTAACCGGAAAGGAGGTGAAAACAATTATAAGTACCCAGCTTTTAAGCCGCGGATATCAACAGGTACACCGGGATGGTACCAATAACTTTAGAAAAGGAAGCGAGCAGCGGCATTTCCCTTTATCAAATTCAAACCGAACATTTTTCACACCCCAAAGATTATTATTGATTCAATAAATATTAGAGTATTTATGAGCAACTGCATGCATAAACAAAATGCATAACGCAAAAATACCATCCGCCTTAGCTTTTTATTGTAAGCAGGATGATATTAAAAATTAAGCACAAAGGCTTAGTAACTATGCCTACTTCCCAATTAACTCTAATGGGCCATCCATCAAAATCATTTTAAAAAAATAAAAGCTCACCATTTTCAATAGCACAAAGCAATAGGTAGTTTCCTGTACCTATTCCTCTTCCTGGGCTTCCAGAAAACGCTCTGCGTCCAAAGCGGCCATACAACCGCTGCCGGCGGCTGTCACCGCCTGGCGGTAAACCGTGTCCTGCACATCACCGCAGGCAAACACACCGGGCACGTTAGTGGTGGTTTTACCGGGATCGGGCAGGATATAACCGTCTCCATCCATGTTGATCTGATCCCGGAATATTTTGGTGTTGGGATCGTGTCCAATGGCCATAAACACACCGTCCACTTTCATTTCCGTTAATTCGCCGGTTTGGGTATCTTTCAGCCGTGCACCGGTAACAAAATCATCGCCCAGGATTTCATCCACTACTTTATTAAAAGCAAATTCGATTTTTGGATTTTTTTCCGCTTTACGGATCATAATTTTGGAGGCCCTGAATTCATCACGACGGTGCACAATGGTCACCTTACTGGCGAATTTGGTTAAAAAGGTAGCCTCTTCCATGGCCGAGTCGCCGCCGCCAACCACGATGATTTCTTTATCTTTAAAAAAGAAACCGTCACAAGTGGCGCAGGCCGAAACGCCTTTACCCCTTAGGCGGGCTTCTGAATCCAGTCCCAGCCACCGGGCGGAGGCGCCGGTAGCAATAATGAGGGCATCGCTTGTATAGGAACCGCCGTCACTCTTCACTTGAAATGGCCTTTCGGACAGGTCAACTTCCGTTACGGTTTCAAATTTGGATTCCGCTCCAAAACGTTGAGCCTGTTTACGCATCTGCTCCATCAGCTCCGGTCCCATAATTCCCTCGGGAAACCCGGGATAATTTTCCACATCCGTGGTAATGGTCAACTGTCCACCGGGTTCACTACCCTCCAGCACCAGCGGCTTCAACTCCGCGCGGGCATTATACAGAGCAGCGGTTAAACCGGCCGGACCGGATCCCACGATAATGACGTTGTAGTGATTATTATCTGCCATGATCTTCTCCTGTTTCAAACCAATCTATTGTTTATCATTTCAGTCAAAAAAATTTGATGCAGAGGGGTTTTACAAGATACAATCCTTTATAACCAATAAGTACAGCCGGTCATTTGCTCAACCAGGCAATAGGATTGTAAGTTTTATTACCGCCGTAAATACCAAACTGCAATTTGGATCCGGAAAGCGAACCGGAATCACCGACAGTGGCCACAACCTGCCCGGTTTTAGTGATGTCATTTTTACGTACATAGATTTCATCCAAATGCGAGTACACCGTATAATAACCCTTACCGTGATCAATGATAATGGTATTTCCGTAACTTGGCAAATAAGTAATCATACGTACAACCCCGCTGAAAACCGATTTAACCGGCGTACCCAGGGGACTTTGAATCTCGATATCCGTGTTTTTGATAAAGGTTTTAGACAGCGGATCGCGCACTTTGCCGTATTTGGAAATGATTTTGCCTTTAACCGGCCATGGAAGTTTGCCGCGGGTTTTGGTGAAGTCATCAAAATCGAACTGCACATAATCTTCATCAATGCGCCCGGTTTGTTCCTGATAGCGACGCTTACGTTCCAGGGCGATAATGATGTTATCCAATTCTTCTTTTTTCCGTTGTTTTTTGGACAATCGTTCTTGATAAAGGCTGGTGTTCCAGCGTAGTTCCTTAAGCAGGGACTCTTTTTGTTTTTTACGGGACAGGTAACGCATTTGTTCGTCTTCTTTTTGCCGCAGGGTTAGACGCTTTTGATCCAGATCGGCGGCCAGTTGATTCTGTAACTGCTGTATTTCCCGTTTTTTTTCTTCGATTAACTGCAGGTTACGTTCATCCTGTTCGGCAATGCGGTTCAGATATTTATAGCGGACCAATGCCTGATTAAAGGATTCCGCTGTAAGCAACAATTCCAGGTTACGCAGCCGGCCGTACTTATAGGTGTAAATCGCACGCTGAGCGTATAAATTCTTTAATTGTTGGTAGCGTTCCCGCGTTTCTTGCAGCCGAATATTGTTGACAGCTATTTTTTTCTGCAGCAAGCGGCTTTCCCGTTCCAGCAAACCTTTTTTACGTGATAATAAGGCGACTTCCCGATCGATTAAGGCAATTTGTTCGCTGAGGGAGGTTTCTTTATCCTGTGATGCTTTGATTTGGTGTTTGATGCGATCGATTTGTTCAATGATTTCCTGCAGTTGGGCTTTATTTTTGGCGATTTCGGTGTCGAAATCGGTTTGTCCAAAAGCGATGACCGGCACACCAATGATTAGCAATATCCAAAAATATCTATAAAGCATAAGAAAATCCAACCGCATGACTAGCGCCTAATTGCATATGATATTCAAACGTATAATGTATAGCGTAAGTGTCCTGGCCGGCTTCCAAACCGACACTCCACAAATCGACATTTTGGCGAACACCCGCCCTGAATTTTAACCAACGCCAGTAATTATAAATCAACCCGAGGCGGTAGTCAAATTCAATATCGGTTTCATTCACAATGTCGAAGGCTAATTGCATGGATTCAACCGGTTGATACACAAAAGCCCCGGCGATAGTTGGATTGATACGTTCACCGCTTCGGCCGATTTCAGGGTGGTGCAGGTTGGATAGCACAAATGCTGTACGTAAAACCGAATTAATGATGTAAATCCCCGCCACATCGAATCCGAAGGTTTGTGCCTGGCCATAGTTCCGGATTTCCAGAGCATAGACATTCAAACTCGCACCGACGCGGAAAGCCGGACCCAAAGCAAAATTGTAACCCATTCGCAATTCGTTCTCTGCGTACAAATTATTGCCATATCGGCTAAACCCAAATCCCAGAGGGTGTCCCTTCACGGCTAAGGCGCAAGATAAAGTGAGCTGCTGTATTCCTTGCAATCCGTAAAAATTACGATACCCCAGATCGATACGCCCCAATCGGCTGCTGTCCAAAAAAGCAGTAGCCGGATTTACAAAAACAGCATAGTCCGGCTGAAAAAGGGCCCGGCCACTGCCGGCTAATGCCGTGGTCGGCGGACCATACATTTTGCTGTGAAAGGCGGCGAAAGTGTTTACGGGCAACATAAAAAAGCCCAACAAAACACTTAAAATAAAATAGGATTTAATGCCCATGGTTCAGCCATCATGATGGATTTTTTATAACGGAATATATTGTAATTTACAACGTTTGTTTTAATTTATCAAAGGATAATGAAACCGGATCAATAAATAGATTGTAATATGAACGTTTATCTGGATTACAGCGCCACAACACCTTTAGCTGCAGAAGTCAACAAAGCGATTTTTGACTGGCAGGCGCGCCACTTCGGCAATCCGTCCAGCGTGCATCGGTTCGGTCAGAGTGCGAAAATCAAACTGGAGGAGACACGCGATGTGCTGGCGAACGAACTGGGGGCGCAATCCAACGAAATATTTTTCACCAGCGGCGGCACGGAGAGTAACAATCTGGCATTGATCGGCTTGGCCCGGTCTTTAGCCCGCAGAAACAAACCAATTCATGTGATCCTCTCTGCCATCGAACATTCATCGGTTCGGGAGGTCGGAAAATATCTACAGGAAAATGGCTTCCGGGTCGATTGGGCCATGCCGGATCGACAAGGTCGCATCACCTTACCGAGCGTCAGGCAATTGATGCGCTCCGATACCTGCATGGTTTCCGTTATGATGGTAAACAATGAAACCGGTATCATTAATGAGGTGCCCGAGATTGCCGCCTATTGCCGGGAAAAGGGCATTGTCTGCCATAGCGATGCGGTACAGGCTTTCGGTAAAATCGATATCAATGTGAGTACATTACCCGTTGATCTGTTATCCGTGTCGGCCCATAAGATTTACGGCCCCAAAGGATGCGGAGCACTCTTCAAACGGCAGGGTATTGCCCTGGAAAAGACGGCACTCGGCGGGGGCCAAGAAAGTTCCCTGCGCGGGGGAACGGAAAACCTGCCAGGCATCGTCGGACTGGGCAAAGCGGTGCAACTGATTGGTGAAAACAAGAACGATTATGAACACGCCCGGCAACGCCAGCAAGGGTTTGAAGACGCTTTGCGCCGGGTGTATGCCAGGACCCGGGTTATAGGCCAAGAGGCGGACCGCTCGCCGTTTATCAGTAAAATTGCTTTTCCCGGCATCAATAGCGAATCTATGCTGCTTAACCTGGATATGGAGGGTATTGCGGTTTCCGTGGGATCGGCCTGTAGTTCCGGCAGTATTCGTCCATCGCATGTACTGCAGGCTATGCAATTACCGGAGGATATCGTGAACAGTGCACTGAGGTTTAGCTTTGGCCGGTATACCACCGATCAGGAATTACAGTATACAGTAAACAAAATAGAAGCCATTCTGCAACGACTTTTATGATACATGGAGCATTTGAGTCAAATGCGTTAATTGACTATATTGATTGTTTAGCAAAAAGCAATGCTGCGGATAAATCCTTATGATGCATGATGATGAATTCAAAGGAAAATCGTACGACGGCCGCCTGTTAAAGCGGCTATTACGGTATACATGGCCCTACTGGCATATCGTATTGATAGGCGTGATACTGGTAATCGGAGCATCCTTTTTAAAAATTTTAGGCCCGTATATTACCAAGCTGGCCATTGATGATTACATAAAAGTCAACGATTTAAACGGTCTTTATGGTATTATTGCTATTTATTTCGGGGTGCTAATCCTGACGTTTATTGTGCAATATGCTCAGACGTTTGCTACCCAGTATCTGGGCCAAAAACTGATGTACGACCTGCGTTCGCAGATTTTTAAACACCTGCAAAAATTGTCTTTGCGCTTTTACGATAAAAATCCCATAGGCCGTTTAATGACCCGGGTTACTTCTGATGTGGAATCCCTTAACCAGATGTTTACGCAGGGTGTGGTGAATATTTTTGGCGATATATTTCTGTTAATTGGAATTATCATCATGATGTTGTCCATCAATACGGAACTGGCTTTGTGGACGTTTACAACCATTCCCGTGTTATTCATTATCACGGGCATCTTTAAGCGCAAAGTGCGTACCGCTTTCCGGGAAGTGCGCAAATGGTTGGCGCAGATCAACACATCACTGCAGGAAAATCTGACCGGCATGAATCTGGTGCAGGTATTTAACCGAGAAAAGAAAAATTTCGAACAGTTTTCGGATGTCAACAAGGAACATGCCAACGCTTATGTGCGGATGATCTTTTATTACGCTATCTTTTTTCCGGCTGTGGAGCTGGTGGGCAGTGTGGCCCTGGCCATCGTGGTATGGCGCGGCGGGCTGCTAAGACTGGATCCCGCATCGGCCGTTACTTTCGGAACCATCGTGGCTTTTATTCAATACGCCAAGATGTTCTTTATGCCCATCAGCGATTTGTCGGAAAAATATAATATTTTACAGGGGGCCATGGCGGCTTCCGAACGTATATTTAAATTGCTGGATACCCCGACAGATATTCAATCCAAACCGCAGGCGGTTTCAAAGGAAACCATCCGCGGTGATATCGAATTCGATCATGTGTGGTTTGCTTACGAAAAAGACGAACCGGTTCTCCAGGATGTTTCTTTTAAAATAGACGCCGGTCAAAGTGTTGCCGTGGTTGGCCATACGGGCGCCGGCAAAACGACATTGATCAATTTGCTGGGCCGGCAGTATGATATTCAAAAGGGTCATATTTTTGTCGATGGCACAGATATCCGCGACTGGAAACTGGATCGTTTACGTTCATCCATGTCGTTGGTATTGCAGGATGTTTTTCTGTTCTCCGATTCCATCGTAGAAAACGTGCGCTTACACCATACGGATATCAGTGAAGAACAGGTCATGGAGGCCTGTAAAAAAGTGGATGCTCACCGTTTTATCTCCCGCCTGCCTAAAGGCTATCAAACGGTGCTTAACGAACGGGGCGCCTCCCTGTCTATGGGTCAGCGCCAACTGTTATCCTTCGCCCGCGCCCTGGTTTTTGATCCCCAAATTCTTGTTCTGGATGAAGCCACCTCCAGTATCGACACCGAAACGGAGATTCAGATACAAAATGCCGTACAGTACATGATGCGTGATCGCACGTCCATTATCATTGCCCACCGTTTATCCACTATTAAACATGTGGACACCATTCTGGTGTTTCACAAAGGCCATCTCAAGGAAATGGGCACGCACCGGGACCTGTTGACCCGGCAGGGTTTATATTATCAACTGTATCAGCTGCAATATAAGGACCAGGATGTCGCTGAAGCGGTGTAATGCCCGGATGCGCTATGGCTCAAACAAAATGGATTCAGTGAGCTGGTTCGTACGTTTTCCTGTTAAATTCCGAAAATAATACCTAACCGAAAACCGTGATTATTAACGAATATCCGTATTAATTCCATTGAATTTGCCATTGGATCATATTGATTAACGGAGCATAA
Organism: Caldithrix sp.; assembly: GCA_014730185.1. GTDB lineage: Bacteria > Calditrichota > Calditrichia > Calditrichales > Calditrichaceae > WJIP01. The sequence continues at coordinate 8,901 of WJIP01000223.1, read as the reverse complement.
CACAGGTGCCCAGCATTGGCAGTCCGCTTTATCGCAGTTGCAGTTTTTCCAGCAGACCCCGGAAAGAGGATAAATCATCACTGGTCCAGGCATCGATTTGGTTGATTGCGCTTAGGTATTGGGGGGCAATCCGACCACCTATCAAAATAGCTACGCGTTCCGGCAGCAATTGTCTAAGTTTAACCAAGTCCTGATATAATGCCGGATCATCCGCCGGATATACCAGGCTTAACACCACTGCTCGGGCCTGTTTCTGCAAACAGGCGGCGGCAATTTCTTCCGATGGCAGATCCGGTCCCAGATAAATTACATTCCAGCCTTCGGCTGCGGCCACCAGGGCAATAATTAAGGCGCCGATTTCATGAATTTGTCCTCTGGGAGTGGTCACGATTAGCGAGGGGGCATTGCCCTGAGGTCGATAGGCGTTTCGCAGATTGGATAAATAGGATTTCAATACCGCCGAGGCCATATGTTCGTGCATAATGCGCAAGTCCCCTTGACGCCATAAATTTCCGATGTGTTCTACGAGAGGGACGATGACCTGTTCAATTAAAATTGGTTGAGACAGGACGACGGAAGCCTGAAGCAGCTGGTATTCCAGTTTACCGGCATCAAACTGGCGCACAGCCCTCAAAGCCTCCTCGAGGAAATAGATCGGTTCGGTATTTGGGCTATTTGTATTATGTACTTGATTGTATTGACTAACAGATTTCTGGCCATAGCCGATAAGTTCTTCCAGGCTGTCAATGGATAGATGGGCAATGTTTCCAATGGAGTATCCACTATCCGTGGCTTGTTTTAATAAATGAAGTTTATGAACATCCCCATCGCTGTACAAACGTCTGTTTGAATCCGTACGTTGGGGATGAACGACCTGATAGCGTTTTTCCCAGGCTCGGATGACGTGCAGACTCAGGCCGGTTTTTCTGGAAACGACTTTAATCGGATATCTTTTTTCTTCATTCATGATGACAATATAACAACCCGTCTAATGTTTGTCAAAAAAATATAGAAACTTTATAAATTCGCTATCTACAAAAATAACAAAAGCTTGAATCAAAAAGCTACAAGGGATCACTAATGTTTTTAGACAAATAAGTAGACTTAAACTTGACAAATTATAGACAGCCTCTTATATTACCATCAGTTCATTAAACAATAAACTTTTTAAGGAGGTTCTCATGAAGAACAAAATGATTTTTTCCATCGCTTTATTTGCATCACTATCCCTGGTGCTGACCAGTTGTAATGAAGACTCAGACGACGGTATGTCCAATATGGAATCCAAAGCCCAGGTCCGGGTCATTCATACCAGTTATGACGCCCCTGCGGTTGACGTGGCTGCCAATGGTCAAACCGCTATTCAGGATCTGGCCTATGGCATCTCTTCCGGTTATGCCGGGTTAAATGCCGGATCGACGAATCTGCAGGTAACACCGGCCGGGGCCAACTCCCCGGTGGTTATCGACGCCGATGTGGTACTGGAGCAGGATAAAGACTATACGGTCATCGCAGCAGGTGCATTGAGCGGAATTGAGCCGGTTGTAGTCGAAGACAGCCGAGAAGCTGTTGGCGATAAAGCCAAAATTCGCTTCGCTCATATGTCCCCGGATGCTCCGGCTGTCGATATAAAGTTGGACAGCGGCCAGGGCACGACCGTATTTGGCGATGTTGCTTTCAAAGAAGTAGCCAATTACATCGAAGTTGATGGGGGCAGCTATGTTTTTGCCGTCACCCCGGCCAACTCCAGTGATGAGGTCATCGTTTTCGATCCGATAACCGTGGAAAACGGTAAGGTCTATACCGTAACGGCTAAAGGTACATTAAACGGCAATGATCAATATCCTTTTATAGCCCGCGTGTTTGTAGACAACGGCGCCGGCGACGTTTTTGTCGATTTAACGGCCTTCGGAAATGCCAATGCCATGGTGGTACACGCTTCACCCGATGCGCCGGCAGTTGACCTGCGGGTCGATGATATGGTTGCCGGCAGTGGCCTGGAATTTCCCAATAATACATCATATTTACCGGTTACCGGTGGAACACGCAACATCAAAGTGAATGCAGCCGGAACATCCACCACCGTTATCGAAGCCGATATTGATTTCATGAAGGATATGTATTATTCCATCTTTGCCGTAGACTCTGTCTCAAAAATTGAGCCCCTGCTGATAGAAGATGATTTAACCCCACCTGCGGCAGGCAATGCTCACGCCCGGTTCATCCATTTGTCACCTAACGCACAGGCCGTGGATATTACCACCACGGACGGAAACGTTGTTTTTGCCGATAAAAGCTTTAAAGAGTATACAGCTTTTACGCCGTTAGCTGCTGGTACTTATGATTTGCAGGTACGGCTGCAGGGTACGGAAAGTGTTGTCCTCGATCTGTCGGGCATCACCCTTGAAGATGGTAAAATTTATACGATATTTGCCAAGGGTTTTGTGGGCGGAACCGGTTCTCAGGAGCTGGGTGCTCAAATCATCGTAAATATGTAATAAAGTTCCTTAACCACCCATCCCGGCCTGGATACTTCAGGTCGGGATTTTTTTATACAATTCATTCTCCTTAAGGGATTAGTGATTTTGATAACGATTAAAATGAAATTTCAAGGCTTCCATAGATACGCCTGGGCAGTTGTGGTCCGTAGACATATGCCGGATCCCGATCCATTCCCCTTTGCAAATCATTCTGGTAGGCGTTGGTTATATTTTTAACACCAAAAGCAAGGTTACCATCAAAGCTTGTTGTAAACGGAAATTGCCACTGCAGGCCGGTATCCAATACCAGAAAAGTATCGGATGTCTTTACGATGGTGGCATCGGTTTCATTGGGCACATGCATGGTTCCTGTATATTTAGCGGCACTGAAAAGATTAAATGATTCTGTTACATCCAAGGAAGCCCGTAAATAACCATAAACATCCGGTGTTCGCAGAAATTGGTCGCTAAAGACATTTGCAAAAACTTCTTGGGCTGTATTATAAGCCGATTGCTTATAAGTAATACCCAGCCTTATTTCACTTGCACGCGTTGGTTTAAATCCAAAATCCGCTTCAATACCATACAAGTAAGCGCCGCCGCCGTTGCTACGCTGCCAAAGAACAAGGTCATCTGTTTGTTCGGCAAGCTTAACCTGGGTAAAGGTACCGCTTAAGCGGGTGTAAAATACAGTTGCTCCGGCCAGTAAAGCGTGATCGCCAACGTATCCTTCATACTCCAGACCACCGGAAAGGGATTGACTCCTTTCGGGCTCTAGGTCCGAAGCATTTCGAACGACCCGTTGATTCCCGCCCAAAGATTCAATATGCAGGTCTTCATCGAAGGTTTGCGGTGCTTTAAAACCGGTGTTATAAGCCACACGCATAACGAAATCATCTTCGAAGGAATATTTGGCATTAAAACGCGGCTGATTACGGGAGCCGATAACTCCGAATGTTTATCGAGCCGGGCACCTACAATGACATTGAGTTTATTATGCAATACCGTAAAATCATCCTGAATAAACACACCGCTGATGGTATACGTATGATCGATATGATACAGTGGATTGTTGACGGATTGATCAATGAGCATGTCGCTGTGATATTGGCCGCCAACGGTAAAGCGGTGTATGCTGGCAGAATAGGTGGATTGAATACGGAAGGAGTGGGTTTGATTTTCCGTTGCTCCCTAAAAGTTTAAGGCCTTTATGGAATCTTGTGCGGTGGTTCCGGCCAGCCCCCCGTAATAGGAATCACGGTTCAGGAAAGAGAATGAATAATTGGCTTTATAGGACCAGTTTTTATTAAGGTTCTGAGCCCAGCGCATTTTACCGCCCCAGCGCTGGTGTTCAACGGCTTCGGCGATATCGGCTTCATGAACGGGTTTGTCAAAATCATTGCCCCCGCGTCGTTTTTCATGAATGCGATGCGTGATGCTTTTAATTCGGTTTGATTCATGGGGCGATAATACCAGTTCATACCGATGGATTCATTATTTAACGTACCCAATTCGTTGAAACGATCGCCGTTATGATCATAATGGTCTCGTTGCCGGGTTGAGCCGTAAATAAAGGCGCCCGTGCGGCCGTCATTGGATAACAACTCGGCCACCATGCCCACACGATTATCCAGAGCACCGCTCAGCGATTGCAAATCATACGTGATACGGCTCCGATTCATATTCGGCTGTCGTGTGCGCAGATTAATGGTGTCGGCCATGGCTCCGCTACCGTATAAAGCCGACCCGCCGCCCTTAACAATCTCAATTTGACCGATCATTTCATCGGGAAATTGTTCAAGGGCGTAAACTCCCGCCAAGGTACTGACAACCGGATCACCGTCAATCAGTACCTGCGAATATTTACCGTCAAATCCTAAAATCCGTACTTGTGTAAAATTACAATTTTGACAGTTGTTTTCCACCCGTACTCCGGTTTGCAGTGCCATGGCTTCCGCCAGGTTACAGGATTGGGTCTGTTGGATGAGCCTCTGGGTGATAACTTCGGTTTTTACGGGAGCTTCTTCATACAGGTAAGGCGTGCTGGTGCCGGTTACAACGATGGCGCTGGAGTCCAAAATATCCTGATCCATTCGAAACGTTATGCGGCTGGTTTTATTATGCTCCACCAAAACCGCTTGTCTTTGAGGTTCATAGCCCATATAGGAGACAATGACCCGTGTATTGCCTGTCGGAATATTGCTGATCGTGAAGTTACCTTCATTATCGGTATAAGCCCCCAGCGTGCTGTTCAGAATAATAATGTTTACTCCGCTTAAGGGTTGATGGGTAGCCGCATCCAGCACTTTTCCAGAAATAGTACCTGCCTTTATAATTGCAGTACCGGCGGTTTCCGGATGTTCGGTACCTGATAATAGAGAAACAAAGACAAATATGTATGTGATAAGAAATCTATATATAATCGTGTGTTTCATAAAACACCTCTTCTAAAGTTAAATATATGGATCTTTATGTTAAATGGATTCAATAGGACAAACCATGCTAAAAGGCAATGGATTGAAAATCAGCAATAAGGTGGCGCTCTTAATGAAAAGTGCTGGTAAATGGGGAAAAAAATCAGCGCTTCATTATGTATTAATGCCGTTAAAATTACGTTCGGAATATTATTCCAGCATACATACGAAGGTGGCAGTAATTTATCGGGTTGAGAAATGGAAAGATAAAAAGCGTATTCCAGGTTATTGTGATGATGCTGGCAGGGTTGTGATGGATTTTGGGGGGAGGATTTTTCTTTAGGGGTAGCATGGGCGTGAATAATAATATGTCCGTTTTCCGTCACATGTACATGTAAAAATGCATATTGTGAAGAAAAATGCATGAAGAGAATGCCGAGCATTATATATATGCAATTATTAATTGCGGAAAATACGTTTTTATTGCTCATTGTTAGCCTTGCCTGCTTTTTGTTATGCTTGCTTAACAAGCAATATATGAAAACATTCACAAACAGGCAAGTAAATGTGCTCCTGTTTTTTAAAAAAATGTTAAACCGAGAAGATTAAGGCAAGAGACTGGATTCCGCTTAATGATGTTTTATTTACAATACGGGTTATTCGTACAAATCATTAATATCGGCCCGGGCTATTTCCACAAACAGCTCAGCCACCTTGTCGGTAATGGCCTTAAAATAGGTTTTCCCTTTTTCCGCACTGGCGTCAGCGGGATTGCCTATGCCGGTATCTTCTGTAGCCTTTGACCATTGCCGTTCGGTCCAGGCCCAGCCTTCCCGGATGCCCTTAATTTTGATTTGTTTCTCCCGGCCGGATCCGGCTTCGGTCAGGGGTAATACCAGTTCCGGGGTCAAATATAGGAGTAAACTGGTCTCCATCTCATCGGCGTGATCGCCCCCATGCGAAAAAATTTCAGTTTTCTCAATGGCATTAAACCAGTTGCAGAAACTTAAAAACATCTGGGGAAACTGTAAGCCCAATTCCCGCAATATCGGTTTGAAGTTATTGCCGCCGTGACTGTTCAAAATACAAAACTTATATATCTTTTGCCGATTGAGAACGGTCAGCATATCGTGCAGAATGGCCGATTGTGTACTGGGATTCATATTCATATCCAGTTTGATGTCCGTTTGACCCGTATTAACGCCGTAGGGTATAGTGGGAAAGACAATCAGATTAGCTCCCTGCCGGTCGGCTTTTTCCGCAGCTTCCGCCGCAATGTTATCCGACTCAATAATATCTGCCGCGTAAGGTAAATGATAATTGTGGGCTTCCACAGCTCCCCAGGGTAGAACAGCCAGATCGATGTCTCTGTCTTGTAAATTTTTATAGTTGCATTCCGCCAGGATATAGGGTCGCATATGAGATACCTTTATGTGAAGATTTCTAGTGTTTAATGGGTTATGCAAAAATAAATAAATTTATAAGAATAACAAACTCGTTATTAACGGCTTCAAGCTAAATAATCCTAAACTGGTTTTTAGTATAAATGACTTTTTACAGGCAGGGAATTGTGACTGTTACCAACAATTTGTATATTACGTGCAAGGAAAGCGATTGATTAGAAGACGGATGTTATGGATAAACAAGACCACTATCTCTATCAACTCATTGAAGATTATTTCTCCGACGATCGGCGGGTCATTAATCTGCAGGCCGGTCAGCGTTTGATGAAGCAAGGCGATTATAATGATCGCCTTTATCTTGTGCGCAGTGGCCGAATGAAGGGTTATGTGGAGCATGACGATGGACAACGCATTGAAATTTTGGATGTGGGTCCTAATTTTTTTATCGGGGTGTATAGTTTTTTTTCCAAGACGTATCGCAGCAGCGCCACGGTAGAGGCGGAAACGGATTGCCAGGTGGCTTATATCGGCAGCGATTACGGTCGAACAAATCCCTCTGAAAATGACTGCATGGAGAAAATTTTTATGCCCGTGGTGGTCACCGACCTCCTGGAACGGCAGCGCCGCCTTCAGGAAGTCAACCGGGAAAAAGAACAGGCCCTGAAAAAACTGATTGAAAATGAAAAAATGGCCTCACTGGGGCAGATGGCTTCCGGCATTGCCCACGAAATCAATAATTCCATTTCGGTGTTGGCCCGTAATTCGCATTGGCTGGTCGAAAAGATCAGCAGCCGTTTGGTGGACGAAAAATATGGCCCCATTTTTGAAGCGGGCCTTATGCGTGGCCGATTTTTTTCCAGCAAAGAGATCCGCAATCGCCGAAAAGAAATTGTCCGTGATCATGGTTTGGATGATACTAACGCAGCTTACCTGGCGCAGACCGGATTGCGCGATGCAGACTTAAATCGGGCTTCACATGATCTGCAAAAAGAAGCCCAGGGTATTTACCAGGCATGGGAATTGGGAGCGACGTTTCATGACATGCTGGCCGCATCGGACCAGACTACTCATGTGGTTAAATCCATTCGGGCTATGGGTGCGCAGAACCAAAAACGCTCGCCCGGTCTTGATATCAATGAGAGTATTCGCAATGCCATGTCGTTACTAAGGCACCGGATTACCAATTTACAGGTTGATCTGGATTTGCAGGATTTACCGTACCTCACCGGCAATATGGGTGAATTTGTGCAAATTTGGACCAATTTAATCAAAAATGCCTATGAAGCGGTTTGTCATTTTAAAGACCGACAACCGAGGCTATCCATTCATTCCATTTTTGATGATAAACATCTTGTTATTACATTATCCGATAACGGTCCCGGCATACCAGACGAGGTTAAAGATAAAATTTTTCAGCCGAATGTAACGACCAAGGTCTCCGGCCTGTCTTTTGGCCTGGGGCTGGGATTAACCATTGTACAGCGGGTTATCACCGATTATAATGGCATTATCGAGGTCGATAGTTCACCGGAAAAGGGCACAACATTTAAAATAAAAATACCACACGGAGGGAACCATGGCAAAACCTAATATCCTTTGTATTGATGACCAGCGGGAGGTACTGGCCACAATCAAAAAAGATGTTCAAGCATTTGAACCAATTGTAACCATACACGACTGCGAATCGGCCTCCGAAGCCGAAGATTTACTGAACGATCTGGCCAATGAGGGCGAACAGGTGGCCGTAATTATTTGCGATCATATCATGCCCGGGGAGAATGGAGTGGATTTTCTCATACGTACAAGCAAAGATAAACGATTTGTGCATACTAAAAAAATGCTGTTAACAGGTCTGGCTACCCATCGCGATACTATACAGGCGATTAATGAAGCCCAGGTGGATTATTATATTGAAAAGCCCTGGGATGAAGATGAATTTTCAGGTGCGGTAAAAAGATTATTGACACAATATGTGGTCGACGCCGGAATGGATTATTCCGAAATGGCGGATTATCTGGATCAGGAGACGCTTGCTATAAAAAATGAATAGATTGAAGTCCGACCAATTGCCCTTGACCACTAACAATTTTTAATTTTTACAACCCCGCAAATGGAGTACCGCATTGCGGGGTTCTTTTATTCTATTGATAGAAGTTACGTAACCAGCGGTGCTTCTTAAGCTGTTCAATAGTTTCCGCTGAAAGCGGTCCCTTACCCACGCTTTGTACATTATCCAGTAGATGGGGTACTTTGCGCATACCGGGGATAACGCTGGTTACAGCATCAAAACTGATGGTAAATCGCAGGGCGGCTTCCGGCAGAGACGCTGTTTCATCGGCAACAATGTCCTGAATCGGCTTCAGGCGGTCAACCAATTCTTCTTTGCGGTCGCCGCGGAAATAGCGATTGCGAAAATCCTTTTTGGGGAAAGTCGATTCCGGTGTAATATTACCGGTCAGCCCGCCTTCATCAAAAGGTACGCGGGCAATCACGCTGATATTTTGTTCCAGGCAAAAGGGAAACAAAGCATCAGCCGGTGCTTGATCAAAAATATTAAAAATTACCTGAAAGGAATCGATCAGCCCGCTTTCGGCCGCTTTAATG
>WJIP01000222.1 GCA_014730185.1 Caldithrix sp. | reverse complement strand
TTTGTAGGGGTAATGTGGGAAGTCCTGATTTTGGTTGTTCAGAAACATCCTGTGGAAACCAAGGACATTGCTGCCAATAATATCGGATTTGTACTTTCACTTCCATTTTTTATCTTCTGAGCTGATAAAGAAATTCCGTGACTCTGATTTGATAAGGCGAATGTAAATTTGGATTCATTGAATAAGGCCGATAAATTCGGGACTACAAAAACAACAGGTTTTTATGTATGTTTAAACCCGAACTATTAGCACCCGCTGGCAACACCGAAAAACTTCGGTATGCCCTGGCTTACGGAGCCGATGCTGTTTATGCCGGTATACCGAAATTTTCATTGCGGGCCAGAGAAAATGATTTCAATGAGCGGAAATTAAAGAAAGCCATACACTACACACATCAGTTGGGTAAAAAGATATACCTGACGATGAATATTTATCCCCATAACCGTAAAGTAAAATTATTCACCGAGATGTTAGATCGTGTGGCCGATTATGCCGCGGATGGTCTGATTATGGCCGATCCGGGTATGATTTTACTGGCCCGCGAACGTCATCCACATTTAAATATCCATTTATCCACCCAGGCGAACACAATCAACTGGCAAACGGTTCGGTTCTGGCAACAAGTGGGGCTGAAACGAATTATTTTGAGCCGTGAATTACGCATTGATGAAATCAAAGAAATAAAACAGCAAGTGCCGGAAATGGAACTGGAAACATTTATTCATGGAGCCATATGTATTGCTTATTCCGGAAGATGTTTGTTGTCCAATTATTTTAACCATCGCGATGCCAATCAGGGTACCTGTACCAACGCTTGTCGATGGCAATACAAAGTTCACCATCTCAAAGAAAATAATACATCGGAGACCTCAATGCATTCAGAAAATCGATCAGACTACTTTTTAGAGGAAACCGAGCGACCGGGATCACTAATGCCTGTGGATGAAGATGAGCATGGCACCTACATAATGAATGCCAAAGACCTATCAACCATCGAAATAATTGATCAGTTAGTCGATGCCGGAATAGATAGTCTGAAAATTGAAGGACGGACCAAATCGGTTTATTATCTATCGGTAATTACCCGGGCTTATCGAAAGGTGATTGATGCCTGTTTGCAGCAAAATGAAATCGAAAATCATGTTCGTGATGAGGTTTATACGGTGGCCAATAGAGGATACGTCACCGGATTTTTACAGAAAAATCCATTGCAGGATGGACAAAATTACGAACAAAGCCATGCTGATCATCAAACCAGACGATTTGTAGGTATCGTTGATAAATACAGTGATGAGGACCGTATGGCCAGGGTGAAGGTTCGCAACCGTTTTGCAACGGGTGACCGGCTCGAATTAATATCGCCGCACAAAACCATTCCATTCCAGGTGCAAAAGATGACCGATCAGGAAGGCGACGTAGTACAGGTGGCTCATGGAGGCGGAAAGGATATCTGGATGTCCTTATCCGAACCACCCTCGCCATTTGCCTTATTACGGAAAATTACAGAACCGTCAAACCGGGATGTACCCATAGATCAGAACGATGGTGTACGTACATGATACCCTTATTGAATGCAATATTTTGTTTAATGTTGGTTGGGCATATGTGTAGCTTATTTGATTTTGAACATTAAGATGGTTAAAATTGAAAAATTTTTGGATTGAAGTTGGAGAGTAGATTTAATGCAGAAAAATATTGAGTATTGTTTGAATGTTCTACCACAGGTATCCCGGACATTTGCCCCCACCATACGTTTATTACCCAAAGGGCTGAATGTTCCGGTAACGGTTGCCTATTTATTGTGCCGCATAGCTGATACTATTGAGGATAGTGCTGATCTATCGCTGGAGCAGAAGCGGATTTTTCTAAATGGTTATATGCAGTTATTTGAGAATATTAATCAAAATAATTTAGATACTTTTATGGATATGATTTCGGTGATTCCGAAACAAACTCCAGATGAAAACCTGGCACATAATTTAGAGCGGGTATGGGCGGTTTATACAAGTTTTTCCGAAACCACCCGTAAGCATATTGGCCGATGGGTTGTGGAAATGTCCAAGGGCATGCATAAATACGCCCAATCCACGCGCAAAAAACGTTTTACCTTTTTAAAAACGATGCAGGAACTGGATGAATATACGTATTATGTGGCCGGTACGGTCGGTTATTTACTCACTGAGCTTTTTTCCCATTATTCAAAAAAAATTACACCCCCATTAAAAGGTCGGCTGGAACTCTTTGCTGAATCATTTGGCAAAGGTTTACAATTGGTTAACATTATCCGCGATATGTCAACCGATATCCGTCGGGGTCAATCATACATTCCGGATGAGCTGTTGCGGAAATATAAACTTTCAAGAGAAACCATATATGAAAAAGACTATCAGGATCAGGTGCAGGAAATGTTTAATGAATTGATTATAAGCGCTGTAAAACACCTGGATAAAGCACTGAACTATATTGTTTTAATACCTAAAAATGAAAGCCGGATTCGTTTGTTTTGCATGCTGCCTCTGTTTTGGGCCATGCGCACCTTACAAAAAATACAGGAAAATACTCTGGCTCTGTTGAACTCGGATAAAATAAAAATTCCCCGCACAACTATACGCAGGGAGTATTATGTGGCCCTTATTAACAGCCGCTCCAATCGTCTTATGCGTCGCCATTATAATAAAATAAGGCGTGAAATTGAAGACCCTTTAATTGCGGCGTAACATTCTAATAATCAAACCATAATCACAGTACTAAGCAGCTTATAGTTCTGTGAGAAATCATTGCTAAAAATTACATTGGTAGACAAATTATAGATTGTTGTGGGTACCGTCACAATAGGGTTTATTGCCACTTCGTTTACAGCCGCACCAGGCTATTTCCTGTTTTTCTTTGATCTCCACTGTAATCGGTCTCAAACCGGTTCCGCGGTGTGAACCATCACAAAAAGGTTGATTGGATGACTCCGCACAGTTACACCAGGCGTATTTACCTGGTTGCATTTCCATTACGTAAGGCTCTTTTTGTGGTATTTTCTTATCCGCCATTCTACCTCCTTTAAAAAGATAAATTCATAATCCAATTATTATGATACGTTATTCTTAAAGTTCCATGTTTTAACATTTGGGTTATTATAATTTAAGATACGCAATATAATAATTCTGAACAAGCACTTTTAAAAGCATAAAAATTTAATAAAACATTTTTAATCGGATTCCGGATTATTCTTTCTATATATTTTAAGGCAATGGAGTCAATAATTGATTTGGATTTCATTTTTCTGAATTATTGGGTACAATTTAGTCTTTCTAGACAGTTTAAAAGTTTTATTTACTTTTTTTATGTCAAATTAATTTGATTTCTTTAAAGAATTCCATTAAAGTTTTTTAATTTTTAAAAGTAAAGCTTTTTTTCGAAATGAAATGCAAACCGATACCGTTATACCTGATATTCAAGGCTGATTCCTGATTATAAATGTTATTATGACATGTGGGAAAAAATAAATACAAGCCTAACTAATTTCATAAGGTATTATCCTGCGGGATTGCTGACACTTTTTTTTGTGTTGGGCGTTGTCTCAGGATGGACTTTTAAGGGCCTTTTCCCGATTCAATTGAGCTTTTGGGTTTTCATTGGTTTGGTATGTATTACATTATACGTACATGGGAGAATGCCATCTTTTTTTATTCCTCTCTTAATCCTATTGATTTTCCTTGCTGGTGTATTAAGAATTCATTTTTCTCTTTTTACTTTTGAACCGGATCACATACTTAAGTATAAACTATATAAAATCGATGCATTTGAGGGCTGGGTACAGGAGGCTCAATATAAAAAAGATGGTAAACACCGCTACATCATACAATGCGATCAAATTGTTCAAGATACGGCAGCACAAATCGCTAATGGTAAAATAATCGTCTATCAGGGCAAATCTTCACTTGAGTTGGCCTATGGTGATCGGGTTCGGATAGATGGACGACCCTTTGAACCCTCACTGCCATCCAATCCGGGCGATTTTAACTATCGCAGATATTTGCACCTGAAGGGCATTTATTATCAATATTATTTGGGGGAGAATGATGTTACTCTTTTGGAGCGAGGTACGGCAGGTCATATCTGGAAGAAGAACATTGTTATGCCTATCCGTCGATATATTGAGCAGACCATCGCCAAATATTTCGTATCTCCAACCTCAGATGTCATCCGGGCCCTGATACTGGGACAGCGTCAGGATTTGGATGAACACATTGTGGATACATTTAAACGGACTGGCATCGTTCACGTTCTGGCGATTTCAGGATTACATGTGGGATTTATAATTCTCATTTTCATGATGCTGTTCTCCTTTTTGCGGGTAAGTTATACCTGGCGTATCCTGTTGACCCTGGGCTGTTTGTTTATATTTGTAGCCATAGTCAATTTTAAACCACCGGTTGTAAGGGCTTCGTTAATGGCTGCCCTGTATTTTACCGGTCAGATTTTTCAACGCAAAACTTCCCCATTGAACATCATTGCAGCCGCCGGATTGATTCTATTAATTATTGAGCCTCAGCAACTTTTTCAGCCCGGATTTCAATTTTCTTTTGCGGCTGTATTCAGTATTATATACGGCTATCCCAAAATTGATAAATTATTTCCATCTTTGCCGCACCGATTAACTTTGGCCAGGGGGCTTAATGCATGGGTAAGACAACCCTTTTTGGTATCTGCAGCCGCGGTGCTGGGCACCCTGCCATTAACTTGGTATTATTATGGTGTACTGCAGATTGGAGCCTTGCTGGTTAATATTTTCATAATTCCCCTTATCGGCGGATTTGTTATATTAACCTTATTATTTTTATTGGTCAGCCTGAGCGGTTTTTTTGCCATAAACGGATTGGCACTTCTTCTGCATCTGTATTATGCAGCCATTCTGCACATTATTCATTATTTTTCAAAGATACCCTTTGTTCAAATTGCGTTGCCGCCTCCTCAATTAGGTGAGTTTTTACTCATTATTTTGATTATATTATTATTTTTTAACGCACATTTGCGTATCGATCGTATCTGGCTTAGTGGAAGTTTAATACTACTTTTTGTGCTGACAACCGCTCCCTCCCGTAATGACCATAATGTCCAGTTGATACAGGCAAAAGTTGGCCAGGGAGATGGTGCGCTGATAAAATTTCCCAATCAAAAGGTCATGGTTATTGATGGTGGGGATTTAAAGTTTCACTGGAATGCCGGTGAGCGCTACATGGTGCCATTGTTAAAGCACCTCGGTATAACGCACATCGATTACCTGGTCGGCAGCCATGCCCACAGCGATCATATCGGTGGTTTACCTACGCTATTAAAACAGTTTAAAGTGGATACATTGGTATTGCCGCCATTTCCGGCACAAAGCAACCTATATAATAATCTATTAAAAACTGCAAACGAGCGGGATGTGGCTGTCATTTTCAAAGAACGGGGAGATCAGCTTGATGTTGGACCGCAAAACCGTTGTTATATACTGCATCCCTTTGGCAGATTCGGCCGTCCCGGTCACGCCTCGGGTGAAACGATCAACAACAGTTCGCTGGTGATGAAAATATTACATGGGCAAACATCTTTTTTATTTACCGGCGATCTTGAAAGCACAGCTGAACCAGCTCTGCTAAGTTATGATAATTTTTTGAATTGCGATGTATTAAAAGTAGGTCACCATGGTAGTATTACGTCCACCTCCGATGAGTTTCTACATTTAATTAAACCCGAGTATGCTACTGTATCAGTCGGTCGAAATAACAAGTTTTACCATCCCAGCCGTAAAACCATGCGGCGATTAGTAAAAAATTTTGCTCATCCCTTGCGCACTGATCGTTATGGCGGCCTGTGGTTTAAAAGCGACGGTAACAAAGTTCATTTATATAATTGGCGTTAATCTGCATCCATATATCCTCAATTTGAATATAATCCACGTGTAACTTAAATTTACTGGATTATTAACATGTGATAAACGGAAAATTTAAATGGCGGCCTTAGATACGTTCGATGATAACATTTATGGAAAAGGTATTTCTCTGTTAGGCGGCATTGATGAAGCGGGCAGAGGCCCTTTAGCAGGACCGGTTGTCGCCGCCATAGTCATCGTTCCTCAGCAAACCGAGTTCACTGGTCTGGATGATTCAAAACGTTTGAAGGAAAGCGAGCGGCTTGCTTTGGATGAGGTTATCAGGCAAAAAGCGATAACCTTAGGTATAGGGCAGGCTTCGCCTGCGGAAATTGACCGGATCAATATATTGCAGGCGACTTTCCTGGCTATGCAGAGAGCAGTGGACAGTTTGAAAATACAGCCGGATTATTTGTTAGTGGACGGTCGTGATTTTCCACAAATATTTTTTAAAAATTCGGAAACCAGAATTGCCGGACAGGCTGTTATCGGAGGAGATCATAAATCACGGTGTATCGCAGCAGCCTCGGTATTAGCCAAGGTCTATCGCGATAAATGGATGATCCGAATAGCAGAAAGATATCCTGGATATGGATTTGAAAAACATAAAGGTTATGGCACAGCAATGCACCGAATGCAGATTCAGAAAAGAGGCCCTTCGGTTCTGCATCGTCGTTCATTTTTAAGAAAATTTAAAACCCCGGAAACAGACTGGCTTGATCTGTGACCATTTGGGGTATTAATAATATTTGTAGACCAGGTAATTATGTATGGCCAAAAAGCACCTGTTTTTGACCGGTTTTATGGGAGCCGGTAAAAGTCGTATTGGCAGGGAGTTATCCCGTAAAACGGGGCTTCCTTTCTTTGATACTGATAAACTTATTGAAGAACGGGAAAAGAAAAGCATAAAAACTATTTTTGATGACGATGGTGAGGAATTCTTCAGAAAACTGGAAAAGGAAATTGTTCAGCAAATGTGTCGGCAGCCATATCCAGCGATTATTGCACTGGGGGGCGGTGCACTACAAAATATTGAAAATTTCAGGCAAGCCACAAAAAGCGGGATCATTATCTATATTCAAAGCGATCCCCAATTTATATTTGAAAGAATAAGGCATAGTAATAAGAGGCCTCTGCTAAACTTGCCTCATGCAGATAATTACGAAAACCTGTTGATGGAAAAGATCCGAGAACTTTTGGATAAACGAGAACATATTTATCAGAAATCAGATATCGTATTTAATCGTGATGGTATGGAATTGGAGTTAATTACTGATCGATTGCTAGAACTCATTCAGAAACAACGGACCGGAGCGTAGAGGATTGATGGAAACAATCAAAGTACCCTTAGAACACGAACCCTATAATATTTATGTCGGCCAAAATATATTATCCCGGTTGGGGCAGCTTCTACAGCTTCATTCCTCGGCAAAGCAAATTGCGATTATTAGTCCAAAATGGATTTTTGAACGCTATGGCCAGCAAATTACCTCCGGATTACCCCAAGACGTTCAGGTAGAGTGTTTATTCGTTCCGGATGGCGAGGGTGCCAAATCATTTGCTCAGGTTGAACATTTATATACACAGCTTCTACAAAAAAAATTTGAACGCAATAGTGTAATTGTTGCTTTGGGAGGAGGGGTGACCGGCGATCTGGCTGGTTTTGTAGCAGCTACATACCTGAGAGGCGTGGGTTTTGTACAGGTTCCAACTACCTTGCTGGCACAAGTAGATGCCAGTATAGGCGGCAAGGTCGGTGTTAATCATCCTATGGGTAAAAACCTGATCGGTGCTTTTAAACAACCCTTGTTTGTATTAAGCGATACACACGTATTACGAACACTTTCGGATGCCGAAATTCGATGCGGAATGGGAGAAGTCATTAAATACGGATTCATTAGTAACCAACCCTTATTTAACTATCTGGAAGCACATCTAAACGCAGCTTTACAAAAGGAACCAGTGGTATTAGAACATCTCGTTAAAGAGTCCAGTAAAGAGAAAGCGCAAATTGTGGCTCAGGACTTGAAAGAAAGTAATTTACGCATGATATTGAATTTCGGTCATACATTCGGCCATGCACTTGAAGCCGAATTTCAATTCGGTCAATTAAAACACGGTGAAGCGGTTATTTTGGGCATGAAATGCGCGCTTCATTACAGTAATAGGATTAACATTCTCGATGATGATGCTTTTCAAAGGGGCATGGCGCTTCTGGATAGAGTACCAGTGTCATTGGACAAACAGAAAATTGATAATCGAAAACTTGTCGAGCGCATGTTACTGGATAAAAAAGTAAAAGATGGAACGGTAAGGCTTGTACTTGTGCGGGGAATCGGGCAAGCTGTGATTGAAGATGCTTCAGATTTGATGAGGATTGGTGAGGCCTACAATATAATTTTGGAACATGATTAATTTATGCGTGTAACTTTTTTAGGAACCGGAACCTCACAGGGCGTACCTCTCATCAACTGTCAATGTCCGGTTTGTATATCTGAAAATCAAAAAAATAAACGATTGAGATGTTCTGTGATGGTGGAAACCGGAGATAACAATATTTTAATTGATACGTCGATGGATATGCGCCAGCAGTTTTTGTCATATCGCTTCAGCCGCATCGATGCCGTGCTTTATACCCATGCCCATGCCGATCATATCTTTGGAATGGATGAATTGCGCCGCTTTAACATTATCCAAAATGAGATAATTCCCGTTTATGCCAGTGGGCAAACCATGGAATACCTGAAGCGTACGTTTTATTATGCCTTCACAGAAAATGAATTGCGTCCGGGTATACCGAATATAAGAGGGAACATCATTGACGGACCGTTTCAAATTGGTTCCTCTGAAATTATTCCCATTCCCCTTAATCATGGCGATGAACGAATTTACGGTTTTCGTATAGGAGCCTTTGCTTATTGCACGGACGTGAATTCAATACCAGAAGAAAGCTATCCATTATTGAAAGGGCTTAAGGTTTTAGTGCTCACCGCTTTGAGAGAACGAAAGCATCCGAAGCATTTTTCTCTCAATGAAGCTATAACAGAGGCTAAAAAGATTAATGCTGAGATGACTTATTTTAATCATGTAAGTCATATACTGGATCATGATACGCACAACAGTTATCTGGACGAAACTATGGAACTTGCATATGACGGTCTGACGGTATCCATTTAAAGGGATTGAATACGATCTATACTCGTAAATCGAAAATCAGTATAAAATTATGTTTTGTATACGGATTATTTATCTCGGAGAATTGTCATGAAAATACTTGTTATAAACGGACCGAATCTGAATATGTTGGGTACACGTAAACCGGGTATATACGGTCATAGCTCCCTAAACGAAGTCAAACAATATGTAGCCGATTATTTCAAACGTGTAAAACTCGATTTTTATCAGAGTAACCATGAAGGTGAAATTGTTGACAAAATACAACAGGCGGACCAAGATGCAGATGGTCTGGTTATTAACCCGGGAGCTTATGGGCATTATTCTTATGCTATTCGTGATGCTATCGAAGCTGTGCAGATACCAGTAATTGAAGTACATATCAGTAATCTTGCGGCCCGTGAAACCTTTCGTCATGTTTCTGTTATTTCTTCCGTTTGTCAGGGAACGCTAAGCGGAATGGGTATTTATGGATATGTGCTTGGTGTACAGGCTCTAGCTCATCAGCTAAAAAAGAAGGATAATGAAAAGCATTGACCATCTTTGAACAAATAAAAGGCCTCACCAAACATTCCGCTGTTTACACATTAAGTACGTTTATCCAGAGGGCTTTGGGTTTTGTACTTCTGCCCGTATATACAAGTGTAGCTTATATCCCCGACAAACAATCTTTTGGCGATTATGCACTGGTTTACACATTTATTGCCTTTTTTAATATTGTCTATCTTTATGGTATGGATGCCGCAATTATTCGTTATTTCTTCCTTGGTAGATTCAAGAGAGAAGATGTTTACACCTCGGCATTTACCGGGGTATTGACCAATGCGATAGTTTTGTCGTTAACAATTTTTTTATTGTCGGATTGGATTGCCCACCTGTTATTGGGCCAGAAGAACTTAGCCTATCTTATTAAAATTGTAGCCGGTATATTATTGGCAGACAGCATAGGAAATTTACCCTATCATATTCTACGATCTGAAGAACGCTCAGTCGTTTATTCTCTGATGCGTATTGCCCGGTTTTTTATAGAGTTAGCTCTGAATATCGTCTTTGTTGTGGTTTTACGGTTGGAAGTGAAAGGTATTTTGCTGGCAAATTTAATGGCATCTTTAATTAATTTACTCCTTTTGTTGCCGTTTCAGATCAAATATCTAAAAGGGAATTTTAGCTGGTCTGCCTTTCGCACTCTGGCTGCGTTTGGTTTACCGCTTTTACCCAATGGCTTAGCCTATTTAACCGTTGAGGTGAGTGATAAAATTTTAATGCGTATTCTTTTAGATAAAGCAGCTGTGGGGCTGTACGCTCCCAATTATAAATTCGGTTCCTTACTTCTTTTGGTGGTAATGGCCTTTCGTACCGCCTGGCAACCCTTCTTTTTAAAGGTGGCCAAACAAGATAACGCTAAAACGATTTACGCCCGCGTACTGACTTTCACAACAATGATAGGGGTAATGATTGTTCTACTGGGCACATTCTTTATTGAATATATTGTGAAAATTCCGATAACATCCGATAAAACCATAATGGGATCACAGTACTGGAGCGGGCTTAACATTATACCTCTTATTTTAACTTCATATTTATTTTACGGTTTGTATGTCAATTTTACCGTGGGAATTTATATCAATAAAAAAACTAATTTAATGGTAGTTTTCACTGGTCTGGCTGCTCTCGTCAACATTTCAAGCAATCTATATTTAATGCCTAATTATAATATAATGGGTGCTGCCATTGCTACTTTATTAAGTTACATGACAATGGCCGTTACGCTCTATCTGGCTAATCAGAGAATTTATCATATTGATTATGATTTTGCCCGGTTAGCAGGATTATTGCTTTATTTAAGCGCCATGTTACTTATATACTACAGTGTTGACCTCTCTTTTGTCCATCGGGTGATAATTTTGGTTTTAACTCCGCTCCTGTGGTACGCATTGGGCATCATTAAGAGAAACGAAATCCGCAATATTTTAAGTCAGATGAACAAAAGATCAAGTCATTAGATGAAAAATACTTCAAAATGGATTATGCCTTTGCGGATATTACTAATTCCGGCAGGATGGTTATATGGATTAGTCACGGAAATCCGAAATTTATGCTATGATTGGGGTATCTTTAAGATTAGTAAATTTGATATTCCGATTATTTCCATTGGCAATATTACGGCAGGGGGATCGGGTAAAACTCCATTCACCATTGCATTGGCCCAGTTCATGCAAGAGAATTATAAAACCATCGCCATTATCAGCAGGGGATACGGCCGTAAGATTAAAGGCACGCAAATGGTTTGCGATGGTCATCGAATTAAGGGGTCGGCAGAAGAATTGGGCGATGAACCTGTTCTGATTGCCAGACGTTTACCAGGGCTGGTCGTTGTTGTATCCGAAAACAGAGTAGAAGGTGTGCGGTTTGTTTCAAACCGGCATAAACCCGATTTAATTATTTTAGATGATGCTTTCCAGCACCGCAGGCTACACAGAGATATTGATGTTGTTTTAGTTCACGCTGGTGAATGCTACCGTTTTAATCAACCACTGCCTGCTGGTACTCTGCGCGAATTTAAACACCAACTAAAGCGGGCAAACCATGTAATTTTGAGCAATGCCGATGAAAAAAGAGTAAACGATCATCCTTTAATGGGACGCAGTACAGCAACAACAACAACCGTTTTTGACCGTTTCATAGATTTGGAAAACAAGACGATTCCTGAAGATAAAGTACGGGCGAGTGATCGGGTGGCGGCATTCTGCGCAATAGCGAAGCCTGAGGGATTTATGCAATTATTACTTGACCGCAAACTTAATCCGGCTTGGTTTGAGGTGTTTAAAGATCACCATATTTTTACCAAGGACGATTTAACGCGACTTACCGAAAAATGCCGCCGTTACAATATAAATTATCTGATATGTACCGAAAAAGATATGGTCAAATTACAATCCCTTAATCCCGAACTGAAAACGTTGACAGAATCCGGTACACGGATCATTGCATGCGTTATCCAATTAAAATTTATTAGCAATGAAAATTATTTTATACAGCTAAGAGAGTCTATTGACAATAAATAAATGTTTCGTTATATTAAAATCTAAAATAAATGATCGCGGGGTGGAGCAGTCTGGTAGCTCATTGGGCTCATAACCCAAAGGTCGTAGGTTCAAATCCTACCCCCGCTACTAGTGATTGGGCAATCTTATTCAGGATTGCCCCTTTTTTTATGGCGGTGTAGCTCAGTCGGCTAGAGCAGAGGAATCATAATCCTCGTGTCCGGGGTTCGAGTCCCTGCACCGCTACTTTTTTTGTGCAGCATCATGAATGATCAAACCAAAGCAACTTCATCCTCACTTCTGCAACAAGTTTATGAGATCATTAAACAGTATCAGTTGATATATACCAATGATGTAATTTATGTTGGTTTTTCCGGGGGTGGGGATTCCACTGCTCTTGTTCACATTCTTCTTAATCTCAAAAATAAAATTCAATTTACTTTGAAGGCCATCCATGTAAACCACGGCGTGAGAGATTCCGCAAATTTGGATGAAGAATTTGTTAAAAAATTTTGTGCCCAATATTCGATACCTCTGGAAGTTACACGGATCTCAGGATTGAATAAGGAAAGTACAGAGGATGATATGCGGCAGGCTCGCTATGAAAAATTCGATACTTTGTTACTTAATAAAGACCCCAAAAAAAATATAAAAGTTGCTCTGGGCCATCAACTGAATGATCAGATAGAAACGTATTTAATGCGGCTTGCCCATGGGGCTACTTTGCGTGGACTTAAAAGCATTCCGATCCAACGCGGACCATACATCCGACCATTACTTTACACATCCAGGAATGTATTACAACAATATCTTGAAGATAATCATCTAAGTTATTGCAATGACTTAAGTAATCAAGATATGAACAAATTACGGAATAGTATAAGACATCAGGTCGTTAAGTCATTGGAAAATCTGTATGGAGAGCGCTTGTATAGGGGATTTGCCAAGTCCTACAGGGAATTGGACGAATCGGTTGCGCTACTGGAATCATTTGAAACAATAAAAGCTGAACAGAATATTCAAAAGAAAGAGGATGGTCTACACCTACCATTAACGTTTTGGAATTCACTGGTTTTTACGGAAAAACGGTTTCTTGTGGACTATTGTGTTTATAGCTATTATCAATTAAATTATAAGTTTACGGAAAAACAAGCAAAAGCATTTGATCATTTCTGTCAATTTGCCGAAATAGGAACAAATTTTACAGCCGACAGTTTTATCCGCATTCTGAAAAACAGAAATGAAGTCATATTTACAAAATCGGAAGCTGGTGAGCGGGAACAAAAATCTGTATTATATCCCGGCCAAACCATAATATTCCTGGGGAAAACAATAACTGCTGAATACATCGAAAAAAATGAAATTAAACTTTCGGCAGATGTCAGGGTGGAATATATCTGTGCCGATCATTTAAAATGGCCGCTTCAAGTGAGAACATGGCGAGAAGGGGACATATTTTATCCACTGGGAACTGAGCACAGACAAAAAGTAAGCGATCTTTTTATTAATGCTAAGGTCAGCAAGGCATTGAAACATAAAATCCCCATCATTTGCAGCAATCAGCAAATTGTTTGGATAGCCGGCTATCGCCTGGATGAAAGATTTAAGGTGACAGACAATTGTATTCACCACGTGCGGTTGAAGATCGACAAACCAAAAGGAAATTAAATGCTGGAAGAATTTAATCAGAGTACTCTAATACCTGAAAACTATGAATTGTTAATCACCCACGAAGAGATTCAAAAACGACTGTTCGAATTAGGCAAAAATATTGCAAAAGATTATGAAGGGCAAAAACCTATTTTAATCGGCGTTCTGAACGGAGCGTTTGTTCTGTTAAGCGATTTGATGCGATATATTAATATTGATCTGGAGATTGATTTTATAAGGATTTCAAGTTATGGTGATGGAAAGGAATCTTCCGGCCATATCAAAGTTTTAAAACCTCTGAGTGCCGATATCAAGGATAGGGCGGTGATTGTTATTGAAGATATTGTTGATTCCGGATTATCGGTACAATTTCTAGAGAATATGCTATCTGCTTTTAGTCCCAAATCATTAAAATTCTTAACCCTTTTGCAAAAACCGGAAAAGAAAATAGTGGATATAAACATCGATTATGTGGGCTTCAATATCGATGACCAATTTGTGGTGGGTTATGGTCTGGATGACCAGCAAATAAAACGCAATCTGCGTGATATTTATGCCATATTTGGTTAATAATAAGGAAGGATTAAAAATCAATGAGTCAATTTTTCAATAACGATAATAATAAAAATAATAATTCCAATAAGAAATCTGATGATCAGCAGTCCAATCGTAATAAAAAGAATGATAACGATGAATTTCAGTGGAAAAAGGCTTCAAAAACAGGCCTAATATGGGTTTTAATTTTAATAGCGGCCATAGCTTTTAGTACTCTGTGGCCTAATGAGCGTCCGGATGAGGTTGAAGTTGACTATTCCGTTTATAAAGAATTTTTAAAACAGGATAAAATTGCCAGCGGCAAAGTGGAGCTGGAAAATAATATTTTCCACGGTGTGCTAAAAAATGTGGAGACTTTTCAGGGTAAAAAAACATCCCAGAGAAGTAAGTATTTCAGAACCATATTACCATATCTCGATAGCTCTGTGGTGGAAAAGTGGGAGGAGCATAACGTTACGGTCCGTTTCGTGGAACCTTCCAGTGAATGGACGATGATGATTTTACAAATGCTGCCCTGGATTTTGATAATTGTGGCCTGGATATTCATTGCCCGGCGTATGCAGGGCGGAGGCGGCGGATCCCGTGGTATATTCAGTTTTGGTAAAAGTAAAGCCAAATTGTTGACCGAAGATAAAGTAAAAGTAACGTTTAAGGATGTGGCGGGTGCCGATGAGGCTAAGATGGAGCTGCAAGAAATTATTGAATTTTTGAAAGACCCCAATAAATTCACACGTCTCGGGGGTAAAATTCCGAAAGGCGGATTGATGCTTGGGCCTCCCGGAACGGGTAAGACCCTGCTGGCTAAAGCTGTGGCAGGAGAGGCGGGGGTTCCGTTTTTTAGTATGAGTGGCGCAGATTTTGTTGAAATGTTCGTTGGTGTTGGAGCGAGCCGTGTACGTGATTTATTTGAAGTGGGCCGTAAAAATGCGCCCTGTATTATTTTTATTGATGAAATTGATGCCGTTGGCCGTAGCAGAGGTGCCGGTCTGGGCGGTGGGCATGATGAGCGGGAACAAACACTTAATCAGTTATTGGTAGAAATGGACGGTTTCGATACAAAAGAGGGCGTAATTTTGATTGCGGCCACCAACCGTCCCGATGTGTTGGATCCGGCTTTATTGCGGCCCGGTCGTTTTGACCGCCAAATTGTTGTGGATCGCCCGGATGTTAGAGGAAGAGCGGGAATTCTTAAAGTACATACCCGCAACGTACCCATCGATGAAT
>WJIP01000221.1 GCA_014730185.1 Caldithrix sp. | reverse complement strand
ATTCAAACAATCCTGGTTTCATGATGAAACACCTCATATTAAATGTACATAAGTACACCTAATATATGAGCAACAAATGGATAAATCAATTATAAATAAACAATTAATCCATATTCTTCTGAGTTAAGGACATAATCAATTTTATTATTTTATTTGCCTATCATTTCCGGTTCAGCCGAATCCGGTTTGGATTTAACCAGCAGTCCGGCGAAAATGCGTTTGAAGTAATTCCGCATATCATCAAAGAGGGTGTACGCCCAGGGCACAGCAATCAAAGAAACAACGGTAGAGAAGATAAGGCCGCCGATGATGGTACGTCCCATAGGCGCGTAGGGCATACCAACCATTTTGGCATTACCCACAGCCATGGGGATCAAACCACCAATGGTGGTAAATGCCGTCATCAGAATCGGCCGAAACCGGTTTTGTCCCGCTTCAATCAGTGCTTCAAACCGTGCTAATCCCTGATTACGCAGTCGGTTTACCAAATCAATAAGCACGATGGCATTATTCACCACTATGCCGATTAAAATAATGAAACCGATCTGGCTCATCATATCCATCGGCGTACCGGTGATGTACAACATCCAGTAAGCTCCCACAAAGGAAAAGGGGATGGCCATGATGACGGACAGGGGCAATACGAAGGATTCGAATAAAATACCCATCAAAAGAAACACAAATGTAATGGACAGAATAACCGCAAACATCATATTGCTGTCGCTTTCCTGGATGCGGCGGAAACGCTCACCTTTATTCCAGGAGTAACCGTAAGGCATCTCAAAGCCTTCCATGACCTGGTCGACTTTTTGGTAAACTTTACTGATATTTTCGCTCGTTGTATTGGCTTTAACGCTTAGATATGTTTTTCCGTTTTCTCGGTTGATTTCGCCGAAACCTTTCTTGATTTTGAAATCGGCTATGGCCGACAAAGGAATTTCTTTACCGTTGCGTGTAAAAAAACTGATGCTCTGCAGTTGTTCCAGGTTTTCCCGGTCTTCTTCCTGAAGTTGGATGACCATATCGATTTCTTTGTCTTCGGTTTGGTATTTGGGCAGTTGAATACCGCGCAGGGCATACATAACGGTGGCGGATACTTCCTGGGGATTGATTCCGTATTTCTGAACCTGCTCCCGTTTAAGTTCCAGGCGAATTTCATCATTTCCGGTTTCCCGGTCGGTTTCAACACTTATGATTTCTTCAATACGGTTCAGCCTTCGTTCCACTTCCTCGGATAACTCGGCTAATTTATTAGTATCATCGCCATATAAACTGATGGTTAATGAAGCATCTTCGCCGCCCTCCTGGTGCCATGATGTTCGCACATCAATACCTGGATATTTGGGGATACGTTCTTTCACATCCTCCACCACTTTGTCCCGATTCATATATTTGGGTTTGTATAATCCGGCAATTTTTAAAGAACCGTTATACAGAACATCATACCACTCTTCGGATTCCTCTTCGTTTAAAAAGACACGAAAACGGGCGCGGTCATGGCGATACCGAACATCAATCGCTCGGACATTATATTGCTGCGCTTTCGACCGGATCGTGTCTTCAACGGCCTGAACGACGTGTTCGGCGTCTTTATCGGAATAATTATCCGGAAGATCCATAATCAGACGAAAATCATTGATGTTACCTTCCATATTATCGGTGCGGGCTAAATTATTCATGGCAAATTGAGAAGACAGAAAAATCAGCAACAACAAAGCAAAAGTTTTTAAACGATTTTGGAGAACCCAGTTCAGGACATTCTTATAGTGTTGATTGCCGCGGGTAATGGCTTTGGGCTCCTGTACCTTACGCTTGCTTACCACCCGGCTGGCGGCCAATGGAATAAAGACGAGGGCAACCATCAGAGAGGCTAAGAGAGAAAAAATAACCGGCAATCCGATGCGCATCATATAAAATTTAAAACCAATTTGATCATTCATTAAAATTAAGGGCAGAAATACGACAATGGTTGTAAACGTGGCCATGGTCACCGCTAAACTGACCTCACTGGCGCCATTTCCGGCGGCTTCCCGATCTTTCAGTCCCTGAGCTCGCTTATGATAAATATTTTCCAACACCACAATGGAATTATCGACCACCATTCCAATAGAGATCATTAATCCCATCATCGTAATCACATTCAAACTCCATCCGATAAAGTAAAGCACGGTCATACTGACGAGTATGGAGAGGGGGATAGCGATGTTCAAAATAATAGTCATCCGCAACCGTCGTAAAAAGAAGAATAAAACGAGGAAGGCAAAAAAACCGCCCCACATACCGGCTCGTTTCAGATTGTTTACCGATTCCAGTATAAAATGCCCCTGATTGAAAAAGATTTCAATGTGGAAGTTGGCGAAACGGGGATCCTGTTTAAATTCGTCGAATTTGTCTTCCAGGGCCTGGCCGATTTCCACGGTGTTACCAATGGATTCTTTAAAAATACCCAGTTGTATGGCGGGTTTACCATTGATGCGCTGGGTCCATTCCCGTTCCGGAACTTCATAAACCACATTGGCGATATCCTTTAATAAGATATTGGTTCCCCGTATGGGAAGTTGACGAATCTGCTCCAAAGAGCGAAATTTGCCAACCGAGCGCACGTAAATT
>WJIP01000220.1 GCA_014730185.1 Caldithrix sp. | reverse complement strand
CAACTTTTCGATTATGGGGTCATTTGCCCTGATCTTGCAGACCAATTCCGCAAATGATTGCCCTCTATATTTTAGGGTTGGCGTAACAATAGAAGCAACCGAAATAGCAAGGCTGTTGCTGATAATCGCCAATATCTACCGAAGCAGTGCAGCCACAATGTTCCCGCGTGGGCCGTTTGGCAACGCTCACCCTCTCGGTTGGGGCTAATCGGTTCAGAAAACGGCCGTCGATACAATGTCCCTTACGGATACCGGATATCTGTAAAAAAGCATCATTGCAGCAGGAAAACAACTGCATATCGTTTGCGTCTGCAGTATCCCTCATGGATTGCAAAATTGATTTCTGTTCGGCCAAGGATTTTTGCACAATCTGAACCGATTCAGGCCATCGATTCACCCGTTTGTTCAATTTTGCATAGGGATATGCAAAACTAAAATAGATTTGTTTAACACCTAACACACCGATGCGCCGGCATAGATATCGAAACGTTTCCAATGAAAAATTGCTCTCAATTTGCCCATTCGGCCTGCGCCATTGTACAATCGGATCAAAGCGCCATATGATACGTTGCCCGCCATACCATTTGGCCAGTTCTTCCATTTGTTTTAAAGCCGTATCCATGGGTATACTGCTTTTTTGCAGACGACAATGAGGGACAATGGTAAAATGAAAAAACAACTGATAGGCGTCAAAATCCTGGCGATGATTAATCAAATGGGCATAGTTGCGGGACCAGAATACCATCCAGGCCACCTTGTGCGGCCGCAAATCTACATCAAAAACCACTTTAGAATTGAACGGATTGCGCACTTCTACTGAACCCTGCCGTACTGCTTCCCGCAGCCATTTGAGATAAAAAGCAGGGATATCCGTCCGCCGGGAAGCGGATATAATGGTTTTTAAAGCCATGTTCAATCAACTCACAGCGATGTTTATGCATCAAATGACGCGTTCGAGGGCTTTGGCAAAGAATGCATTCTCTTCTTCCAAACCGGTCGATACCCGGATGCAATTAGGTAATCCAAACGACTTTAAAGGCCGCACTATAACACCCTGGCGTAATAATTTTTCATAGAGTGTGTTGACCCGTTCTTCCGAATCCAGAATTATCGTTACAAAGTTGGTTTGTGAGGTAATATATTCAATACCTAATCGATCAAACAACTGATACAGAAACTCCCGACCATGCCGATTAAGCCATAACGTTTTATCCAGAAAATCCTGATCATCCATGGCGGCTATTGCCCCCACCTGCGCCGGATAGCTTGGTTCGAATGTCAGCTTCACTTTCATCAAGTTTTCAATCAGATCAGAATGGGCAAATCCATAGCCAATACGCACACCGGCCAGTCCATATGCTTTGGAGAAAGTGCGCAATGTAATCACATTGTCCAAACGGTACTGCATAGAATCCGGATAAGCCGGATCATCAGTAGCGAACTCAAAATAAGCTTCATCCAGAATAACCAGTACGCGTGGCGGCACTTTTTCCATAAAGGCCCTGAATTCAGGAACGGTAAAAATGTTGCCCGTTGGATTATTGGGATTGGCCAGGTAGATGACTTTCGTCTTATGCGTTATTCGATCGGCAATGGCGGGCAAATCATAGCGATAATTCTTCAGTGGTGCCGTTTTTAGCTGTATGCCGCGGGATTGAGCCTGGATATTAAAGGTCACAAATGAACCATCGGAAGTAATGGCTTCTTCATCATCCAGCAGAAATGTGCGCATAATCAGGGATATAATTCCTTCGGAACCATGAGCAGCAAATACATTTTTTATATTTACATCGTAGCGCCGGGCCAGTTTTTGTCTTAAATCATGGCTATCCGGACTGGGATACCGGCTTACCTCACTCATGGCTTCCCGCATAGCACACAAACTCAACGGCGAAACACCCAATGGGTTTTCATTGGAGGCCAGTTTTACAATTTTTTTTAAGCCTAATTCACGGCGTAATTCATCAATTGGTTTTCCTGCTTGATACGGTTTCAGGTTTTTAATATGTTGCGGAACCAAAGGCATTTTAATCGATCCTTATTTTAAAATCTTATGATGATTAAATTACACATAAAAGGCCTATATGAAAAGAGCATATTTGTGCATTTAACTAATAAATTTTAGGTGTGGATATGGGTTAAAGTAATAATTCTTAGCTCTAAAACCGATCTTTTTTATTAAATAATTTGTTGTCAATGAAGAACCGCGTTTGGGAAATGCGGCTGAAATGAACACAGATTACAATGCAGCTTTAACACAATGCTAACAATTATCTAACATTTAATAAATACATTATTTTGCTGCGACGTTTTTAAATTGCTAATTTCCTGAAAATGGAAGACAACAAGGAGTTCTCTGGTGAACAAAGAAACACGCGAAAAAATCTTTAAAATCCTGTCTATTATCGTAACCATTTACCTGTTTCTGTTAAGTATTAAGCTTTTGGGTCATTCCTTTAAGCTCTTCGGCAAAGGATTTGCCGAGACTATGTTGCAAATGACTTCCGATCCGTTTGCCGGTTTGTTACTGGGAATCGTGGCTACCAGCCTGATTCAAAGTTCATCCACCACAACATCCATTGTGGTCGGTATGGTGGCCGGCGGTGCCATCACCCTGCCCAACGCCATACCCATTGTTATGGGCGCCAACATCGGAACAACCATCACCAACACCCTGGTTTCAATGGGCCATGTGACCAATCGCGTAGAATTTAAGAGGGCCTTTGCCGCCAGTATTGTGCACGACTTTTTTAATATTCTGGCGGTGATAACACTTTTTCCCATTGAGTTAAAATTCAACATTATCGAAAAAGTATCCACCAATTTGGAGGCTAAATTCGCCGGCGCCGGCGGCGTTAAACTGCTCAATCCCCTTAAAATGATCATTGATCCTGTGATTGAGGTGATTGATAAAGTCATTATTTATATTCCTTTTTACAAAGTTATACTGTTAATCATATCCTTAGCGGGTCTTTTCATGGCGCTGAGCTATCTGATACGAACTATTCGATCTATGGTTCTTAATAAGCTGGAGCTGGTAATCAACAAATATTTATTCCGTAATGATGTACTTGGCTTTGTAATGGGTATTGGAATGACGCTCATTGTACAAAGCAGCTCGGTGACCACTTCCCTTATTATTCCCCTGGCGGGGGCTGGCGTCATTTCCATTAAACAAATTTTTCCTTACACTCTGGGCGCCAACATCGGAACAACGGGAACCACCATTTTGGCTGCGCTGGCCACCCAAAATGATGTGGCTATTACGGTAGCCTTTGCCCATCTCGCTTTTAATATATTCGGTATTGCCATCTTTTATCCATTAAAATTTATACCGATCCGGCTGGCCGAATTTGTAGGCCGGGCCGCCAGTTTTTCCAATCGCAACCTGTTCATTTTCATAGTCGTTTATGTGTTGCTGCATTTTATACCGGTACTGTTTATCATTGTGCGATAACCGACTATAACTGACGGTTGACTATGCGGAAACTAATCCAGAATATTGGTTTTTGAAACTATGTTCTATACAAAATGTTATACAATTATGGAAAACTGAGATAAATCCTAAAAAACAATAAATATTGCCGACGCTGTCGACTTAAAAGTTGCAAGTTTGAAGTTTTTGATTAAAATTGAAAGAAATCAAAAATATGATTTTTAAAGCGAGGTAGCTATGTGGAAAGAACTCGTCAATTTGTGGAAATCCGATAACCTGCTGGATCAGGCTTATAATGAAGCGTTTGAAATGCTGAAAATTGATGAAGAGATGTTTTTGGAAGGCGTGCGCATTTTACGGGAAACGGAAGCTCAGGATATCGATATGGAAGTGCGTAAGAAAGACAAAATTGTAAATCGAGGTGAACGTAATGTACGCAAAAATATTTTAACCCATTTGACGTTGACAAACAGCGCCGATTTAGCCTCCAGTTTGGTCTTGATTACTATTGTCATCGACATTGAACGATTGGGTGATTACGCCAAAAACTTGTTTGATCTGGCTACCGTGCATCCGCATGTTTTAGCCACCGGACAATTTACGGATGAATTAAAAGAGGTTGAAAACGGATTGAAGGATATTTTCAAGCGTTCAAAAACCTGCCTGGTAAGCAGCGATGAAGAACAAGCCTTGCAACTGCTTGAAGACTATAAATGGATTAATAAATCATGCGAAAAATTTCTGCACAGCATGTTAACCGATAGCAGCACCGATTACAATGTAAAGGACGTGGCGGCATTAACCTTATATATTCGTTATCTCAAACGTATTAATTCTCATTTGCGTAATATTACATCCAGCATTGTGAATCCGTTTGATCGCATCGGCTACAAACACAAAAAATCTAATTAATTTTGATGAATACCATCTGATTTCCATGTACATGGAAAACGACCTGACACCACTCAAGAAGAAGATTTTATCCCTCAGTGCCCTCGCCGAGGAGGCCGTATATGATTCCGTGCGCGCCTTTAACTTTCGCGATCGTGATCTGGCCGGGCAAATCATTGAAAAAGACCGCGAAATCGATCGTTTGGAAGTGGATGTGGAAGAGGACTGTATCAAGCAATTTAATACGCAACAGTTATCACCCGAAGCCTTACGTTACGTGGTGGTCGTGCTGAAAATTAATAATAATCTGGAACGGGTGGGCGACCTGGCGGCCAATATTGCCATGCGGGCCATCGAATTCAGTGAACATCCTCATACACCCATTATATTCGATTTTACGGCAATGGCCGAATATGTAAAAGATATGCTCAGACAATGCTTGGATGCCCTGATCAATTCCGACAGCAAACAAGCCTATGAGGTGCGTAAAGCCGACGACGAGGTGGACCGTTTGCACCGTGACGTCTACCGCATTGTGGCTCAGGCCATCGAAAATGATCCGGCCAAAACGCATATTTTTCTTCAGTATATTTCCATTTCCCGCTATTTTGAGCGTATCGGGGATCTGGCCACCAATATTGCCGAGGATATCATTTACTTGGTGGAAGGGCGGATTACCCGTCATCAACGCAGCTCTTAACTGTGTTTCCGTTGACTAATCCTTGTACCCTCTGAAACATTGTTTCTGCAGGCTCGAATACACTCGTCGTATCAGGAAAGCATATGCTTCTGGTTCAAGACCTTCTGCCGGGCTTTTTTGCGGCTTTTTTTAATGTCGTCCAGAATAGCCATGAAAGTAGGCACTACAAACAGCGTCAGCAGCGTGGATACCAGCATACCAAACAGGATAACATTGGCCAGCGGTGACCACATCAGTGATATTCCGCCGATGCCGAAAGCCATGGGTACCAGACCGGAAATAGTGGTTACCGATGTCAGAATAATCGGCCGCAAACGCAGCCTTCCTGAATTGACGATACTGCGCCAGTATTGCATTCCGGTGGTCTGCTTGCCGGCACGCCGGTTGTTCATAAAATCCATCATAATGATGGCGTCATTGACCACAATACCGGCCAGGGCCACAAAGCCGTACATGGCGGTTATGCTGAAGGGATTACCGGATATGACCAGACCCAGAGTGGCCCCAATGAGGGCGAAGGGTACGGTGGTCATGATAATCAGAGGCTGGGCGTAAGAATTGAACTGCGTACCCAGAATAATGAAAATCAAAATCAGGCTGAGTACAAAGAGACGGCTGATGCCCTGGAACGCGGAGGCAAATTCCTCGAACTGCCCGCCGATCTCAAATTCGATACCCTCAAACCGGTTTTCCAGTTGAGGAAAGATGGCCATCAACCGTTCATTGACTTCATTCAGTTTAATCACTTCCTCATCGATCTGACCGGTAACCATTATGGTTCGTTCCTGATCAAAACGCTTGATTTCCGTGGGTCCGGGTTCAATCTCAAAATGGACCAGTTCCCGTAAAGGTACGGTCTGCCCCGCAGGATTGGTAATTTTCAGATACAGAATATCTTCCAGCGATTGGCGGTTTTTTAAATCGTATTTAACCACCACATCCACTTCATCATCGCCTTCCTTATATTCCGTGGCCGTGACGCCGTCAAAAGCGTAGCGCACATTAAAGGCCACATACTGAGTGTGAAATCCGTACAGGGCGGCTTTCTCCTGATCCACCCGGATGCGTATCTGTTTTTTACCCGGCGGAAAATCATCGGAGATATCGTATGTGCCCGGCATTTGCTTTAACGAGTCCTGCAGAGCCAGAGCCGCTGCCTTGATGTTATCCAGAAATTTGCCCTGCACTTTTACCGAAATGGGCTTGCCTACGGGCGGTCCGCCGGAAATCTGTTCGAATTCCACCGAGGTGGGACCGCTGATGGTCTTACTTTTCTCCCGCATCATGGTTATCAACCGATCAATGCTTATATCCCTGTCCTCTTTGGGATGCAACTGAAATAACACCTGAGCCACATTTTTTTTGATCAGCCATTCCTCGTTACCCTGCAACAAACCCGCATTGACCACCACATCCTGAATAGCCGATTGGGGCAGCGTTGCCGCCGCCTGTTCAAATTTGCGGACAATACGGTCCGTTTCATCCAGACTGGTGCCTTCCGGCATTTTTATCAGAATTTTGAACTGATCGAAATCTTCCTCCGGAAACAGTTCCACCCCCAGATAACGAATGGAGAAAAGAGATAAAACAAACACCGCCACCAGGCCGCCGATCATGGCATACCGCCAGCGTAAAACTTTAATTAAAAAATGACCGTACCGGCGGCGTAAGCGTTTGAAAAATTTCTTTTCACCCCGTTTATAAACATCGGACCGCACGGTCCAATCCCCGTAATGACTGGGCAAGAGAAAAAACGCCTCGAACAAGGAGGATAACAATGCCAGGGCAAAAACGATGGGAATGATGCGCATAAATTTGCCCATGATACCGGGTAACAAAATGAGCGGTAAAAATGCGGCGATATTGGTGGCAATGGATGACAGAATGGGCCAGCCCACTTCTTTGGTGCCCAGAACGGCCGCTTCCCGGGAGCTGTACCCTTTAAGCCGGTAGCGATGGCAGTTCTCCACCACTATAATGGCATCGTCTACAATAATACCCAAAACCATGACCAGGGCAAAGAGGGTACTGCCGTTCAGAGAATACCCGAATATGTTCATAAAAATGAAGGCGATAAAAAAGGATATGGGAATACCCAGGGAGGCCAGCAGGGCATTGCTTTTGCCCAGAAAAAAATACAGCACCAGAATGATCAGCAGCATACCGGTGACGGCGTTATTGCGTAATATGCGAATAACCCGCATAATGTAAACGGAGTTATCGTTGGTCCAGCTGAAGGTCACCGTCGGTGGTGCTTTTTGCTGGTAGGTATTGATCAACGCCTTAATATCATCGATCACATCAATGGAGTTGGCTTCGCCTTTTTTGGACACGGAAAAGGTGATGGTTTTCTGCCCGTTCACCCGGGAATAGATGGGCATTTCCTCCCGCCGGTCCTTTACGGCAGCCACATCGCCCACGGTAACATAATCTCCGTTTTGGCCCATACGCACGATGGTGCGGGCGATATCTTCCACCGATTGATAGCGGCCCAGAGAACGGATGGCGTATTCCGATTTACCAATGGTTAAGTTACCGCCAGGTACATTCAGATTGCGTCTTTGGATGGCGCCCACCACTTCATTAAAGGTAATGCCCTGTTCGTTCATTTTTCCGGCATCCATTTGCACCCAGATTTCCCGCTCGGCCAGCCCGGACACCTGTACTTTTGCCACCCCGGGCAAATCCGTCAGATCATCTTCCAGATCGTCGGCAATGCGCTGGGCCCGGTCATCGTTGATGTCATAAGCCATATTGATCGTAATAACCGGCAGAAAATCGCTGCTGTCGAAATCATCGATAATGGGATCTTCCGCTTCCTCCGGCAAATCCACTTTATCGATTTCGCTCTTGATTTCCGTAAATTTTTCCTGAAAAACATCTTCGGAAATATCCTTAAACTTGATCAGGATAAAAGCCAATCCTTCACCTGCGGTGGACTGAATTTCATCGATGCCGTCCACATCCTGGATTTCCGTTTCGATGGGATCGATAATGAGACTCTCTGTTTCATTGGGACTGGCTCCGGGATAGGGAACATTGACAAAAACCCAGTTAAAATCCACTTTGGGATTTAATTCCGTGGGCATACGCAGCAGCGAGATGGTGCCGAAGATGAACAAACCCACCATAGCCAGATTGACCAGAACCGGATTTTTAACTGAAAAATTGGCGATATGCATGCGATATCCTTTATGGCTTGAAATGGTACATCACTGTCTTAATACTTGTCCCTGATGCGGTCTCCTCGCGGCTGAACCAGCATCTATGCGGTGGAATCTGGTTTCCGAAATAAGTCCGTTATGACACCCGGTTTTAAGGCTTTGTTCTGCGATCATTTCTATTCCGGGGTATTGACCACCTGTTCGATGTACACGCGGCTGCTATCCTTGAGATTTTTGATGCCCACGGCGGCGATGGTATCGCCCAGGGATAAACCGGCAGTGACTACCGCCCGGCGGTCCGCCTGTTCGCCCAGGTTTATAAACCGGGAAAAAGCCCGCCCGTCACGAATGGCATACACCTTATGCTGCTCTCCCTCCGGAAGTATGGCATATTCCGGAATAACCAGCCGGGGACCCTGTTGCTCGATCAATAGACGCACGCGGGCGGTCATCCCGGCCCGGATGGTACGCCGGGCTGTGTTAGGCAGATGAATTTCCGCGGCAAAGGTGCCGGTCTGGGCATCGGCCTGGGGCGACATATAGCGGACTGTACCGGTAAACGTTGTATCGGACAGGGCTGAAATAAGCACCCGGGCCTCATTGCCCACGCGGACGCGGCTGACGGCATCCTGTGGTACGCCTACCGTAATCTTCATGGTTTGCATATCGACCACCCGGTACACCGGCTGACCGGCGCTGACCATGGCGCCCTTTTCAATATACTTACGGGATATCAGACCCGGAATGGGGCTGGTAATACGCGTATTGAAAAAGGTATCCCTGGCCCGGCGCAGACCGGCTAAAGCCGATTTATAATTGGCCCGGGCATTATCCACGGCCAGCTGGCTGTTTTCAAAGGCCAGCCGGGAAATATCGTTACTTTCGTACAACTGGCGGTCGCTGTCCAGATTGAGTTTGGCGATTTGCAGATTGGTTTTGGCCGAAAGGGCCTGGGCCCGGGCCTGCTCCAGCTGACTTCCGGGAATTTCATCATCGATGCGGGCCAGCGTATCCCGCGGGATTACGCTTTCCCCCAGTCGGCCGTTGACAGCGATAACCTGCCCGCCCGTTTCGGCAACGATATCCACCTGATGCATCGGCTGCAATTTTCCGGTCAACTCGATGGTTTTGCTCAGAGACTGGGTGGAAACCACATAGGCTTCAATGGGCACGAAATCGGCAGCGGCCTGATCAATAGTACCGGTTTCATCCCCGGACTCGTTCCGGCCACAGGACCAAAGCAGTATTGTTATCATACTCAGCATTAACAGGACGTTGTGTATTGTTTTCATAACGTTACTCCGAACTCGGTTACTAAAAGGATACATTTTATGCGATTATCCCCCGGCTCAACCTTACGGTCATGACTTCTAGTAGTCGATCAATTTGTCCAGGCGGCCGGTGAGATAATACAGACGCACGATACCTGAAATAAAATCGTAACGGTTTTTCAGCTGGGTTAATTTGGCATCCTGCAAATTCAGTTTGGCATCGATAAACTCGATATTGGAGGCCAGGCCCTTCTCCTTCTGCCGGGCAACGATGCGGTAATTATGTTCATTGTATTGCACATTGGTGGCGGCCAGCTGCAGCTGATCTTTAAGATTTATAATCTGATTAACGGTTTGCGTCAGAGTGAGACGGGTGTTTTGTAGTTGACCGGCAAAATCGGCTTTCTGTTTTTTATAGGCATAATAGGTGGCTTTGGCCTCCGTGACGTTGCGAAAACTTTTAAACACCGGCACATTGAAATGAATCATAAAGGTTTTAGGTGAATAATCATCCAGTTCGATGGTGTTATTTTCCCGCCAGGCATAATTATAGGACAGGGATACATTGGGCATAAAGGAAGCATAGGAATTGCGGTGCTGCATCTTGCTCATTTCCTGCCGGGCATCGGCCGCAGCCAGAGCGGCATTGGCCTGCACTAACTGATCATGCGACAAATCGATCATTTTGCGGATTTTATTATCCGGAGCCTGATGGATCTGATCGCTTTCGGTGGTCAAAGCGGCGGGGATGGAATCCTCGGTGACAATCTGTCGGTGCATATCCATATTGAGTACGCGGGCCAGTTCGGCGGCGGCCTGTCGCATTCCCGTTTCACTGTTGGTCAGGGCGCTTTTCTGCTGCTGATAATCCACTTGCCAGCGTAACACTTCCATCTGGCTGTATCGCCCGGCTTCGTGCATACGGCGGGCTTTATTTAGATTCATCTGCGAGAGCTGCAGGTACTGCACCTGCACATTATTGATGGACCGGGCATGCATCAGATTGAGATAAGCGGTGATCACATCGTACACGGTCTGTTGCCGGGCGGAGGTGTTCAGATGGCCGGCCATTTCCTTATTTTTTGCGGCAATGCGCAGGCCATTAAGCAGAACGCCGTTGAAAATGGGCATCGTCACATCGAAGGAAGTGGCGTAGGTTTCCTGAAAAACCGTTTGCGGTACATCAAAGGGCAAATAACGGGTAAAATCACGCAGAGCCAGAGTACTGTCGTCGATCCATGTATAGCGGGTACTGAAACTGACTTCCGGAAACAACTGCGTCCAGGCCTGCCGCCGGCTCCACAACGCTTCCTGGTAGGCGTAGCGGCTGGACTGGATCTGCGTATTTTCCGCCAGAGCCCGGTGAATCGCTTCCTCCATGGTCAGATACACGGCAGGTGTCTGGCTCCGGCCGGAAACGGGCATCATAGCCGCCAGCATTAAGAGCCAAAAGACGGCTGCTGCCGGCGGACGGCGCCGATAAAACGTGGGCATGGCAAGCTCCTGTGGGTTTGGTTTGCAGGATGCTGCCTGGCATCCATAGCGTTAAACTTAGTCATTTAATATTAGATTAATGTTAATATGATCCTTTGGGTAATTCAAATGCAATGAATCAGGGTTTTGTATTGTGATATGGTCAGGCCTTTGTCGCATTACGTTCGTCCATTCGGTCATTGAGATTTGGAATCCGATGCGGAATAACGCGTTCGGCTGTTTTGCCATGCCCCGATCATACGTAACCATCCATCGCGGGTTACAAAAAAATTTTTAAATAGGTCCCCGGATGGTTACTTTTTGAATGTTGCCAGTTTAACTAATTGTTTTAAAAATTACAAGCATTGTCTGAGCAAAAATCCACATCCGTCAACTATGCCGCTTTAACCACCGGCGACCGTAACAGAGTCAAGCGGGCCCTGCAAAACCGGCGGCTGGCCCACAGCACGCGGGTTTTTAAAATGCGCCATCCGCGCACCATTAGCACTGTGCTGGATTTCGGGGCGGGCAACGCTGAACTGGTCCGCCGCCTGGCCCTGCGCTATCCGCACATACAGTTTACCGCCTACGAACCGGCCGCCGATTTATATGAGCAGGCCCAAACCAACGTAAAGGATATGGATGGCGTGCAGGTGGTGCAGCAAATGCATGACCTGGCCGCCGATTATTTCGACCTGATTTTCTGCATGGAAGTGTTCGAACATTTACCGCCGGCCCAAACCGAACAGGCTTTGCAAAACATGGTGCATTCGGTCAAAGCCGACGGCCGGGTAATCATCGGCGTGCCGAACGAAATTTATACCGCCGCCCTGTTCAAAGGGTTGTTCCGCATGACCCGGCGTTACGGGGATGTGGATGCCAAACCGGGTTCCGTGCTGCGGGCCGCCCTGGGCTTTCCGCCGTCGGACCGGCCGGTGACTACCATCGGCGACGGCTTGCCGTATATCGCCCGTCACATGGGTTTTGATCACCGCCGCTTCCGCCGCCGGTTACAGCAATATTTTATCATCGAAAAAAAATACGGCAGCCCCTTTCCCCGGCTGCCTTCCGCATTTAACTTTGAGCAATACTTTATTTGCCGGAAAGATTTTGCCCATGTCAACCACTAACGGCTATCATAATCATGTGCGCCATTATCAGGCCGATGCCGCCTTTAAGGATTACTTTGCCGTCAATCGTTTTGAAGAACAGAACCGGCGGCGGCGCTATGAAGCCCTGCTGAACGAAACCGAACTGCAGGACGGCGAACGGGTATTGGAAATCGGCTGCGGCGGCAGTCCCCTGCCCCGGTTGTGGACCGGCCGGGACTTCCGCTATGTGGCGGTGGATATCCCCCTGAACAATCTGCAGAAACTAAAAACAAGCGCAAACCGGCCTATGCACCTGATAAGCGGCGATATTTTTAAACTGCCTTTGCAGTCCGCCAGCATGGATGTGGTGGTTCTGTCGGAAATCCTGGAGCATCTGGAAGAGGCGGTCACGGCCCTGAAACAGGTACACACCGTGCTTAAAGAGACCGGCCGGTTACTGCTGTCCGTGCCCTACAACGAAACCATCACCTATCAGTTGTGCGTGCACTGCAACAAACCCACGCCCACCAACGCCCATTTCCATTCCTTCGACCGGGAAACCATGGACGCCACCCTGAGCATGGCCGGGTTTCACTTCGCCCAATACCGGTATGTGAACCACAAATTCGCCGACCGCCTGCATTTCAATCTGCTGGCTAAAGGTTTTTCGTTCGGGATGTGGCAGCAAATGCACCGCCTGTTCAACCGCATGTTATTCCGCCCCTCGCACATGATCGTAGCCGCCCGTAAGTAACCGGCTGCTAAAGCACTCTATCCCCGATTGTTTCCCGATCGGATGATCAATAGTGTAATGTTTAATACGGTGAGGGCACCCGACGTCCTTTTCAAGCCATTTGTAATAAACCTTATGATTGCGTGACAAACTTCATAGCCCGATCGGCAACCGCAAATTATGTAACCTTATTAAAAGCCCAAAAAGTACCCGGCTCAAAAGGTATCAGGGGGGACCCTTTAAATAGGAGCCGGTGAGATGGTTTTTCGATTTAGGTTTATACTCAGATCCGCCCCCCCTTGATCCCCCCTGTCAGGGGGGAAAAGAGTTAAATACGTGTCGGTTTTTTCCCAAAACGTCTGATACGGCCGGGGAATGGACGAACGGTAATGTTCGGTTCGTTGTGGTAGATTTTGTCTAGGATACCCCTTGCGAACATCGCAGATGTTCCATTATTGTAGACAATAGATTCTCCCCAACAAATTGTGATCCTCGGAGAGGATCCATATATCCCGAAATATATGTATTTAATATAATGCGTCCGGTGGGTTGATCTTCTGCGAAGATCCCGGTTTTTTGGATATATATTCTTATGCCGAATCCAACAGGACCCCCCTTAATCCCCCCTGTCAGGGGGGAAATTAAAAGGGGGCTATCCCCAGCGGCATGGTAACTTTACACCATTATTGTAAATAAAAACCTTATGATTGCCTGCAAACCTTCATAGCCCGATCGGCAACCGCAAATTACGTAACCTTATTAATACGTTAACGGGGCAAACTCGCCATGTTCTGCCGCCGGGTATGGATTGATTTACCGATCTTCGGTTTGCGTCAGCAGGGGGGCGGCGGTCCGCCGGACCTGGGCATCCAGGCTGTCGCTTAACTCATAAAACAGGGCCCGGTCATTTTGCCCGGCGCTGTCCCTCAGCCAGTGGAAGCGCTGCGGATGCTGCAGGTAACTCAGGGCCACATAGGCTTTGGTGCGCAGACGTTTGCCGGAACCGTTTTTGACCAGGCCGGCCAGTTGCTTCTGCAGATCGCTGTAATCCGCCCGGGGATAGGCCTGTTTAAGGATCATGAT
>WJIP01000219.1 GCA_014730185.1 Caldithrix sp. | reverse complement strand
GAATATAACTGCATTCGATCGTTTACCGACAAAGCTTTCTGCGCATTAGTTTTTAGCATGGAATCAATTTGCATTTTAGACATTTCCAGAAAAAGTGTCTGAGCAGAAATACTAAAAACCATTAAACCGACCAAGAGGCAGCTTAAAAACAATCTATGAGTTCTATTTTGCATATCAGGAATGCTCCTCGTTAAGTATTTGGATCCAAATTTAATAGTAACGCTTCAAATAGCCAAATGAATCCAACAGAAATCAAAATATTAAAAATGCATTAAAATGACAGTAAAGCTTGTGATAGATGACTTTCCTTTGTATCTTTATGCATATTAAGTGCCTGAAGTTCTTAACATTGTCTTTCTTGCCAGATACGGATAATTGCTATAGAGTTTTTGTACAAGTCTTTCAGGAACCTATACCTCAGGCATATTACATTGATTATTACCACAGACCCAAAGTAACACATCTCAGTGTCGAATTGCGAAATACTATTTATACATGACCTATGATAATTGATGAATATGTATACACTAAAACTTTTAGGACTAAATTAAAGGAGAATAAGATGATAAGAGCACTATGTATTGCCATTTTCTTGATTCAATTCGGTTTAGGAGATATTATTAAGCATCAGAGTTTTGAAGATGGTACGGATAATTGGAACTACACACCTACACCGGAAGCATTTACGGATGGAGAGGACGTTTGGAACATTGTCGATAACAGCTGGCAAAATGCTGACCTAACGACTATGCCAAGTGATGGTTCTTTTTTCTGGGGCGTTCAGGATTTGAACAGTCCAATGGGTACATCGGATTTTGGTCATTTATCCTTCGATTCGGTCCATGTAACGGGATACACAAATGTCACAATTTCCTTTGATTATGATGTATTCGAATTTGATACGGGTGATGATATCAAATATGAGGTTTTCTTTGATGGGGTTGGGCAGGGTGAAGTGTTGTTAATTGATGGTGATTCCAATTACAGCACCAGCGGAACAGAGACCATCAATGTATCAACCGGAATCGATAGTATACGTTTGATTATTTATGTTAAGCAAAATGGTGGTGGCGATTATGCAGGCCTGGATAATATCTTGGTACAGGGTGTTAAAGAAGGCGGAAATACTACGGTTCA
Source organism: Caldithrix sp. (assembly GCA_014730185.1). GTDB lineage: Bacteria > Calditrichota > Calditrichia > Calditrichales > Calditrichaceae > WJIP01. Next base: position 12,256 of record WJIP01000219.1, on the reverse strand, counting down.
GTTCGCCCAATCCGAAGATACCGTTAATGAAGGTGACGGCAGTTACAATTTGCTTGTAACGATTATTAACCCCGATCCCCAAAATGCTACTACCGCCGATGTTGAATTAAGCAATGGTGATCCTGCTGATGTGGATAATTATACAACCCAGCAAGTCACTTTTCCTGCGGGCAGCTCAGAGAATCAAACCGTAACGATTGGCATTACAGACGATGGGGAATATGAAGGATCGGAAATTATTACCTTCAATCTAACCAATGTTCAGGGCGGCAATAACGCCCAGGCCGGTGTTCCAGACCAATTCGAATTAACCATAACAGATAACGATCCCCCGCCTGTGCCGGATATCGTCATTAATGAAATTATGCAAAATCCCTCAGCCGTCGGTGATACGGATGGAGAATGGTTTGAATTGTTTAATACATCGGATTCAGACATCGATATCAACGGCTGGAAAATTGCCGATCTGGGATCGGATGAACACATCATCGATAATGGCGGCCCGCTGACGATCGCTTCCAATGATTACTTAGTATTGGGCCGCAACGGAGATACGGGTACGAACGGCGGCGTAACGGTGGATTATGTTTACAGCAGTTTTTTACTAAGTAACTCCGAAGATGAAGTGATACTTTACCAATCAGATGGGACGACCGAAATCGACCGTGTCGAATATGATGGCGGCGCATCCTTCCCCAATCCCAACGGCGCTTCGATGGAACTAAATAACCCCCAAAATGATAACAATGATGGTTCCAACTGGTCGGAGGCCACAACGTCCTTTGGAGACGGCGATTTTGGGACACCGGGTTCTCAAAACAGTACCTTCGTAAGCACCATTACAATCGAAAACCAGTTCAAAGTAAAATCTTATAAATTACACCCTAATTATCCAAATCCATTCAATCCAATAACAACCATATCTTTCGACCTGAATAAAAATGTAAGTCACATAGAGCTAAAAATATACGATATATTGGGCAAAAATGTCAGAACCATCCATGAGGGGACTTTAAATGCCGGGCATCACACCATGCACTGGAATGGTAAAAATGAGGCTGGTATGCTGATGCCTAGCGGCGTATATTATGCTGTTTTGGAAACCCTTTATTTCAGTGACACCATTAAAATGATGCTGGTAAAATAATTTTAAACTTACTGTAATATTAAATGGGATAGGCGTTTATCAATCGATCACTATCCTATTTTCTATTATATAATCTTTATAGCTCTATTAGCTTTTTGAGCTACTTTTTATTCGGATGCCATTCACTGCTTTTTTGCAAAATCGTCTGCATACGATTCACCAGTTTATGTGGATCGTTCAGATAACCTTCCAATAACAATGCAGATTCGTACAGTTGTTCAATGCTTTCTACTATAAATGGCTCCTTAGGATCCGTTTTATATATCGCCAGCAAATTACGGATCAATGGATGATTTTTGTTAATTTCAAATATTTTTTGAGGTACACTTTCATCTTTTTGCATAATGCGCATGATCTTTTGCATATGTGAAGTCATAGTACCATCCGGACTTACCAAACAGGACGGACTATCCTTAAGTCGTTTTGATTCCCGGACTTCCTTGACCCGATCGCCCAGAATATCTTGCACTTTTTCCAGTAATTTTTTAAAAACCGTCTCATCACTTTTAGTGAGTTCTTCAACCGGCTCCTCACTGGTTTCCACATTTTCGTATTTATCTATTTTTGAAAGGTCAGCTTGCTCCACGGCTGTAAGTGTATAATCATCTTTATACTTGCTTAAGCCGGACATCACAAATTCATCGACCGGTTCGTACAGGTACAATACCTCAATATTTTTTCGTTTAAAAATCTCCAAATGCGGATCAGTGTTTAAAGCTTCACGGCTATTTCCGGTTATAAAATAAATTTCTTTTTGGTCTTCTTTAGCTCTGTCCACATACTCCGCAAAAGACGTAAGCTCCGAACCATCTTTATGAACGGATGAATTGAACCTTAACAATTCGGCAATGCGCTCGTGATTGGCATAATCCGTATATCCCATTTTAAAAACTTTACTGTGAGCATCCCAGAATTCTTTGTATTTATCCGGCTCCTTCTCTGCCATCTTTTGCAGATGAGAGAGGATTTGTTTTACCAGTACATTTTTAATTTTAATAACAACTTGGTTTTCTTGTAAGGTCTCTCTTGAAATATTCAACGGGATATCAGGGGAATCAACCATACCTTTCAGAAATCCCAGGTATTCAGGCAAAATATCGGAATTTTTATGCTGGATTAACACACTTTGTACGTAAAGATCCAATCCAATTTCATCTTTTGATACACCAAAAATATCAAAAGTGTGTTTGGGTATAAACATAATACTATTGAACTGAACGGGTGCATCAATGGAAACATGAATGGTATCCAGAGGAGGCTCGCTATCCAGCGTAAAAAACTTATAAAATTCTTCGTATTGTTCCTGACTGATTTTAGCTTTCGGTTCCCGCCATAAGGCTTGAACGGTATTGACCTTTTCACCGTTTACCTTGATGGGAAAATTAATAAAATTGGAATGTTTTTTAATCGTTGATTCTATACGATGTTTCTGCACAAACTCTTCAGCATCATCTTTCAAATGGACTTCAATCCTGGTCCCTCGGGGTAATTCCTCCTCAAGATCGGTTATTTTGAAAGTTCCCGATCCATCCGAGCGCCAGCGAATAGCCGGCTGGTCCTTGAGATAGGAACGGGTGGTAATGACGACCTCCTTGGCAACCATATAAACAGAATAGAAACCTACACCGAACTGGCCGATAATATTGGATACATCTTTCTTTTTGGCATCATCAGCTAATTTTTTAAGAAATTCCCCTGACCCGGATTTGGCAATTGTTCCGATATTTGTGATTATTTCGTCCCTGGTCATTCCCACTCCGGTATCGGAGAGGGTCAAAATTTTATTTTTTTCATCCAATTCGATATTAATTTCGAGCGGTAAATCTGGATTGGTGACTTCCGTACCGCGCGTCTGCTCAAATCTGAGTTTATCCAGTGCATCCGATGCATTTGAAATTAATTCCCGTAAAAAAATCTCCCGGTTGGTGTACAGAGAATGAACAAGAATATCCAGTAACTGGGTAACTTCAGCCTTAAACTTATAGGATCGGGTTTGCTGAGCCATTTTTGCTTCTCCTTTTTTATTTTATTTCTTTGTATTCTGTTTTAAATCAATCATTTAGGTAATTTCAGATTACACTACCCTACTCAATACCTAAATGATGCCATTAATCCTAATTGGTTACAACTCTACACATATATTATTTGTGGATAACTAATGTTGTTTATTGGTTTACATATCATTACTTAATAAAGAGCCAAACGGCCCTAAAAAAATTTCGTCATATTAAACTATCCGTTTTAAAATAAAAACCATTTCAATGCTAACAAAGTTTTCATTTTAAAATAAGTGCTTAACATTTTGATATGAGTGCAGTGTCCTTAGTATTTTCTAAATGACGTTTTAATCAACTCCTCTTCAAAGAGTAGACCTTTTTCGATTTTGATTCATCCGTTTTTCCACTCTCATCATGTACAATTAATAAGATAATAAGAAATATACGGAAATTGCAACCCTTACATTTGCTCAAATTCCAACAGCTTGGCTGGCATTCTGGTCTTCTAAACAGGATTTGAAGTATACCGTGCTTAACGGTCTCTTTTCTCAAACAGCAAGGTTTTAAATGTTTCGCTATGCCACAGACGCCATAGTTCCAGTAATGAAGGATAATCTTTAACAGAAACGTCATTATTTTGAAGACTGAACGAACGATTCACAATCAAACTCTTACCCCGCGGCCGAATCTCAATTTCAACGGATCCTACTGCATTTTTTGTTCGTTTGTGGACTGGTTTCATGATCGCCTTAACCGATTGAGGTAATTCCATTTTCATCGATAATCGGTCTGCAAAATTAGATACCGGCAATTTCAGTGCATTGTTCCGATTTACGGTTAATGTGGGAATACCTAATTTCTTCAAACCATATTCACTTTCGGGAATGAACGATTGGGTATATTTGCCCATCGGTTCATGCATCAGTGTTCCACTTATGGTGCCCTTCATTACCATCTTTTCTTCTGAGAAATGGTCAATATCAACATTTTCAATATTAAAATCTTTGAGTATTTGATTGGGTGATATACGGTCAGTATACAATGCTAAATAGGGGTAACTCAAACCCTGCAAATGCAGTAAAAAATGGCCCGTGATATCCCAGTTTTTATCAACCATCAAATGAATGTTCATTTCACTGCCATGATCGATATTCCCGTTTGCCTCTATTTGGATACGTTCAATTTGATCATTGCCTAAATGCAATGCCGGATACCCTGCCCAACGATAGGCCATCGTTTGATTATTCAACGCGTTCACCGACAACAATATTGTCTGGTGACTCCTTGGTTTCACCTGAACCTGTGCAGACTCATATGTAGATAGATCGGGTACTTCAGCTGCCAGCATCTTGGTTGAACTTACAAGTACAGGATGCGCTTTAATGCCTGCATTATGTAAAATTGCAGACATTACAATCGCCTTTTCAAGGGGAGTGCCTGCTGCGCTTTTCCAGACATTTGCCGCCGAACGAAAAGAAAAGCCTGCTTTTGCCAGAGGTACATTAATATCCTCCAGTTGTTGCACAACAACTTTTTGCACAGCAAGAATACTATCCAGCTCAGTTTGAGATCCATTCCAATCCATTTGGGGGGGCTGTTCAAAATGCATTGCCTGAACCCATTGCTCGTGGAACGGTTTCAAAAGCGCATTCCAATGAGCTGCCGTGCTGAATATCATGCGAGGCTGGAAATCCTTCGCCGGTGGTTGGGCGCTTTCCTGATGATGGGCGGACAGATTACTCAACTGCCATTCAACAACACGGTTACCATCTACAATGGTATCTTTCGCCTGAGCATTACTGTTTAAAAGTTGATAATTTAAAGTATGCCCGTCCGGAACAATGAGACGCACCGTAAGTTGACGGATGGGCGCATCTTCTGTGAGCACGATATCATCCATCATGGCCGGCAGAAAATCCGCACTGTTGAGTAACTCATAATCCAAATTAATGACAGCTTGTTGTTCCAGCGCTGTATGGGTGATGACCATCTCCCGTAAATGATTATAGGCCGGACTTCTTTGGGCGAAACGAGGCAGCACCTTATTGAAAGCATTATCCGGTGATTTTACCTTTTTACCATCGGCCATGGTCGTCATATTTTTATTGATCTTCAATGCTTGTTTCAGCGTGTCGAAAATAACGAATGTCTCGCCATAACGCCGTTGAAAAGCATAATAGGTTAGAATTTTCAATTGATGTTTCTGATGGTAAGTCCAGGAACCATCTTCATTAAGACGATATTCCTTTAATATATTCAAATAAACCGCATCGGCGTTTTCCGTCATTTTTTTTTCTGTAGTTGTGGCATAGTTAGACGCAAATGTGCCAACCAAGATCATCAGACAATAAAACCATTTCATAGTCATGTTCTCCTTAAAGAGACGGGTATTTTTGTATATCATAAACGTATTCCATTTTCCTCAGCAATGGATTTTGATTAATTGTTTATTACCAAAACCGAAGACGTCTTCTACCGTTTAAGGACCACTTTCTCTTTGGCAAGTTGTTTTTGAGAAACAACCGCTTTTCTGAAAGAGGGCCAGTCATTTGGTTCGTAAATTCGTTTTTTGAGGGTAATCCTTTGGTTCAGTTTTATTTTTTGACCATCCAATTGATAGCCGCCCTCGAAAGCGGCCCCGCTGCCAGAGACTGAAGATAATTGTGGTATGTATCCAGCCTCTTCATAATCAGGCAATTCAATGGTTTCGTTGAGTTCAATTAACTTGGAACAACGCGTACGAAAATTATATTCACGCTCTTTCAGGTCTGTATTTATAAACAAATGATCATTTAAGTATCTGTGGTAGAACACATTGGATGCCACGAGAGGCGTAAAAATAATATGCGAATCCGTGATTACAGCATAATCGGGAATACGGTATTTTACAGTGATTTTTAATGGCTCGCTGTAATCATAGGGATCATCATATTGCAAAGCATTGATCTGCATTTGTGGAAACTGGCTGAGAAGCTGTTTCTGAAAAAAGGCATCCCAGTTGGCCTTAAACTGACGGACAAACATTCTGCGGAAACGGGCATCGCTTTGCCCTTCCACCTCTAATTCGAATTGGCCTGTTAATGTGCCGTTCTCATGAATTTTGGATGTGCCATTGATACGATAATAGTGTTTTTCGGGCGGGGAAATAGGTGTTGTTTTAAGATCTGCCCCTTCAGGCAGTCCCATCAAATATTGTTGCTGTTGTTCAGCACTGGACCATAATTCCCGCACAAAGGGTACCCATGTTGGATCCAGCAACTGATAGGTGCCGTCGTCACGTTTAACAACGGTCACGCTGTGATTAAACTGATCGGCCGGAATATCATTGATTTTGGAGCCGGCCATGGTCATGGCAGCATAGGATTCAAAGCCCGCAGCCCTCAACATGGTAACCAGCATGCCGGCTTTATCCTTGCACACCCCGCAGCGATCCCGGAACGTCATGGACCCTTTATGCAAGGTATAACCTTCCCCTTCACCCATGGACAATCCGGAGTAACGAATTTCATCGGCTACCCAATGGGTCAGGCGATATATTTTTTCATCATCGCTGTCCGCTCCTTGTAAAATTTCTTCTACCTTCCTGCGGATCGGTTCTGTGACTTCAAAACTTCCGTAATCTTCATTGACTCCATAAAACCAGCGGGACTTGGCGAACCAATCCGGGGAAGTGGATAATAAAAGTTCCGGCGCCACATCTGTGGCCGCTACCATATTGGGTTCTTTGGTAAACGGCCGCAAGTCTTTTTTGGTAAAAGTATAAAGTGTCTTGTCACCCATGAATTCTATGGAAGACATCACCTCTCCATTCTGAAACTGGTACTGTAATTCTTTATCCTCCGGCAACCAAACACGGTACACTTTTTCTTTTATTGGTTGGTCGGTCCAGAAGGGCACGATATCGTAAAAATGTCCTCGCATCGGCGGCACATACCGTTCGTCATCCGCTTGCTGCTGTAGCAATGCATAGGTAAATCCTTTTCGAAATAAACGGACTTCGATGGCGTCTCCGGGTTGTAAACGACCAAGTTCCAGCATTTTCTGCCTGGCACCCCAGTAAATAGCTCGGGCGGGTGCCGGATAATCGCGTACAGCACCTAAATCAACTTCTTCAATACTGCCATCCTTGCGATAAATGGTAGCCTTTTGAATTTCTACATAGGCGGATAGCGGATCATAATTCATGGTAAGTACCCTTTTGTCCACTGCCCCCTGCTCGGAAAGAATTTTAATCAATCGGTGAAAATGGACATAGCTTAGTCCGCTGTCCCTTACGTCTACATTGGTACTGTCGAATATGGTGACGATATGCGCATCGGGATAGTCTCCGGCATTTTCAATTTTCTGCCAAATACCATTCTGTGCAAAAATTCGCAGCGGTAAGGTTGAAATTAGACAAATACCAAACAATACACTGAACTTTGTAAATTGCCTCATTTTTTACCTCCTGTTTTAGGCCAAGAATTAAAATACCAACCATTTTAAATCGGTTCAACATTTTTCTCTTGTTTTCAGATTAAAGGTGATGACATCATTAGATAAATCAGGAATCCTTATCTTAAGCCTTACCAGATGGGTCAATTTGGAATCCGGGAACAAGTTCGCATTAATTTCACCTAATTTATTAATCAGAATAATAAAAATAGTATTAACGCTGATTAAAATTAAAAAAAAGGGAGCTGTTGTGTCTAAAGGAGGTTTTGGAAATAGTGTCAATAATCCATATGATTCTGAACCCGTTCATCCGGACACTATTGAACATCGATCAGGATTTGCCTTCCAGTGCTTTACGCACCTGAGTGCCAAGTTGCTTAATATGAAATGGCTTTTGAATGTAATTCATTCCTTTTCGTATTTTGCCCTGCTTGGCAATAACATCCGCTGTGTATCCCGACATAAATAAAACCTTAATATTTGGATACACCTTGAGCAGTTCATCCGCCAGAATCCGTCCATTCATCTCGGGCATAATGACATCGGTTAGAATTAAATCAATCCCGGTGGAATGAGTGCGGCTTATAACCAAGGCCTCATTGGGTGTGGTTGCAGCAAGAACATTATATCCCAACTCTTTAAGCATGACCTTGGTCAAACTTAGAATAGCATATTCATCTTCAACGATCAAAATGGTCTCGCCCTTACCATAGGGAACTTCATCCGTTCTCTTTACGCTTTTTGGTTCTGACTTGCCTTTGTAGCGCGGTAAATAAAGTTTAAATGTGGTGCCCTTACCCGGCTCGCTTTGCACATCGATGCAACCGTTATTTTGTTTAATAATACCATAAACCGTTGACAATCCCAAACCGGTTCCCTTACCTGTGCTCTTTGTCGTAAAAAACGGTTCAAAAATATTTGCCTGTGTTTCATTATCCATACCGCAACCAGTATCGCTTATCTCGAGTAGAACATACTGGCCGGGTATAAATAATGGATTATCAGAACAGCTTGATTCGTCCAGAATTGTGTTTTTAGTACTAATCCGAATCTCCCCCACCCCTTCAATGGCATCTCGGGCGTTAACACTGAGGTTGGCTAAAATCTGATCGATTTGTGCCGGGTCCATTTTTACCGGCCAAATGGTTTTTGCCGGTATCCAGGCCAGTTTAATATCTTCCCCGATTAAACGTTGCAACATTTTCAACATATCGGTTACGATTTCATTCAAATCCAGCACTTCCGGGGCAATGGTCTGTTTACGGGCAAAAGCAAGTAACTGACGCGTAATATCCCGGGATTGTTGGCCGGCCTGCAGGATCTGTTTAAATTCATTGTAAAAAGATTGACCCTCTTTCAAATGGCCTAACCCTAACTCTGAATAACCCATAATAAGCGTTAACTTGTTATTGATATCATGGGCCACACCTCCCGCCAGACGTCCCACCGATTCCATTTTCTGGGCCTGGTATAATTGCTGCTGAAGTCTGTTGCGTTCCTCTTCGTCATGTTTTTGTTGTGTTATATCCTCTTTTACGGCCACAAAATGTGTAATATTACCCTGACTATCTAAAATGGGTGAGATAATGGATTCTTCCCAATAATACTCGCCATTCTTTTTTTTATTGTGAAACTCACCTCCCCAGTTTTTACCGGACAGGATTGTATCCCATAGGTTTTGATAAAACCCAGGCGGGTGCTGTCCCGATTGAAGTACCCGGGGATTTTTCCCTTTTACTTCATCGAAAGAATATCCGCTAATTTTGGTAAATGCCGGATTCACATATTCGATATTACCATGATGATTGGTAATTACTATGGACACCGGATTTTGCTCAACCGAGCGGCTTAACAATTTCAATTGCTCTTCAGTTTGCTTCTTATCCGAAACATCATGTACAATGGAGTGTAAATATTCTTTGTTTTCGATCTCAATTTTACTACTGAAAATTTCCACATCGCAAATACTGCCATCAGCCTTCCGATGTTTAAATTCAAAATGTGTTTTATTTAATGCTCTTGCTTTCTCAATTTCATTTTTAATTTCCGCTTGTGATAATGTATTAATCTGGGCCACATTCATTTGCTCCAATTCCTGTACTTTCCAACCATAAAATCCTTCCGCAGCTTCATTGGCTTCAACAATAGCCCCGTTTTCGGGATCAATTAATAATTTTACCGCCGAATGTTTTTTAAATATATCCCGGAATTTTTTTTCACTGGCCCTCAGTTGTGCCTCGATACGATCTTTTTCTTTTTTCGCTTTGGTTTTTTTTATGGCCTCCTCTACAGCAAACGGTAAGCGCCGTATTTTCTCTTTGAGCACATAATCATCCGCGCCCGCCTTCATGCAAGCCACGGCTGTTTCTTCATTCATAGAACCGGTGAGTATAATAAACGGAAAGTAGACCGGCTGAGCACGTGTTATATTTAAGGCCGTCATGCCGTCGAATGTTGGCATAGAATAATCAGATATAATAACGTTGGGTTTAAAATTATCGAATGCTTCTCTTAAGTTAATCTCATTATCGATAACTCTCGCTTCAAAATCAATACGGTGTTTCTTGAGCTCCCGTTGGGCCATCTCTGCATCGGTTGGCAGGTCTTCGATAAATAATATGCGGATTTTTGATTTAACCGGTTTCATAAATACTTTCCCCGTTATTGTTCTTAAATATTATTTAACATTTAGCCAAACGGTCAAATGTTTGCAGATCATTTTTTAACCGAGAAAGATTTATTTAAGTACTCTTACCTACTAAAATTAATTTATTGTAATAGATTCGTTTTGATCCTCAGACTCTAACCGGTCGTTCTTTTTGTTTAGTCATTATCCAATAGACGGATGGTTAAAAATAATATTTTCGGCAATGCCCATTTGCACTTTAAAAAAATTATACATCATACGAATAACGGGTATCACTTTGCATTAAGACGAAGGTTGTTGATTCAGTATCAGCCAGTATAAACCGATCTCCTTAACCGCATCCACAAACTTATCAAAATCGACCGGTTTTATGATATAACTGTTCACACCATACCTGTAACTATCAATCATATCGGCTTCTTCTTTTGAAGAAGTTAAAACGATTACCGGAATGCCCCCGGTTTCCGGATTATTTTTGATGATCTTCAGTACATCCAATCCATCGATTTTAGGTAGTTTCAAATCGAGTAAGATAATTTTGGGTTTATGCTGAGATTTCTTTTGGGCAAATTTACCCCGTTTGAAAATATAATCCAGAGCCTCTTCACCATCGCCAATGACCAGTACTTTATTGGAAATTTTGTTTTTTTTCAGGGCGCGCAGGGCCATTTCAGCATCATTCGGATTATCTTCCACAATCAGAATTTCAACTTCATTCCTGTCGTTCATAGCACATCCTCATTTTTTTCTTAATTTAATGAACAGGAATTGAAAAACAAAATTTGGCGCCTTTATTGATCTGGCCGTCCGCCCATACCTGGCCACCATGCCTTTGAACAATGCGTTTGACGATAGCCAGGCCCACGCCTGTACCCTCATACTCACTATCTCTGTGCAGCCTTTGGAAAACACCGAAGAGTTTATCGATATATTTATTGTTAAAACCCGTTCCTTTATCTGCCACGCAATAGGTTATGGAATTCTGATCCTCAGAACAATAAACATCGATTTCCTTGGTATTCGATTTTGAGCTGTATTTTAATGCATTGCTGATCAGGTTATGCCACACCTGCTTAATGAGGGAGTGATCACACCAAACCGGTTTGACATCATCAACGGTAAATTTAAATTGTTTTTGCTCCTCTTTCGTAGCTACATCTTCATATACCGTTTTAACAAGGGCCTGCATATCAACCTTTGTACTGTTCAAAGCCCTTCTTGATACTCTGGATAAATTCAACAAGTCCGTAATCAACTCGTCCATGCGGTTTGCGTTTTCTCTTATGGTGTCGATAAACCGTTTGCCCTCATCATCTAAACGTTCAGCGTAATCTTCCACTAAAAAATTAGCATAACCATTGATAGCCCTCAATGGTGCCCGCAGGTCGTGAGACACGGAATACGTAAATGCTTGCAGTTCCTGATTGGACAATTCGAGTTTATGCCGTTCATTTTTCAGCTCTTGAGTAATTCTGTTGAGATCTTCCACCATAAAAAGCATGGCTTTTTGACTTCTATCCAATTTTTTGACCTTCTGTTGCAGTTCTTCCGTTCTCTCGGTAACCTGCTTTTCCAATTCTTGCTTCAATTTTAATAGTTCATTTTCGGTTTGCTTTCTTTCGGTGATATCAAAAAACGTCACCACGGCCCCGCTTAATTTTCCTTGCTTAAATATAGGATAAGAAAAATATTCTGCCGGAAATCCTTTTCCATCGGCTCTCCACAACCATTCCTGGTCACTATGCGTTTTCTGACCATTCTTTATGGCGTTGTAAATTTTGCACTCTTCTTCACTGTATTTCGTCCCGTCGGATTTGGTATGATGGACCACATCATGCATATTTTTACCCAGTAATTGATCGGTGCCCGTATACCCTAAAATATTCAATGCCGATTGATTGACCATCGTGCAACGGCCTTGATTGTCAATCCCATAAATACCCTCTGCGGTTGAGTTCAGTAATAGACGTATTTGTTCCTCGCTATCTTCCAGCAAATTTTGTTGTCGGAGTAGTTTGTCCAGAGTCGCTT
>WJIP01000218.1 GCA_014730185.1 Caldithrix sp. | reverse complement strand
GTACTGATGATGGTAAAAGATGAAGATTATCGAATCGAATCGGATGGCAACATGATCGAAACCGAAGACAATCTGATGATCACCTGGCCCATGGGTACCAGGGACCTATCCTGGAAAATGATTAATCTCGATGAAGGAAAGACCTACCCTTTGGTCGCTTTTTACCAAGCCCGGCAGAAAATGTGATCCGAATGCATAAACTGCCGAAGGAGACCGCTACGCGCAAGTTTCCGATGCACTCAAAATAGCCCCCCTTTAGGTCTTCCTTCCAAAACCAGGGAGGCCTTGTTCATGTCCGCACTTTCTTAATCGCCTGATTGGCGGCACTCCATACCGGATCCCAGACCGGCGCGAATGGCGGCGGGGCGATTTTGCAGCAGGGATTCATGGATCATTGTTCCGTGGACCGCGCAGGGAAACCGGTTGTTGGGTTATATAAACAAGATACTGATACGTGCGGTATATTACCCTTGATCAGATTGCTTTAAGGGTTTGATAAGATTCTGATTCGTGAGTATATTGAAGCCATTCGAAATTCGTTCAATGATTTTATTAATTGACGATGTTAAAATATTCAACGAAAAATCAATATCCTGGTGTTTCGTCACCCCAATTGGCGGTATAAATACCATCGGGTGTACACTTACGTTGGCGGTATTTTTAAAATAATAAAAAGAAGTAAACATGAACCCAGTCGTACACTTTGAACTTCCGTATGAGGATGCTGAGAGAATTTCAACCTTTTATAGAAGTGTCTTTGGTTGGAAGCTTACCGGTTTAGGCCAAGAATCGGGAAACTACATTTTGGCAACAACAGCGGAGAATGATGCAAAACCTGGCTTCCCGGCAGGGGCAATTAATGGCGGATTTTTTCCTGAAAAACCAGACGGGCCAGGACAATATCCTTCCGTGGTGATAGGCGTTGGTAACATTCAAGAGTCAATAGAAGCTATAAACCAAAATGGAGGAAAGGTTTTAGGTGAACCGATGATCATTCCAGGGTTTGGAGAATACGTTGCATTTCTTGATACAGAAGGAAATCGTTTAAGCATTATTCAACCCAGCGCAATGTAAATTAAAAACGACCGCCAACATCGTGTATAGCACATGTCCTGCGAGAAATAGGCCATATACAACACCGTTAAGAAGGATAACAAAATAATGTATTCAATGCTGTGCTGAAAGCATAAACTGTCCCCGCGCCGCAAAGCGGATAAGTTCAACACGGCGGTTACGCTTGTCGTTAGCTGCCAACATGCACAATGTTACTGTTACTAAATTAATTGATTGTTTCAAGCATAATTTTAAAAAATGACTTTAAATTCAAATTAACATGAGAGCTTCGTCATGTTTGTTAAATTTATATTTTCCATTATTATAGTAAGTTTTTATTCTTTTGAAATATTGGCAAATATTCTCTATGTGCCTAATGATTATTCCACTATTCAGGAAGCGATTGATAATTCTTTTACAGGTGATACGGTATTAGTCTCAACGGGTACATATATTGAAAATATTGATTATAAAGGTAAAGATATAATCGTCGGTTCATATTATCTCCAAACAGGAAATGAAGAAATTATTTTTCAGACAATAATAGAATCGGATCGCGGTAGTGTTGTAACTTTTAAGTCAGGGGAATCTAACAATGCAATTCTTTGTGGATTCACAATAACCGAAGGTACTGGAACAGTTTTGTCGACTCCAGAAGGAAATAGAATATTTGGAGGCGGTATTTTTATCAGTAAATCATCTCCAACGATCAAAAATAATTATATAGTAAACAATGATATGATTAGTGGAGGAAACCGAGGAGGTGGAATTTCGATTAAAGATTCTGCTAATCCACTTATTTATAGAAATACCATCACTGATAATGATATTATAGGTATTTTAACTTGGGTAAACTATTTTGGTGGAGGAATTTGGATTGATTCTAAATCAAATCCAATAATCGGTGGAAGTATTCATAATTCAAATAATATCTATGGTAATACTGCGGATAATGGCCGCCAGGTATTTCGGAATGGTTGGGGCAATATAATTAATGCACAATATAATTATTGGAAAAAATATCCTCCAAGTTCACCTGACATTTATCCATTTAACCAGTTCGATATATCGAACTGGCTTGATAGACCAGTGGGTATTTTTGAAAATCAAAATATTCCAATTGTGAATAATTACAAATTATCTCAAAATTATCCCAATCCGTTTAATCCCAGAACAATAATCAGTTACCGGTTATCCGTTCAAACCGAAGTTGATTTGAGTATTTACAATATCCTTGGGCAGAAGGCCAGTACGCTGGTAAGCGGAAAGCAATCCGCAGGTAAGCATGTTGTGGAATGGGATGCGAGTGATTTCTCAAGTGGCGTATATTTTTACAGATTATCAACGAAGAATGGATTCTCAAAAACAAAGAAGATGGTTTTAATGAGATAGAATTTATTCGAGAGGCATACAATTTCAGCTTCATAATAATCGACAAAATGTGGTCATTAAGAAAAAGTTACTTTTTATGATTTGCATCTTTTCCCAGATGGAGTGGCAAAAACGTTGAGGATGCAGTATAAGGTCGATTTTAAATTATCGGATAGGGATACGATGGGTCATTAAAAAAATTATCCATTTTCCCCTTGCCATTCGATGCTCATTTTGTATATTTATCCACAGAATATGCCTTCGGTTTTGTTTAAAACAAATATTGAATCCCGTTGAACGGGCCGGATAAAAAGCGCCCCTGACTGCGCGGGCAGCCCGTCCAAGAGACGGGGCATCTTAAAGATCACAGGCGACCAGCCTGCACAAATTGCGAACCAAATGAAAATGTTATGATTGGTTAGCTGCTTGCTTACATTAGTAGATTTGCCGCATAAAATGTAAAATAAGCGTATTATATTGCAAATTCGCCGTATAAATATTAGGTTTTATACCAGTCTAAACGATTTAACGAATTAGGAATAATCGAACACGGCTTTTGGGCTGTCTATTCTATAGTTAGCCTAAACTAATTAATAACAGGAGGAATACAAATTGGCAAAAAGAAGGGATCAATCTAAACACGATAGCATGGTAAAGGC
>WJIP01000217.1 GCA_014730185.1 Caldithrix sp. | reverse complement strand
TTTCAAATACATCCGCAAGCAGGGTATGCAGCTGCATTCCAAGATGCGCTTCATTTCCGCCCAGTTTTCCGCCTTCCTGTACAATGATCTGTGGCTGCATAACGCCGGGCAGGCCAATGGTATGGCCCGGTACTTGGAAAAACAGATTAACGACATTCCGCAATTGGAGCTGACCCGGGCGGTGGAAACCAACGGTTTATTTGTGACCTTACCGCCGCATATTATCGAGCAGCTAAAAGAGGAATACTTTTTTTACATGTGGGATGCGGCCCAAAACGAAGCCCGCTGGATGACGGCCTTTGACACCACGGAAGAGGATATTGATCGCTTTTGTGCGGTCATCCGCCGGCTGGTGTAACCTGTGTTTTAAACGGCTTATACTGATTAAAGAGTATCACTAAATTTACAGATAAAACGACATGTATCGATGCCTAATAAATAAGTAAATTATTGCTTTTGGAAATTGCAACATATAAATTTACAATAACTTTTCAGACGGTTGAGTTACGCTAATTACTTAACTTGAGGAGATTTTTTTCTCTTAAGAAAATCGGTCTGAATGACGTTCTTACATTGATTTAAAAATGTGAATCCGACGCCCGCCGTTAAAAAATCAGGAAACGGAAATTGTCCGGCAATTACTGACTTTATAATGCATTAACGGCATCCTTCCTATCTTTCATCTCGATTTATAAACAGACCAAACGATTAAAATACTATTGACAAGATAGCCAAGTATGGAGGTCGAAATGAATAAGTTTATCAAGTTATTTATGATGGTTTTCTTTTTTAATTTTGTGCCTTTTGCAATCATTTTACTGAACTGTAAGGGCGACAATTCAGAATCGCCTCATGCTGATGAATATGCGATTGCCAGGATATTCATGTCACCCAAAGGGCCATCTGTTGGCGAAACGGTCTCGCTTAATGGCAGCGGAAGCACCGGCGTTGACGGGACGGCTATCGCTGAATACAGGTGGAATTTGGTAAGCAGACCGGCAAACAGCAGTGTCGCACTGTCATCGACGATTCGACCGGTTGTTACTATCGTTCCGGATTGTACCGGCTATTATGAGGTAAAACTTCAGGTAAAGGACGCTGATGATAATGTTAGTGATTTTAAATTTTTTAAGTTTGATGTTTCATTGCATCCGCCGGTTGCCATCGCCGGGCCGGATACTTTCATCGATCTTGGCACAACGCTTATGCTGGATGGCAGCGCTTCTTACCATCCGCTCGGTTATCCGGTTTCTTTTCAATGGTATAGCGCCGAAGATGATTACGGATTTACAGTCAAACCGCTCAGATCCCAACTGGATTTTGTGTACAATAACATTATGGCGCCTGTGGATTTAGATGAACCCGGTACTTATGAATTTGAACTGCATGTTTATGAAACAGATAATGAAATAGAAGACAGTTACGACAGGATTCGTGTTAGTAGCAACCCACCGGTTATTGAATCATTCTCTCCGGTAAGCGGATCGGAGGGTACGGAAGTAAATATTAAAGGCAAAAACTTCAGCTCATATACTTCGGGATTAGGTGGATACGACCCCGGCAATCAGATGTGGTTCAACGGCGTGCAAGCGGAGATAACCCAGGCATCCGATTCGCTGTTGGTCACTATGGTGCCTGAAGGAGCTACAACCGGGCCTATCAGGGTAGGTATAACGGAAACGAACATAGCGACTGTTTCTACTCAAAGTTTCACCATTGGTAGTCTTCCGGTTGCCATCGCCGGGCCGGACACGATGATCAACTTTCCCGGCGCGTTCTATCTTGATGGCAGCGCTTCCTATCATCCCACCGGTGAAGATATTTATTATCTGTGGCAGGTTGTACAAAAACCGCCTTTGGCGCAACCGGATCTTTCTCCCACTACAGAAGTTAATCCCAGGTTTTATTCCGTTGAACCGGGCAGATATGAGATTGAGCTCCTTGTTTCCACGGATATTAATTACCGCGGCGGAGACCGTGATACCATGGTCGTTACCGCGGGCGCACCGGCCATCGATCTGTTTGATCCCATGAGCGGAACGGTGGGTACCGAGGTTACTATCTGGGGGACAAACATCAGCATGGAAGACGAGGGCAATCTTGTCTTTTTTAACGGCATACAAGCGGAAGAAGGAAGTGAACCCGCAGGCGGCGGCGTTATGTATGTAGTTCCGGACAGCGCCACAACCGGCCCTATTTCTCTGGTCGTTATAGCGACCGGCGACACCGCCTGGTCTAATCAAAATTTTGAAGTAACAGAATAAAAATTTGAATGGAAATATTTGGAAAACGAGTATACTTTTAATACGCGTACTATGCTATCATTCAGGATCGAAATGATTTTATATAGTTTTGCCAGCGGCGTCTACTTCTACAAACTGCACACCGACCGTGGATTTACACAGACCAAAAAACTAATCTTTTTGAAATAAATTTTCTGTAATCCTCCCTTGCCCTGCCTCATCCCCGGTGCCCCCTGCCGGGGATGGGCATGATTCACAATCTATTCGTTTAACAGACTGCCTCTAAAATTATTAATCCACGTGGCTGATAAATCCAAATTTAAATAAAAAAATCGTTGCATTTTGCAGCCGCTGTGCTTACTGTTAAAATATAAAAACAGCGGATTTCACACTGATTGACTTTTCCTGATCGATAATAAAAGGCATAGCAAATGAAACATATTTATTTATTTTCGTTATGCTTAATATTACTATCTTTAAACCAACTGTATAGCCGTATATCGGAAAATATACATAATCTTCCCAATGCCCTTAAATTTGAAGATATGTCTGAAATCATGCCGGCATCGGCAATATTTTGTTTTTATCAGGATCATCAGGGATTCCTGTGGTATGGTTCTTCAGGTGATGGACTGGTGCGGTTTGACGGACTGCAATATAAAATTTATAGTCAGATTAAATCACAGATTCGGGATATCGTCGAACATAAGACTGATCAGGGTGCCATTTTCTGGATTGCCGCTTATGGTGAAGGGCTTTACAAATTCAATCCGCAGCAGGAGACATTCCGGCATTACTGTCATGATCCTTCTGATCCAGCGAGCCTGAGCTGCGACCGAACCCGCAAATTATATATTCACAACGATGGGTCTCTTTGGATCGGGACCATGCGCGGTGGTATAAACATTCTGCGCCCCGATCAGATGAACAGGAACAATCCCGAATTCATACATGTTCGCCATGACTCAGCCAATCATAAAAGTTTAAGCAATGATGAAATCAAGGCCTTATAT
>WJIP01000216.1 GCA_014730185.1 Caldithrix sp. | reverse complement strand
TTTATCTGACAGATAAACCACATTATTGCCATCGGGTGACCAAATTGCTCCTTTTTCGCGGATTCCGGAGGTGTTTGTTAAATTGTAGACAGGTCCTTTTTCAGCGGGTAAATTGATTACTTCTCCCCGCATCTCCATAACAACACGGTTACCATCCGGTGATAAGGCAAATGATCCTGTATATTTACTACCGTCAATGGGCTTCAGACGTGCCATTGAACGATCGGTGGGCACTGAAATATTGAGTTTGATGGTTTGTTCATTTTCTAAATCAAACAGATAGAGTGTTTCGGCGTATTGATAGACAATATAACGATCACCAATGGATGGATATTTGATATCATAATCGTTGTAATGCGTTAAACGGGTGATTTTAGCGGATGGAACGTGAAATTTATACAAATTTAGGGTACCATCGGACCGATCGGATACGAAGTAAATATAATCATTATACCACATGGGGAAATTGTCGGTGCCGGGAAATGTTGTCACCGGCTTATAATTCATTTTGTCCAGGGAGCCGACCCAAATATCCTGAGCGGTTCCTCCCTGATGCCTTTTCCAGGTACGGAACTCACGAGATATTCTGTTATATGCCAGTTGTTTACCATCGGGAGATACAGAAGCCAGACCTGCGCGGTCAACAGATAATTTTTCTGGAAATCCGCCGGTGGCAGCAACTTTGTAGAGTTTGTGCCCGCGAAATGGATATTCTCGGGCGGCACGGAATAAAATGTGTTCACCATCCGGCATCCAATCCAAAACCAAATCGGAGTGCGGATGATAGGTAAGCCTAATTGGCGTGCGATCCACGCGGTTTAAATCCATAAGATAAACATCATTATTACCTTCGTAATTTGCCGTAAAGGCAATTTTTGAACCGTCACTACTAAATTTTGCAAATCGTTCAATTCCATTGGAACGAGTAATGCGTTGGGCCACACCCTTGAAAGACTGTTCATCAATTTCTACCAGCCAAAGATCGTTTTCGAAGGTAAATACTATTTTGTTCCCCTGAACATCAGCAAACCGCATAAGGTGGCTTTCGGCAAAGGAAAATGTCAGCAGCGCAAAAAAAACAACCAAGATTCTTTTCATCAGTAATCCTTTCAATTCATCAAAATTATATGTTGTAGTTCTAGGTTAACAAATTGTTTACGTAATTAGAGCATAAAAGATACATGATAAACCATTAGAGTGAGATGATAAAATTTTTATTTGAAATATTTTTGTACAAGATACGAGCAGATGTTCCATTAGAGGCCGATTATTATTATAGCTTTCCTGATATTTTTTTCGATTCCGGATCAATTATTATGTAATAAATTACGAATCTGTCGGTTTAATTCTTCGGGTTTGAATGGTTTTTGGATATAGGAGGTTTGCTTATCGGTAATGTTTGAGAAGAATGAGCTTT
This sequence comes from Caldithrix sp., assembly GCA_014730185.1. GTDB lineage: Bacteria > Calditrichota > Calditrichia > Calditrichales > Calditrichaceae > WJIP01. The sequence goes on along the minus strand of WJIP01000216.1, from coordinate 4,351 downwards.
CTCCATGATAACCTGTCATATAGATTACCTTGATGTCATGATTCCCTTTAGCGCGAATTTGATTGACCAATTCATAACCTTTCATTCGTGGCATGACAACATCGGTAAGTACAACTTCAATATTTTGATTGGTTTCAATGATATTGAGGGCTTCCTGTCCGTCACAGGCGGTATATACTTCATAACCGTACATTTTAAGGCGCTTCAAAATCATGTTTCGCAGGCCGCTCTCATCTTCGACCACCAGTATTTTTTCATGTTTATTATCGGTTATTTCCTTCAATACCTCAGGACGTTCCAATTGAATTTTTTCATCGACAGACGGAAAATAAAGAAGAAAACGGGTGCCTATGCCCGGTTTACTTTCCACTTCTATAAAGCCGTAGTTCTGTTTGATTATGCCAAAGACAGTCGAAAGCCCCAGGCCCGTGCCTTCTCCGGCTTCTTTGGTTGTAAAAAACGGTTCAAAAATTTTATCTACCGTCTCTTTATGCATGCCGATCCCATCATCTTCTACTTTAAGTAGTATATATTCACCCGGTGTTACACCCTCAATTTGAGATGCCTTTGTCTCGCTTATTACTACATTTTGAGTAAACAATGTTATTTTTCCCCCCTCGGGCATGGCATCACGGGCATTAATCACCATATTTACAAGAATTTGTTCAATCTGGCCGCGGTCAACAAAAACCGGTTTTAGGTCCTGGTCGAAACGGGTCCACAGTTCAATATCCTCCTTAATGAGCCGGGTCAACATTTTTTGCATTTCTGTTATAATAAAATTGAGATTCAGTACTTGCGGTTGAATAACCTGACGTCTGCTAAAGGTTAATAACTGTCTGATTAAATTTTCTGCGCGGACACTGGCTTTATCAATTTCGTCCACACTCTCTTTTAGCAAACCATGATTGTTGAAATCATCTCTTATTAAATCGCTATAACCCTGAATGATGGCGATTAAATTATTAAAATCATGGGCCAGGCCTCCGGCCAGTTTCCCCACAGCCTCCATTTTTTGGGACTGCCTTAATTGTTCCTCAAGAGTAACTTGTTCCGTAATATCGATACCGATACATAAAACTTGGGGTTCATTTTCTACTTCGCCTTTCAGTGGATGGATATAGATTTGGAAAAAACATTCTATTTCATTTAAAGGATATTTCATTTCAATCATCTTGCTGGTAGAGGTTTTCAATACATCCCACACTTCTTTCATAATGGTTTCAGCATATGGTTTATCCAAAACCCGATAAATGTTTTTTCCAATTAAATTGTGCTGTTTAATTTGCATACGTTCAGCGGTTATATGGTTGGCGAAAATGAAATTACCATCTTGATTAAGGGCGAAAACACTTTCATTCATACTTTCCACTAAGGTTCGATATTTTTGTTCACCCTTTCTTAATAATTCTTCCACCTGTTTACGGAAATTAATCTCATTATTGAGACGTTCGTTGACCTGCTGAAGCTCCCGGTTGCGCTTTTTTACAATTTTCAGACGCCATTGTACAATCCCGAAAACGAGCAGAACGAACAAAACAACCGAGGATAATCGGAACCAGAGTTCTTGCCAAAAAGGCGGCACAATGATAAGGGAAAGGGATGCAGATGATGTCTGTTGATTATATGGATTGCGCAGGGTTTTTACCCGGAATGTATATTCGCCCGGAGGGGGATTTACAAATGTGGCAAAATTTGTACTGCCCACGTGATTCCATTTATCATGTAATCCTTCCAATTTATATGCATATTTGATAACATCGGGATCCTTAAAATTAAGTGCCGCATAGTTAATGATGAACAGATCATGCTCATAAGATAATTTTATCTCATCCGGTTGATTAAAAGTTTTATGAAATTTTTTCGAAGTTTTAATTAAATCGTATTCTCTGAGTAGACGTAAGGAGGTAATCAAGAGAGGAGTTTCATAATTTATTGTTTTTATACGTTGCGGAAAAAAGGAGACTAAACCATGTTTGCCACCAAAAAAGATTTCTCCCGATTCAGGATTTCTGTATGCAGAGTTGCTATTAAAAATTGTTAAGATTAAGCCATTGTTTTGGTTAAAGGCAGAAAACGCTTCATTGCGCTGATTAAAATAGCATATTCCCTCTTTGGTACTTATCCACAGATTATCAAACCGGTCTTTTGTTATAGCAGTAATTTTGTTGCTGGGCAAGCCATTCATTTTTGTGTATGTTTGGATCGTACCATCGTTCGTGTTAAGCCTAACTAAACCCCGGGAAGATGTACCAAACCAAATAAAACCTCCTTTAGTCTCATTTATACTGCGTACAGAAGGTGTGTTGGTGCCTGAGGAATCTCCTAAAGTCATTTTATAGTGTAAAAAGGCGTTTTCCAAGGGTAAGAAGCGGCTTACACCTTCAGTGGTGCCAATCCAAATATTCTTTTGACTATCTTCGAATATCGATAAAACAGTATTATTGGATAAACTGGTGGTATCCCCTTTGATATGTACCCATCGCCTGCCGCTTTTTTCCTGCGGGTTATAGCGGAATAATCCCTGGTTTATGGTACCAATCCAGAGATAGCCCTGATTGCTTAACAAAAGTGTGAATACCTTTAAATTGTAATCTAAATCAAATGTTTTTTCCAGGTATGTATCCGGGCTAAATTGATCCAGAAATGGATTGTAACTGAGCAGTCCGTTGTGGATGGTACCTGCCCAAAGCCGCTTTTGACCATCACTCACAAGGGCAGTAACATAATGCCCTTCACGGGTATCTGCATTATATAAATAATGTTTTATCAAGCCGGATTGACGATTAAGTTGATTAATTCCTTTTGCCGTAGCCAACCATATATTTTCTTTCGAATCTTCATAAATATCATATATTTTTTCACTGGAAAGATGATGCTTGGCCTCTTTGTTTTGGCGGTAAGTTTGAAACTCATAAATCGGCAACGTTGTTTTCAGAATCCCTTGATTTGTGGTACCTAACCAGATGTTCCCATTTCGATCTTTAAAGATAGTCTGTATATCATTTGCGCTGATGGAACGGGGATCATGGGGGTCATATCTGTAATTTGACAATTGGCCGGTTTGAGGATTGTAGATATCCAATCCGGTAGCTATACGCCCAAGCCACAAGTTGCCGTTCTCATTCCGGTGCATGGATATAATACGGTTGTTGACTACATCATGCTTTCTTCGCCTAATTGGCACCAGCTCATATTGACCTTCCAATATATTAAAGGAATATAAATGTCCTAAATCCGTGCATACCCATAAATTTGACCGGGACCCCTCTATAATTTCTACAATATTATCCTTGTTTTCGTTTCTGGCATACTTAAATGGGATCGTATCGAACGTTTGACTATCGTGTTGATATTTTGCTAATCCTAAACGAAAAATGGATAACCAGATGTCCCCTGATTTTGTAGCAAATAAATAGTTTGCCTTCAAGGATGAGTTTATGTGGGGTGTCGGTTTAGCGGGCCACTGCTTATGAAAAGTAGGGTTTTCTGTATCAAACTGGAAGACAGCGCCCGCAGCAGTCCTGATCCACATGTTATCAGCATAATCAAAAACGATTTGTTTCACCTGTTGGATTTTATTATTAACAAAATAGTGATTAAATGCTTCTTCACGGATGGATAAACGATCAAAACCAAGGTCTGTAGCCAGCCATAGTATATTTTCATCCTGGGGATCAGGGGTAATTTGATGCACTTTATTATGGCTGAGAGTATTTATGTTATTCGGGTCTGCCGTATAGTGTGTAAAATGGTAACCGTCATATTTGAATAAACCTTGATCGGTAGCAATCCAGATAAATCCATAACCGTCCTGATCAATATCAAAAATAACGCTACTGGCCAGGGTTTCATTGCCGGTTATTCTGTCGAACATTAAATTTGGGTTAGCTGTCAATGCCGATACTTCTAAAAAAAGGAACAAGCTTATTACACAAACATTTAAAAATTTCATTGGGTTTTTCAATAAAAATAGGTTCAAGCATGAATGGTATTTATACTTAAATTATAAAAAACTTGTGGGCTTTGCCACTCTTTTGTTAAATTTTGTCCCTACATTAAATTAGTATTATATTTTTAGGTAGTAAGGTTAAGCACTATGGTATCAGAAACGAAAACTTCACATACGACGATCTCCGAGCGACAACGCCTGCAAATAATTTACGATAAGTATCGTCCCGAATACGAACGCCGTCTGAATCGTATATCCGGGCGTATTACAAGTATCCTGGATCAACAAAGGTCAAACTATACCATAAAAAAACGGGTTAAAAGGTTTGACAGCTATTTTGATAAAATTTTGCGTTTGAGAAATGAAAATATCGACCCTATTGAATTAAATGATTTAATG
>WJIP01000215.1 GCA_014730185.1 Caldithrix sp. | reverse complement strand
GCTTACGGATCAACCTTTGGGATGGGTGACCAAGGCTTATCATGAACCGGACCGGAATGCGCTTATTTTCGGATTTCACCGCCCCCATCAACTTACCGAACTGGTACGATTTGATCTGAAAAGTAAAACCTATCGGAAAATAGGTTCTCTACCCTCCCCCAGTATGGTGGGCATTGCTTCCACGGCCTTCGACCGCAGCAACCGTCTTCTGTTTTACACCACCAATAACAACAAACTGTTTCGGGATATCCATGTACTGAGTACAGCCAGTGGAGAGAACAAACTACTTTTCCCCGATTGCCGGGTAGGGCATATATCCGTATCGGAAAAAACCCACGAACTTTACGGTATCCGCCATGAGGATGGTAAAACGGAACTGGTCTATTCCGCCTATCCTTACAAAAACTTAATCCCCATTGTCAACTTTGGTTTTCATAATAATTTACAGCATCTGGCCATCAGTCCGGATGGTCAATGGCTTGCCGCGACCCTGCATCGCAATAACGGCGAACAGGCGGTAATTTTAAGTGACCTGCAATCCCTGAAGGCCGGGCATAACTTCACTTACAAAGTCATTGCCGGCGAAGGCTCGCCCGAACACCCCTCCTGGGACGAAACAGGCCGCTTCATTTATTACAACGCCTATGTTAACGGTGTATCCAATATTTATCGCTATCACCTGCCAAGCGATCATAACGTTGTGTTGAGTCATACCATACGTGGATTATTTCAACCCATCGTTATTCATGGTGATTCAATTATGGCTTTCGAATTCACTGCGTCGGGATTCAGGCCGGTTGTCATTGCCGATGAGCCTGCCCGGCAGCTGCCGGCCATCGAATATTACGGGCAAAAAGTGCTGCAGAAAAATCCTGAAATTCGAAGTTGGCCTCTGCATCTGAATAGCCCGAATCCATCAGATGCTGGTAATGATTTCAGCAACAATACCTACAGTGCATTGCAAAATATGCATGTGCACTCCATCATTCCCGTATTAACCGGCTTCCAGTCCCAGAAAGCAATCGGAATATATACACATATCGCCGATCCGCTTTATATTCATGACATCAGCATCGAAATGGGCTATACACCCTATAATCCCGCAGGCCCCGTGCCCCGGTTTCATTTCAAGGGTATTTATGAATACCGGCGGCGATTAAAAATCGGCGTTCGGCACAATGCGCCCAACTTTTTCGATTTATTTAATGATCGCAAGCGCAGTATGATCGGTGATAAATACACGCTGACGCACACTAAATTCTGGAAATACGATATACCGCATAAGATCAAACAAACCTCGGAAGCGGCCCTGTATACGGGCGTCAAAGCCATTAACGATAACCTGGTACTGGTGTCCCGCCCTGATTTTTTGGTGATGCAGTCCGGTATAACCTCCGCCAAGCTACGAAGGTCCATCGGCAGCGTAGATAGCGAGAAGGGCACGGAACTGGCTCTGAACGGCATGTTTTTCGCCGTGGAGCCTCAAAAGGGCGCTAATATTGTAGGCGGGGTGCACGCCGAAGCCGGATATTACCTTCCAGCTTTTTGGTCGCACAATGTCTTGCATAGCAAAATTTCGGCCGGATACCGGCATATCAATGAGGACATGGCCATCGGCCGTTTTTATTTCGGCGGATTCGGCAACCGCCGCTATCTGGATGACGGTAAAATCAAACAGTATCGCAAAGTGTTTCGCTTCCCCGGCATCCCCATTTATAGTTTGTCTACCGATCGGTTTGTAAAGGGACTACTGGAACACAACCTTCCGCCGTGGCGACCCGGCAATATCCATCTGGGACACCACTATCTCAGCTACATCAATAGTTCCTGGTATGTGCAGGGTTTGCGGTTGAAATCGCCGCGCAGCGATACCTGGCTGAGTTTAGGGGCGCAGATCAATTTCAATTTCAAACACTGGTATAATCTGGAAACCACGTTATCCTTCGGCGCCGCCCGGGCCTGGTGGGGCAATCAATTCAATGACGAGTGGTTTGTATCGTTGAAGTTGTTTAAGGATTAATGATAAAACATTAACGGATGAACGCCCTGTGTTTTGCCAAAATCATAAAGACGATGCGGCAGGTCTTGTCTACAGTAATTGAACAAAATGAATTATGCCGATCAGAAATTACCAATCCACATCTGTTTTTGTAGAATCCAGGCTGCGGATTTTTCTGAAATCAATAAAAAGGTTTATTGCTGTACGATGAAAGGATAAAAACAACAGACGTAAACAAAAGTATTCATTCAGAAATTATATTTCCTGTTTAAACATTGGTTTACGCAGCCAACTATTCAGATTATAAAGAAATTATTATCCGATTCAATGGCATTCTTACACCTGTAATTGCCTTCAACCCGCCCGCCGGGCACGGTTAAATTTCCGTATCAAAAAATAAATGGAAATGATAAACAACAGGACAAAGGCCGCAATCAACGCCTTTGGCGCACCGCTTGCTGCATCCGAAAAAGCAATCGGCTGGTTGCTGCCCACCAAAATAAACGGCGCCCAGTAAAAGGGATCATGATGGTCGGCGTCCGCCGACTTCAGATAATCGAGTTTGGCCATGCGCAGGGCTTCGTTTTTTCGTTTACCGTTTTGCAGATACGCATAAAAACGCTTGACAATCAACGACGTTGCCCGGTCATCCACATTCCATAAGCTGACAAGCAAAGAAGGCGTTCCGGCGTATTGAAAAGCCCGCGCTAAGCCCAGCAATCCTTCACCTTTACTCAATTTGCCGAGGGCGGTATTACAGGCGCTCAATACGACCAATTCCGTATTGAGTTCAAGATGAAATATTTCATACGGTTGTAAAATGCCGTCTTCGTCCGACTGCGGTCCATTGGCCAGCACAATTCTGGAATACAGTGGGTCCCGGTCGTTCATCAAAAAATGGGTAGCCAGATGAACCACTTTGAACTGGGAAGCCTTCGCCTTGAACCGTTCCTCGGTTGCCTGGTCGCCGGTGTAAATTTCGGCGCTGGTGCGGTTGACGGCCTTGCTGATGGATTGAACTTCATCTTCGGCATTCGGCAAAGCGATGAGGTTATCTCGGATCAGCGAAGCTATTTGATGGCTACTGCTGTCCGGTTCCGTTGTTTCATGATTGTCCGTGTTCGACTTAAAATCCGGATTGCCAAAAGCAAGTAAATCCTTTCGGGCGTTTAGCGTTTGATAAAACTCAGGATTCAGGACGCTGGCCGAAGGGGCGTAAGATACGGATAAACGTTCGATCAGATAGGTCGCATGGTTAAAATCATAGCGATTACTAACGTTGCTGGTATCGACTACCATCGCCTCGAAAGGAAAATAAAATAACAGATCGTCCGGGATAATCATAATTTCGGATGCGTTTTGTAACTGGGACTCCAGGGGGTGGAGTAATACCCGGTATAAATCAAAAAACGGCTCAATGGAAAAGTTAGCCATATCGGCGTTAAGAATGGTATTGTTTTTAAGACCGGTTTCGGATTTATCCAATTGAAATATGGGGCTGGCGACGGTTAGCATGTCCGCCAGTTGCTTCCGCGAAAACGCTAAGTCGTGATAAATCAGAGTATCAGACGAAATGGCAAACACCGAAATATGATTATCGCCTACCACATATTCAACAATAAGTTGCTCCGATGTGAGAATGTTTTGGCGAATATCCTGTACGCTTAACGGTTCGGCGGAAGTCAATTGATATATCGAAGAATAGTGCTTGCGTAGCCACTGCTTCATTTCCGTTTGCTGCAATTGCAATGCGTTGATTTTTTGATCCAACTGCAAGACCTTTTGTTCATCCGGAGTCTTTTTGGAAATCTCCCTCGAAAGCATGGCGTGGAACCGATCCAGTTTCCGGTTCATCTTTTTAATTTTAATATTGACCGAATCCGGTAGCAGCGTATTAATGAGAGGCTGCCCTTCTGTTAACATTTTAAGCAAAGAGCGTGATTTGTATTGATCCAGAACGGCATGGGCTTCTTCGTACTTTTTGTTGCGGGCCAGTAAGCGGATCATGGCCGGATACGCTTCATATCTATCGGTTAAGAAACCATGACCCATGGTTTCAAAATCCAGTTTCTGACGGATGGAATCAAAAAAGGCGATGGCCCGGCTTAAATGTTTTTCCGCTTTATCGAATTGTTGCAGTTCCATGTAACTGACGCCGGCTCCGGTTTCGGATTCCCAGATGATCTGGGCATCATTGATTGCCCGGCCCAGAGTCAGTGCTCTATCAAATTGATTGACGGCGTTTTGATAACGTCCCTGTTGGTGATACAGGTTACCGATGTTGCTGAGTATATACGCTTGTTGTGCTTTGTTATCTACCTGCGCGGCAATGGCCAGTGCTTTTTGATAATCGGTTTCTGCGGAATCCAATTGATTCATCTGAAAATGAGTTTCGCCTATGCTGGTATAAATCGCCGCCTTCTCTATAGTATAACCGCTCTGGTCCGCCAGATTCAACGCCTGATACAAATAATCCAGCGCGTTGGGCTCATCGTTCAAATCCTTGTAGATTAATCCGATATTCATCAGAGTACGGATTTCCGTGTTCACGGCTCCACTTTCACGGACCAATTCAAGGGAGTGCTTAAAATATCGCAGGGCCATTTTAAAATTACCCAAAATGGCATACATAGCACCGATATCGTTGATGGCCATGCCCTCGCGACGCGTTTCGCCAATCTTGGAAGCAATCGCCAGGGATCGGCTGAAATAGGTCAACGCCTTGCGGTAATCGCCCATAAAATAATATAACCCGCCGATTTTAGTTAAGCCATATGCGACCTGATCCAGGGCGTTACTTTCCCGGGCCGTTTTAATCAGATTTTTGCAGTTTTCCATTGCTTTTTTATATTGGCCGGTTTGCTCATAGACATAAATAAAAGAATGATAAACGTATTTTTTGGGTCCCTCCATTTGCAAAGCTTTATTCAGGTAACTCAATGCCTGATCCCACTTATAAAGTTTTAAGTAGGTCCGGCCCAAACCAAAATAGACCAACCCGTTTTGCGGATTATCTTCAATGAGCTGACGATAAAATTTAATAGCGCCTTCAATATTGTCCCGAGCCTGGTAGACTTCTGCCAATCCGCCATAAGGACCATAAGATTCATCGTATTCGGGATTGAGTCGGATGGCCTTTTTTAAATGTTCAGTGGCACCTTTATAATTATCCTCATCATAATCCAGACGAGCTAAAGCATAATGAGCATAGCCGTTTGCCGGGTTCTCTTCAAGCAGTTTTTCAAAAAAAATGCGCCCCTGCTGCGGTTGTTCGGTTTCGATATAAACTTCCACCATATCACGATAAGGCAGAGCAAAATCCGGTGCCTGTAATATAATATTTTTAAACTTTTTTATGGATTGAACATGTTTTTTCTCCCCCAGCAGAAATAACGCTTCCAGATGTTCCTGGGTGAGTTTCTCATAGATGTTTTCATTGGAATAAGTGGCTTTAGTAAATACCAAAAGGCTAAGAATAACACCGAACAGCGTTAACCGCAGAGGATACACGATTTACCTCTCCATCGTTGTTTCGACTCTTGATTAAATAAGTAAATTATAAATTGGTCATGAAAATATAAAAAATCAATGTTTTATGTACCATTAAGCCATTTTGTTTACGGGAATAGGTATTTAAATTGCTGGGGCAGGGATTGTTTTATTCCAATGAAAGTTGTATCAATTGTTAAATAAAAAAAGGGATGGCGTTTCCACCATCCCCTGTTAACCTTGTGATACACTGTTTATTTTCGGTTCGCTTCCAGCGATATCGTAATGTTTACTTCGTCGCCCACAACAACCGTTGCTGCCCAGCTACCGGTACCCACGTCATAATCGTTGCGATCCAGAGTATAGCTGGCCTGAAAACTGGCTACTTCCTTGATACCGCCGAAATTTTTACTCATTTCTTCCGGAAGTTCCTTAACACCAAGCAATTGGAACGGCAGTTCGACTTCCTTTTTGACATCTTTAATTTGCAAAGTACCCTTGGCTACATAGCCCTGTCCTTTTTTGACAATTTCATCGCTCGTAAAGGTCATTTTAGGAAATTTTTCTGCATTAAAGAAATCGCCGGACATCAGATGATTATCCCGTTTATCATTACGAGTATTAATGCTGTTAATCATTATCTCAGCGTCAATGCTGCTGCCTTCCAGATTGTTCGGATCAAACCTCAGGTCGATGTTGAAATCATCGAATGTACCCTTGACCGGAGTAAAAAAATGCTTCACCGAAAAATCAATAGTAGTATGCGAAGCATCCACATTCCATTTTGGAGCATCCTCAGCCGTAGCTACATTAAAAGCGAAAATCAGCAATACCGGTATTGAAATCCGCGTTATCATTTTACTTATTTTAAACATAAAACCTCCTTAAAAATTTGAATATTATTTTCAATAGCTAATCGTGCAACGCTTTTGCAGGTTCGATTTATTTCCTGGCACACGGCATACTCAATCCATCAAACTTCAGTGAGTACGACGCACAAAGATTAATAATCTTACAAGTTGGTGCATGTTGCTCTAATCGACTTTAATTTAAAGTAATATTTTTTCAGAAAACAGTGTTTCTGATTTGATTTCATACCGGAGAACTGAATTTGTTTTAGTAAGGATTCTGCCTCGACTCAGCTACAAAAGGGTGTTTGTCTGCTTTTCACCGGGACACGACCGCTTGGCGTTACGGGATGCCAAGAATGAGTGAAAGGGTAATCTCAAATTTTATTGATTTCAATCTCTTTTTTTTACAGAACCCAGCTTCTGGAGATTCTCATTCATCTTTCCGAAGCAGGTTAAGAGTATTCACGGATTGTTTCAACCGTTTAAAACATATTGATTCAATCTGAAGTAATCTATCTAGCTTGAGGATAAATGTTGTACTGATCTTTCCAACTTTACGGACATAATTACATGCAATTAAAGCACTTCGATAAAGTACTCTTTTTGCGCATTGATGATCAGTTTTTTATAACCATTCGCCTCTAAATATTTACGCACTTTTGCCGATTAATAGTATCTACAAAAAATGGAGAAGTACATGACGGATGTCCTTAACGATCAAGAAGAATTGGTGCAGAAAATTCACCGTTTAGAAAATGATAATAAAAAGTTTAAGCAAATTCTGACGCAAACAGAAATCAACTTACAACATATTATAGATACTCAACATCAATCTGTTTTTACGAAAGATACCCGCGGAAGATATCAGGCCTGCAACCAAGCTTTTCTCAATTTAACAGGTATGACGCGTGATGCCGTCATTGGAAAGTCCGATGATGAATTGTTTAATGAAAAGCTGGCCGTATTTTTTAAGCATAATGATGGCCATGTCATCAAATCCGCAAAAACGGCAATCTTTGATCAGTGGCTAACTTTACCGGACAGAAGTCATCGTTATTTACATCAGCGTTCCGCACCCATATTTGGAGATAATGACCAAATATTCGGTATTCATACAATCGTAACAGACAAAACTATTATCAACGAGCCGGAAAAAAATTCCGATAAAAATGAACGCCTGCTGGAATTCTCATTTGCTGAAGCCATTGATGGTTTGTTTTATATGATGATGGACGAACCACTGCAATGGGATGACACGGTTGATAAAGAAAAAAAGCTGGATTATGCCCTCCATCATCAGCGGGTCACCAAAGTGAACAAATCCATGCTCAAACAATACGGCGCCCGAGAAAAGGATTTTATTGGCAGGACGTTTTATGATTTTTTTGAACATAATCCTGAAGATGGCCGCAAAATTTGCAGAGAATTATTGGATAATGGGTACTCCGATGCCTTTTCCATTGAACGGCGTATGGATGGATCGAACATATACATTAAGGGATTTTATAACTGTTTGTATGACGCATCCGGACGGATCATAGGTCATTTTGGCATTCAACGCGATATGACCGAACAGGTAAACGCAGATAATAAAGTAGAAGCGAGTGAAAAGTATTATAAAGCCCTTTACAATGCCGTGACCGACGCTATTTTAGTTTATAATATTGGTCCGGATGGTACGATGGGTAATTTTATAGAGATAAACGATATTGCTTGCAGCTTGCTTGAATATAAAAGACAAGAACTGCTTTCGCTTACACCTTACAATATCATTACAAAGGCCAGTAAAGCAAGTTTAAAGACGGTCGTCGGAAAATTATCTAAAAAAGAAAATGTACTCTTCGAACAACAATATGTCACGAAGAATGGAAAAATTCTCGATGTGGAAATTCATACTCAGGGATTTGAGCTCAACGGTAAGGATGTTGTTATCTCAGTCGTACGCCCGATTGGCGAACGTAAAAAAGTTGAAAATGCCTTACGGGACAGTGAAGCCCGCTTCCGGTATTTTGTTGAGCAAACCAATGAAGGCTTTTATCGTAACGACGTTGAAAAACCTATCGACACATCTCTGCCGTTAGATGAGCAGGTTCGCATGGTCTATGAACATATGTATTTGGCCGAATGTAATGAAAATATGGCGCGGATGTACGGTTTTGAAGATCCCAGTGAAATTATCGGAAAAAAAATAAAAACGTTTCATGGTGGAAACGAAGTCCCGGAGAATGTGGAGTCTACCAAAAATCTCATTCTCAATGGTTATAAATTGATCAACTCCGAAACGGTTGAAATCGATAAAAATGGAGATATAGTCTATTTCCTGAATAATGCCGTAGGTATCATTGAAAAAGGAAAGCTGATCAGTATTTGGGGAACTCAGCGGAACATAACCGAACAACGAAAAGCAGAACAGGCCGTCAAAGAAAGCGAAGTTCGTTTTCGAACATTATATCAAAATGCCGGTGACGCTATTCTTATCATGCAAAAAGATAAGTTTATTGATTGCAATCGCAAAACTGTAGAAATATTCGGAGGTACCAGAGAACAAATTCTTAAAATGTCCCCTGAACTGCTTTCACCCGAAACGCAACCCGATGGTCGTAATTCCAGAGAAAAAGCCAGTGAAAAGATTAATGCCGTACTTTCGGGCGAACCACAATTTTTCGAATGGAAACATAGACGAGTGGATGGCACTCTATTCGATGCCGAAGTCAGTCTCAATTTAGTCCACCTTAACACCGGGGTGTATACGCAGGCCATCGTGCGAGATATTACCGAGCGTAAAAAAACAGAGCAAGCATTGCACGCTGCTGAACAAAAATTGAGAGACATTATCGAATACAGTACCAACTTGTTTTATTCTCATACTCCCGATCACGTTTTAACCTATGTCAGTCCGCAATCCCAGCATTTTCTGGGTTGTGCGCCCAATGAAGCCAAAGTCCGCTGGACGGAGTTTGCCACCGATAATCCCGTTAATGAGGATGGATTTAACCGTACTCAGAAAGCTATTGAAACCGGCGAAGTTCAACCGCCGTTTGAACTGGAGTTAAAAACTAAAAATGGTAAAAAATTGTGGGTAATGGTAAATGAAGCACCGATTGTCAAAAATGGCAAAACCGTATCTATTGTCGGGGCCCTTACGGATATTACGGCACACAAAAATATCGAACATGAAATGAACCGTACGATGGAACTGGATTCATTACGGGCTGAAATATGGAAACAGGCGCTCACCACTTTCGATATCGAAACGATGATTCAACATTTGCTTGATACCACAGGCCCTGTTCTGGGTGTAGAGAATATATCCTATATGCCCTTTCAGGATAACCGTAAACGTATTTTTGTAAAAATGCAATGGCGGGCAGATGGAAAGGATATTGGACTGGGAGAACAAGTCCCCAGTTGGATCTTTAAACGGTTTAAGGGTAAATCCTATATCACATTTAAGTCCGGAGAGTTGCCCGAATTCGCAAAAAAAGTTGTCAATCCTTTTCTAAAAAAATACAATACTAAATCGACGTTAGTAATACCCTTCGGCAATCCGGATCAACCGGATGGATTTCTGACCGCTCAATCCTACACATTTACCAAGCACTTTATAAAACAGGAAATCAATCTCTTTATCGAATTATCCAAGATAATCCACATCCGTTCCCAGCAATTGCAAAGTCAGGCCGCTTTAAAAGAAAGTGAAGAAAAATATCGTTATCTGATTCAACATTCCGGTGACGCCATCTATCTTCTGTATAACCGTCGTTTTGAAATAATTAATGAAAAATTTGTGGAATTATTTGGAGTAACACTGGATGATGCCAATAAACCGGATTTTGATTTTATCCGATTGGTGGCTCCCCAAAGTCGTTCGAAAGTTGAAGAACGTATTCAACGTCAGGCTGCCGGTGAACCGTTGGAACCGAATTATGAGTTTACAGCGATTAATGCCCATGGTCAGGATATTGAGGTGGAAGCCGCGGTCACGCATATTCCATACAAGGATGGCGTTGCCGCCCAGGGTATTATTCGCGATGTCACCGAACGCAAACGGCTGGAAGAGCAGCTCAGGCAATCCCAAAAGATGGAGGCTATTGGACAGCTTGCCGGTGGTGTGGCCCATGATTTCAACAATCTATTAACGGTCATTAATGGCTATTCCGAATTATTGTTAACTCGTAATTTAGCTGATAAAGAGCACAAATCGGTAATGCAAATTCATAAAGCGGGTAAACGGGCGGCCAGTCTGACCAACCAGCTTTTGGGTTTCAGCCGTAAACAGGTTATCCAACCCCGTATTATCAATTTAAATGAAATCATTACCGATCACAGTAAAATGTTGAGTCGCCTGTTGGGATCCAATATCGAAATCATCTCTTTGCTGGATCCCGATTTAAAGCCTGTGGAAATCGATCCTGGTCAGCTGGAACAAATCATTATGAACATTGCCATTAACGCCCGCGATGCCATGCCGGACGGGGGAACACTTACCATTAAAACGGCAAACGCAATCTTCGATCACCAGGCACCCTCCGAAAGAAATGACGAACTTGCAAGATCATATAGCTTGATGGAAATTCAGGATACTGGCGTTGGAATGGATGAAAATACACGGAATCATATTTTTGAACCGTTTTTTACAACGAAAGAAACCGGAAAAGGTACCGGATTGGGCCTGGCAACCGTTTATGGTATAATTAAACAAAATGAAGGCCTTATCCGGGTAACCAGCGAACCTGATAAAGGCACTTCATTTAAAATCTATCTGCCCGGTGCGTTTGTGGATAATAATCATAAAAACATCCATAAAAAGGATAAAACTAATTTATACGGCAATGAGACCATCCTGCTCGTGGAAGATAATAAGTTAGTGGAAAACGTAACCCAAGCAACCCTTGAAATGTACGGATATCATGTGATAGCCGCGGCTAACGGTGAGGAAGCCCTGCGGGTATATAAAGACAATCGATCAAAAATTAATTTATTGTTAACCGATGTGGTTATGCCCATAATGAACGGAAAAGACCTTGCTAAAGTATTACTGAAGTTAAATCCAAAATTAAAAATCATTTTCATCTCCGGATATGCCGATAACGCCAATATACAAAGTACCCTGGACGCTTCATCTTCATTCATACAAAAGCCTTATTCGCATGAAGATCTGGCTAAAGAAATAAGAAAATTACTGGATGATTAATAGGGCAGCCACAGCCTTCCAAATCGCTTTGAGCCGTTGACTCTCAAACCGTATTTGACAATCAGGCAATTCAGTACCTTAGCTTACCTATACTGAAGCATTCCGTTCTGTAGTTCTCGTGGATTCAGAAATTCGTCTATAATTTTATTTGAATTGAATTAGTCTGATGCATTCTGTTGCTATCCCCAAAGTTCGGTTTACCCGTTCAGGGTTGCAGACCTCTCTTTTATTCCTTATTATTATGCAAAACAATCAAAGTGTAAGGCCGAATCCATTTATTAACTTGTTTGAGTTCCGTTTTAACCGGATTGATTTTTTTGAAAAGAATCGAACATAGTTTTTTGATTATACCCATTGACCCGTTTTTTATTATATTAAAAAATATTGGATTCGTTGAAAAAGATATCCATTGATTCGCTAAAAAAATTTTGAGGATTTATCACATGACAACAAATCCTGCAGATTTCCTTAGTGATGTGGCAAATAGAAAAATTGATGAAATCAAAGAAACCGATCTTGTTGTTGGTATCCCCAGTTATAACAATTCCCGCACAATTTCACATGTTGTAAAAGCAGTCAATGCCGGACTGAGTAAATATTTTCCCCATGCCAAATGCGTCTTGATTAATTCAGATGGCGGATCAAAGGACGGCACAGCCGATTTGGTCAGACATACAGAAGTCGAGAATCTGGATATGATTTTAATTGAACATCCCGTGCATTTAATCAGCAAAATTATAACCCCTTATCATGGTTTACCCGGAAAGGGCAGTGCGTTTCGGACCATTTTTAAAATTGCCGAAGCTCTCAATGCCAAAGCTTGCTGTGTAGTCGATTCGGATCTGCGCAGTATCACACCGGAGTGGATTGAACTGCTACTGGATCCCATTCTTGAAAAAAAATTTGATTATGTAGCTCCCCTGTATGCCCGACATAAGTTTGATGGAACCATCACTAATAGTATTGTTTATCCAATGACTCGTGCTTTATACGGCAAACAAATTCGTCAACCGATCGGAGGTGAATTCGGATTTTCCGGTAAATTGGCGAGTCATTACCTATCCAAAAATGTTTGGGAAAGTGATGTTGCCCGCTTTGGTATCGACATTTGGATGACCACTACAGCAATCGGTGATGGTTTCAAGGTATGCCAATCTTATCTGGGAGCGAAAATCCATGATGCCAAAGATCCGGGAGCCGATTTAACGAATATGTTTGTCCAGGTGATCGGATCCTTATTTGCTCTCATGGAACACTATGCTGCTCAATGGCAAAACCACAGTGGTAGTGAACCGGTTCCTACCTTTGGCTTTACATTTGAAGTCGGACTGGAACCCATTAATGTCAATATTGATCGTATGATTACTAATTTCCGACTTGGTATGGAGGCTCTGGCACCAATTCTTTCAAAAATTTTATCCGATGATCTTTTTCAGCAGCTCAACGACATTGGTAATACCGTCCAAAATGAATTCCATTTCTCAGATGAATTGTGGGTAAAATCCATATATAATTTTGCTTTGGCCTGCCACAGACAAATCTTTCCTGCCGAGCAGTTGATGAAATCTATGATACCGCTGTATATGGGTCGTATTGCATCATTTGTATTGCAACACCAGCATAGTTCTGCATTTGAAGTGGAACAAAAAATCGAAGATTTGTGTCGTCTTTATGAACAATATAAACCGCTGCTTGCCGAATATTGGCAAAATACGAAATTATTATAAAGCTTATTGTAGGAGGTAAAAACAATGCAACATTTTGTTAACAATGCAATTTTAGAGCCCCTGCAAAATTTATTAACTCAAATATACCAATTTATACCTAATTTTTTTGCCATGGTACTCATTTTAATTGTTGGTATTATTGTGGCTTTCCTTGTTAAAAAAATTGCCATGTTAATTCTGAAACTTTTAAAATTTGATCGCTTAACGTATAATAGCGGGCTGCAAAATACTCTTGTAAAAAGCGGAATTCATAAAAACCCCTCCGAAGTGATCGGCGTATTTGTTTACTGGTTATTATTTTTAGTATTTTTGATGTTTGCCCTGAATGCATTAAAGGTGACTGCTTTGAACGCCCTGATATCGGGTTTTTTTCTGTTCATCCCAAACCTTATTATTGGTTGTGCTATCTTTTTGGTGGGATTTCTGCTCAGCGTTATTATTGAACGTACTGTTTTAATTGCTGCTGTAAATGCCGAACTCCAATTTGCCCGTTTGCTGGCTAAAGCAACGCAATTTTTGGTGCTGGCCTTTTTTCTTGCTATTGCTCTGGAACAAATTGGTATAGGCCAAAACATCGTTATAGCTGCGTTTACAATTTTATTCGGAGGTATTGTTTTAGCGGCAGCCCTGGCACTGGGACTGGGAGGACGTGAATTGGGAAAAGCTTGGCTGGAAAGACAATTTCAGTTAAAAAATGATTCCAAAGATGATGAGAAGAACATGTGGTCACATTTATAATTTGAATAACTCTTAGAGATCATTGAATACTTTGAACACCAAAAGCAATACGATACTGAGAAATAAACCGGGAAAGAAAGGCTCTACTCCAAAAAAATACTGCGCTGTGCCATCCACTTTATGTAATTCACCCCATAAGAATGAAGAAAACGTCAATGCAAAGCTGGCAGACATCATGGCAAAGACTTTTTTTCCATTTAGCTGAAAAACGGACCAGTAACTTCCCAACACCGGAATAAGTAATGGTGGGATAAATAGCGTACCCAGGTTATACCATAAACGCACAACCGAAGGTGTGCTAAAAATAAGCGCCACCGCAACCACGGCAGTAAGAGAAAGTCCCCAACGAATCGGCCGATAGGACGGATCTGTTTTGTTGTCGGGCTTATACAAACCATAAATATCCCTGCCAAATGTAATGGCTGAAAGAAACGTAAAACTGTCGATTGTGGACATAATTATGGCCAGCAGACCGGTAAAAAATATACCGCGAACAAAAACGGGAAGTACATTCAGAGCAAGCTCCGGGTAAGCCATCAAAGGTTCTATTTCCGGTAAGAGTACATAAGCATATAATCCTGTTACCATTGTAAGCATATCGAAGATAAACCAGAAGCCAACGGAAATTAGAATACCTTTTCGGGCTGTTTGGGTGTTGCGGGCAGCCGCACAGCGTTGATGAAAGCCGGGATCGATAAATGTCCAACTGGCAATTAAAAACCATACAATAATATTCTGCCATGATAAACCGCCGGTCCAGTCTTTATGATGTCCATCAAGCTTATTGGGCAAATCAAAAACCGACAACTCGCTAAAGTGTAAAAAACCAAAAAGGGCGGTAAATCCAGCAAACATAAACACAAATTGCAGTTTATCAGTCAAGACAATAGAGCGAAATCCACCTTTATAAACATAGACGACGGAGAATACCGTCCCCATTAAAACACTCCACACAAAGGATATATTAAAAATAAGATCCACCAGGACAGCCAGCATAAGAATGTATGGGGCCGGTGAAGTCATGAAAATGATAAACACGCTTCCCAGCAAACCAACCGGTTTGTTGTAGGTCTGATAAAGCATATCAGGGATGGATACATTCATAGCCGAGCGAATTTTGGGTGCTAAAAATATGGCAAACAGGATGGCAAACACATAAAACGGCAAACCGAAAACCACCCAAACAGCAATACCGAATTGATGGGCAAATTCACCAATCCCCAGTATACCTCCATACCAGGTGGTAACCAGCGTGGCCACAAACGCCGGCACCGTCAATGTCCGGCTGCTTAACAGATACTCATCGGAATTGGATGATGGGGTTTGGTACCGAAAACCCAGGTATAGTAAAATCAATATATAGATCACCAGCGGCAAAAAATCTACGCTTGTAAACACTTAGTCTTCCTCTAATTGGTAAAGAAATAGTTTTCCGCTGCTAAATTCAATAATACAATCATCCGATTCGGCAACATTACTGATACCCACAAAAAAATCATCAAAGTTTTCCCGATCAAGAGGATAGCGGAAGCCACTAAGCGTAAGCGCATTCACCGACTGCATGGCAATCAAAGAAATCGTCTGCCCTGTTTGGGCGGTTATAAGATGTCTGCCGGGCTTCAGGAGGGTAAATTTCCCATAACGATCGTATATATCCAATGTAATATCATCCCGGAATTCCCTGAAGAATAATAAATTAGCCACGGCATGATCGGAACGTCTACCCAAAGCAGACAACACCTTTATTTTAGACAATTTTAATGAAACCGCCAGTTGCAATGCTTTTTCCATATCGGTGGCATATTGACTGGGTTGGTGTATAATTTGCGCATGGGGAAATCCGGCTTTTAAATCCCCGGCAATGGAATCGAGATCACCGATGATGTAATGGGGGCTGATACCGGCCTGCCGGCAATGCAAGGCACCGGCATCGGCCGCGATAATGATTGATACATCCTTCAGAATTTTGGTCAGGCGATCTGTTTGAATAGGTTGACCATTAGCTATAATAGCCCCATTTTTCTGCATAACACCTTCCGCAACTATAATTCATACTGCAAAGAAATAAACGCATTACGCCCGGCCGCCGGAAAGAAATCGGGGCCGATCCCATAACGCATATATCGATTATTCAGGATATTATTCATGCGGGCCTGCAAAACCATGTTTTGCATACCCAGCAAAGCTAACCGGTATCGTATATTAAAATCAACGTTCGTGAACGGATCAACCGTGTGGACTTCGGTTTTAAAATTATCGGTATATTGTTTGCCCTGGTATCGGGCCTCCAGCGAAGCATAAACATCCATCCAGGAGTATGATAAACGCAGATTGGCAATGATATCCGGAAAACCGGCTATCGGATTCCCGTCCAACTTAATCTCGGTGGCATTACCTGCCAGATCGTATTCATAAACGGAGTAGTCGGTAAGTTCATTCCGGGATAGACTCAGATTGCCGGATATCATGAGTCGGGGATGCAATTGCAGGGCCGAAGTCCATTCGATGCCTTTATGAACGGTACGATCGGCATTGCCCGTAATGGGCTGACCAAATCGATCGACACTGCCCTTTTTAATGATCTCATTTTTAAAATCCATATAGTAGAAATTAGCGCCTAAACGCAATCGGCTGGATTGATAATTCAGACCGAACTCCAAACCGGTTAGTGTTTCCGGCTTAACCAGCGGTTTACTAAAATCGTATGAACCGTCAGCATTGACCTCAAATTGAGGTTCCACCGTCCCCCATGCATCCGGTGAACTGGCCTCGGCCGCGTCGTAAAAATTTTTCAGCCGCGGTTCTCTCTGCGTACTGGACAGGCTGACATAGGCATTTATACGGGAAGTGGCATTGAAATTGATGCCCAGCCGTGGGTTTACAAAATGATAAGGAAGCTCAAATTCCGTACCGATGAATTTTTCATCATATAAATGATACTGTTTAAAGCTGTATTGTAAGTCGGCCATAACCCTGGTGCGCGGCCAGATTTTTGAATTTTGATGCAGGTAAATGGAGGCGATGTCCTTTCCGCCTTTATATTCGTAATAACGACGGGCACCTTCACCGACCACCTCATCCGGTAAGCCGCTGCCCTTTTGCAGTCGACCCCAATGCAGTGAGCGATGGGTTCTTAACTCTGCGCCAATCAACAATTCACCCCTATCGTAAGAATAGGTTAGCTGCGGCAACCAACCCAATTGATTATTATCAACATAAGCTCTGATTAAAGCATCCGCTGGAATATTCCGTACATTATAACCATACCGTTCTGTCAGACGATAATAGTCCGGTGTGCTCCAACTGCCGTCATAATCAAAAAACCCATATCCCTTTATATAAAAAAGATTGTTATTCAACGTTATATCAGAAGAAAATTTATATTCATGGAGTAATTCTAAATGCGGCTGATTAAAATTTTCGATTTCATCATCGCGGCGTTCGGCACCAATTAATGAATCGTTGTCAAAGTACCAGTAACTGTAATTTTTTCGGCGTAAACGCTCATTATCATTAACCGATTTGGGCACGCCGCCATAGGCCAAACCGTCTTTAATGGGGCCGCCATAGAAATGAAACCGCACATTATGGTTTTCCGTGTACAAAGCCGCCCCGAGAAAATAGCTCCAGAAATCAACCCAGGCCCGGTCCCGGTAACCATCGCTTTGTAATTTGGAAACGCGGGTATACAGAACAAAATGGTCATTCAATAAACCGCTGTTATAACTGGCCGCTAATTTTTGCGTGTTATACGACCCCTGACCGTAAAACATTTTGATTTCGCGCTTCGGTGAAAAATAATTGGTTTTGATGTTAATGGACCCCCCAATGGCCGCTGGTCCGTAAAAGGAACTACCGGCACCCCGCTGAACCTGAATGCTTTGCACATTGGACGCAAAATCTGGAAAATCGACCCAATACACATTATGATCCTCGGGATCGTTTTGCGGAATACCATTTACCATAACCGAAATACGTCTCTGGTCAAAACCGCGAATACTTAAGTAGTTATAACCCAACCCGTTACCGCTCTCCGAATAAAACGTTGTTGACGGCAGTTCCGATATGATTTCCGGAATATCCTGCACGGGATAACGTTTCTCAATTGCCCTGCGATCTATAGCGTCGAAAGTAACCGGTGATATACGTTCGCGGGCCTGTGTGGCTTCAACGGTTACCAGGGGACCTGTTAATACATCCTGACTCAACCGAACATCAATACGCCGATCCTGATTAAGCGCAACCTCCTTTTGGTTTATACTGAAGCCCACATAACTGAAATATATGGTATAATGTCCGGCTGGCAGCTCCGGTAATTTATAAAAGCCCTGCCGATCACTGGTTGTGCCGATATGAGTGCCCTGCACATAGACGTTGACGCCCTGCAATGGTTGCCCCTGATCCGCGTTGACGATTACACCCTGTATTTTATACATTGCACGCGTCTCCGCATTTAGGGGGTTTATAAACAAAGTAATAATCCCCAGGATTGAGGGAATAATTAACCAACGCATTTTTTTAGCTCCTCCCTTTAATTATCAGATGTTCCGAGGATCTTCTTGTTTAAAAAAAAGCCATTCCCTTTAATTACAGGAAATGGCTTCTGTCTTGTCGATTTTAAAACCTTCCCTGCGCCGGTATTATCCGGATCAGGTTATAAGGGTTTGTTCTCAGCCCCGGTTAAATACGGAACACCCCTGTTGATCCATTAATCTGGATGTACTGATTCTATATTTTCCATTTCTCCAATTCGTAAGCTGCGTTCCAGAAATTCCATTCCAATTTTGTACTCCACACAAAGGCTTCCTGCATACTCTGTTATGTTTAGTCCGATGAACGTTCCGTTGCTTCATCGGTAATTTCGATGGCTTTATGTACGCGGCCTGATTAAATTCTTATCCGGAATAAGTATCGATCCACGCCTTATATGTATTGTTTTGCGCCGCATATTTAACGATATGGTTACCCACCTCTCCGTAAATCCAAAAGCAAGGCAGCAGGGCTGCAACCGTTTCGGGATACGATTTAAGCGAAGCTACCGATAGCAGGAAATTGGTATAGGCAAAACAGGCGGGATGCTGCACACTTTCCTCCTCTATATTAAATTCCTTATAAAATTTTTTGTGCAGCTCTCGTTCCATTGTTAAACCGCCTATGGCAAAATCGAAGAAATCTTGCATCCGTTGATTATGTTGTGCTTTGGTGCCGGCGATACCCAGAGCCCTGGCAAAATCACTCAGATATAGCGAATCCTGCTGGATATAAAATCGGAATTTATGCAGCGGCAGCGTGCCGGCGGATAATTCTTTAATAAAGGGATGTTGTATTATCTTATTGAACATCGGTTCAATTTCTTTCCACAGATAAGTCGTAAATCTCATACCCTCTCCCTATTGCCAAAATTTGAAAAAATGATGAACGGGTCCGTAACCAGCGCCTAACTTGTATTCGGCACCCTGAATGATAGCCTCATGTACATAATTTACACCGTGTGCAACGGCTTCTTGCAAAGCAAATCCTTTGGCTAATGCGGCAGCGATGGCTGAAGATAATGTGCAACCTGTGCCATGCGTGTTTTTGGTCTGCACCCGCTCAAACTTGTATTCCCGTATAGTATTTTCGGGAGCATTGTATAATACATCAATCAGTTGGTCATCCCGGCCATGTCCACCTTTGAGTAATACAGAAACCCCACCCGTTAAATCGGCAATGTTTTGCACGGCTTGTTTCATATCCGCTATGGACTGAATTTTGTCTTGCAAAATAACCTCCGCCTCCGGAATATTGGGTGTAATGACGGTGGCTAAGGGCAACAAATTTGTTTTTAAATCGGCAATGGCTTCATCTTCCAACAATTTATCGCCCGAGGCGGCAACCATAACCGGGTCCAGTACGATGTGTTGCGGTTGATATTTTATTAAATTTTCCACCACGGTATTGATCACAGCAGAGCTATGCAGCATACCAATTTTTACGGCGTGGGTACTGATATCATCCAGAACCGTCTGCAGTTGTTGGTCGATAAAGGCCGGCGGCACACCGTAAATACCCCTTACGCCCTGCGTGTTTTGTGCGGTTAAGGCCGTAATCACCGACATACCGTAAACACCATTGGCCGAGAAGGTTTTCAGGTCGGCCTGAATGCCTGCACCGCCGCCGCTATCCGAACCGGCGATGGTGAGGGCCACGGGATAACGCTTTTTATTGGTCATTATTAAATCCTCAATTTCGTTTAAAAATGGGTGTAACCCTGTTTAAAAGGTGAAACGATTTTGCCGTTACTCAAATACGTAATTTGGGGATCCCCCTTAATAATTTTACCGATGGCATGAAGCGGGCGTTTAAAGGTTTGCTCAAATTGTTTGGCAATCCCCGAATACGATGGTCCATCAACCGTTATCAAAAGGGAATAATCTTCCCCTCCGGCCAGAGCCAGCTCCATAATATTCCAGTTCAGCCGTCGGCCATTCTCCTGCAAGGCCTCAGAAAGCGGAATAGCATCCACATTTACCTCTGCTGCTGCCGATGATCGGTTGAGAATATGCATCAGGTCCGAGGACACACCATCGGAAATATCCAGCATGGCGTGCACCCCTCGCTGTGCGGCGAACCATTGCCCCTCGGCCATTTTGGGATAAGGGCGAAAGTGTTGATGGTATAGCGGCTCGGTGGAGGCATCACGGGGCACATCATTGAGCAGACACTGTAATCCGCCGGCGGAGTCGCCCAGAACATCCGGCACACAAATAATATCACCCGTTTGAGCGCCTGAGCGAAGTTTTACCCGGGCCGCATCCATCCGACCCAGTACAGCGACATTAATAACGATGTTATTTTCGGACTTAGTGGTATCACCGCCTAACAACGGTGTTCCTTCTTTATCCGATAATTGGTGATAACCCTGCATAAAATGCTCGATCCATTGCACATCTAATTCCCCGGGCAGGGCTATCGATAGAATTGAACCAATCGGTGTACCGCCCATAGCTGCAATATCACTTAAATTTACCGCTAATGACTTGAATCCCAAATCCGCAGGCGAAATTTTGTGACGTAAAAAATGGCTGCCTCCGATTAACAGGTCTGTTGTCAATAATTGAACATGTTTCCGGTCGTATGGCAGAATGGCGCAATCATCCCCGATACCCGTCTGACCTTTTTGCTGCAAATGAACAAAAGGCGGTTCGATAAATTTTTCGATCAGACCAAATTCACCAATATCTGAAAGTTTCATGGATAATCAACCTTATCTCTTTATAAATCTGCGGAAACGGTTTTAGCTTTTTTAACCTGTTCTTTTATATCCCGGGTTGCCTGAAGAGGATCATCCGCAGAGCAGATACCCGAAACAACCGCTACCCCTTCCGCACCGGCCCGGATAACATCACCGGCATTATGGGCTTTGATACTGCCGATACCAATAGCCCGGTGCCGGGACATTTTACAGATGGTGGTAACGCCTTCAAGGCCTAACTCCGTATTCAACTCTTCCTTAGTCGGTGTTCGAAAAACCGGACTGATAGCGATATAATCCACATCATACTGATTGGCCTCTTCAGCCTGTTCGTATGTTTCCACGGACAATCCGATAATGGCATCCTTGCCCAGCAATTGGCGGGCTGTGCGGTAGGGCATATCTTTTTGCCCGATATGCACCCCATCCGCGCCAATAGCCAGGGCCACATCGAGTCGGTCATTAATTAATAGCGGCACATTATACGGTTTCAACAGTTGTTTTAATTTTTTACCCTCCTCAATGAAGGGTCTAGTGTCCATAGATTTTTCCCGCAACTGAACGATATCCACACCGCCCCGGGCTGCTTGTTCCACCACCCATTCCAGCGGGCGACCAAGTGAAAGCTCCCGATCTGTCACCAGATAAATCTCAAGATTGAATGATTTTTGGCTCATTGTATTTTTGCCCGGGCGTTTATTTCCTGTTCGTTCACTTGATATAATGCATCCAGCAGAGCGGTTTGAAATGAACCTGGGGCGTTTGCCTGCTCGCCGGCCATTTCGCCGGCCACGCCCATAACAACCATACCAGCAACCGCTGCTTGCAGAGCATTTTGATTAACTGCAGCAAAGGCGCCGGTAATGGCCGTGGACATACAACCGGTTCCGGTAATCTTGCCCATCATCGGTGTTCCGTTGTTTACGCCGACGACGGTTTCACTATCCTGTGAAATAATATAATCCACCTTACCGCTAATGGTAACGGTGCTGCCGGTTTTTCGGGCCAAAGCCCTGGCCGCTTCTACTGCCGTGTCCGATGACGTCGTACTGTCCACACCTCTGGTTTTTAACTCACTTTGAGCCAAAGCTAAAATTTCCGATGCATTACCCCGCACAATAGTCGGCTGCGCTTCATGAAGGATTTTAACAGCCGTATCCGTTCTTAATCCCGTCGCTCCGGCGCCTACCGGATCTAGCACAACCGGTTTTTTGTTTTGTCTTGCGGATTTGCCGGCCTTCAGCATGGCCTCAATCCACTTATCGCTAAGTGTACCGATATTGATGACCAGTGCAGAAGCCAGTTCAACCATTTCCTCCACTTCTTCGACAGCATGTGCCATCACCGGGGAAGCACCAACAGATAGCAGAGCATTTGCAGTGGTATTCATCACCACATAATTGGTAATATTATGCACCAAAGGAATATTTTGACGAATGGTATGGATATTTTGTATGGTTATGGCTGGATAATCCTGCATAGTACATTCCACCTTTCCAATGAATGGGTTTAATATTTGGTTCGCTAACTGGCAAAAAAAAAGCCGTTTCACCCTGCTTCATCAGCACAGCAAAACGGCTTTTTCAAATTTCTAAAATTTGTTGTCGTTTCCCTGCGCTGTCATTAAACAGATCAGGTTCTGAGGGTATGTTCTCAGCCCAGCAAAAGCCAGAGCACCCCTAACTGTTTTTTTAATATAAAGAGCTTACACGGTTCTGTCAAATAGTCACTGCCCAAAGAATACAAATAAGAAGAGAGGGACAGCGGTCCCTCTCTTACTCAAATTTTAATTTTATTTAATCAGCAGTAAACGTTTTGCCTGCGTAAAGCCCTGGTCCGTTTTTAAACGGTAAATATAAATGCCACTGGCAAAATCCGAAGCATCCCATTGCGCGGTGTACGTTCCCGGTGACTGTTTTTGAGAAACCAAAGTAGCCACCTTCTGTCCCAGCATATTATAAACGATTAGTTGTACATCACTGGCTTTGGGCAATGCATAACGAATGGTAGTCGACGGATTGAAGGGGTTGGGATAGTTCTGATACAAATGGAAATCCCGAATTGTATGGTGAACAAATGGATCCGATATATCTGTGACCTGACTTTGGAACCGTAATATCTGTCCATTGTAAGTAAACACATAGCCAAAATCCGTATTTTGAAAAATACCGCTTATGAGATAATCATCCTCAGTCTCGGCCGGCGTGCTGATCTCTGACCAGGTAGCACCCAAATCCGTCGTATAATACACACCGATGTCATCCATGGCCACAATAATATCCGTTCCCGGTACTGCCACAACTCCATTGACATACGAACTCGCCGATGTATCCGGATTGTTGGTCGCGGCCCAAGTCTCACCGCCGTCCGTGGTCTTGATCAAATATCCG
>WJIP01000214.1 GCA_014730185.1 Caldithrix sp. | reverse complement strand
GGTTCGGGCTGTTATGTAGCGTAATTGCTGATCGGCCTTTTCCGTTTCCTCACGAATGCGGGCCGCTTCCTGTTGCTGAATGGCCTGGTTTATGGTCTCGTCAACCGGTTCAATGGATTGAATGTTCAAAGTAACCAGTTTTAAACCAAGAACCTGCAGATCGCCTTCCATTTTAGCGGATAATTGCTGACGGATCTTATCCGAGGATATCTGTTCCATTTCCACATGTTCCGTAATGGATTTCAATCGACTTTGCAGCATTACCGTCACTTCATCAAAAGCCTTATGCACGGCCTCTTTTTGCCAGCCCCCGGTACGGATCAAATGGTGAATCTGAGTGGTATCCGGGGCGATCGACAGGCTTAATTTGATGGTTAATGGTAAACGCCCGCGGGCCTCCCCCTGGAATTCCAGTACTTTGGATTGAATGGTACCGGAAATCGCCAGACAAAAATGACGGGGATAAAAACGACTGCCAACGGTTTGCACCAGGCCTTTGGATTCTTTCAATACCATTTGATCCGGCTTACGGATGCGATATTCAAAGACCACAACCAGCAATATAATTACAACGACTGCTAAAACGACCATCCACATAAGCACCTTCCGTTGATAAATAATTTTGGTTTTAATCAACAGCATCAATAGCTTGATACTCAATGATTGATGCAAAATTATACTGTATATTGTATAAATTTAAAGGTAAGGATTAATGGCGCCCAGGTCAATTTATGTTTATCGCCAAAGGGTCATAATAACCAGGGCAAATCATTTTTAAACAAGTGGTTGGATATGCAGGAACACACCATAAAAATGCCCGCAAAAAAGCGGATTGCTTTGGTGGCCCATGATAATCGCAAAGCGGATTTAGTGGAATGGGTCAACCATAACCGGGCTCTGTTATCCCGGCATGAACTTTTCGGTACGGGAACAACCGGCCGTCGTATTGCCGAGGAAGTGGGGTTAAACGTACATTGTTACAAAAGCGGTCCGTTGGGTGGTGACCAGCAGATCGGCGCAAAAATTGCGGAGTTAGGTATCGATATGTTGATATTTTTCTGGGATCCGCTGGAAGCGCAACCCCACGACGTTGATGTTAAAGCTCTGCTGCGGATTGCGGTCGTCTACAATGTACCCATGGCCGGAAATCGCAGCACGGCCGATTTCTTGGTTACGTCGCCGTTCATGGAAGAGGATTACCAACGACAGCTGGAGGATTATAAACATCGGATCGGCCTCAAAAAATAGCAACGTTGGCATCCGCATAATTGGAAATGCCGTTTTCACAACTGGTTTGCGTTGCATATAGACGGTTTTGGCACCCTTCATATTGATGTTCAACGATGCTTATAGTAATACAGCGTTGCGGATGAAAAAACGGTTAAGGACAGGAAAATAAAAACGGGAAACCACATTAAACCATCGATCATCCCTTCCTTATACATTGCATATAAAAGGAACATTCCACCCACGGAAAAGGGTAGCGACAAGGCGGCGGCCGTGGTCATGTCGTGATTCTGCTTCTCATCATAAGGGGCATCAGGGCTTTGAATGTTCATGACTGCTGCGGCAAATAGAAAAACAAGAAATGCCGGCAGCAGGATCAGTTCAAAATAGTGATGACTTAGAATTGTATGTGGCCATATCAAGGTAACTATTAATCCGACAACTCCGCATAATACACCAATAATATTCATCATGTAAAAAAGTGTTTCATTCATCTTAAAACGGCGGGCTAATCTGGTGCGTGGCAATAGTCCATAAGCCAGCAGCGCCAGCAAAATAATGAGTAGTAAAAACAGCTTGATATTCATGGGGTATTCCTTTCTTGTTTGGGCGTGGAATGAATTTTACCGTCATCTTCCATGATAAAGAAAAGTTCCTCAAATGGCTTCTGCAAAAAGCGGGCAATCTTCAGAGCCAGCAAAACGGATGGTACGTAGTTTCCTTTTTCGATGGAAATGATGGTTTGCCGGGTTACCCCCACGGCAGCGGCCAGGTCGGCCTGGGTGAGTTCGTCGTTTTCGAATCGTGCCCGCCTGAGCTTATTGCCAAGTTGCATAGGGTGAATCTCCTTAAGAAATGCTGTTCTTTTGTGAACTGCGAACAGATGTAAAGTCTTTTTAACATAACATAATCTACGGGTGTTAAAATGTCAACTATATTTTACATAAAGTAAACCAGGGTTAACATAAAGTTGGTGTACAATAAACGCTCATTGCCGATATGTTTATCTGCGAGAGAATCATTTTGCTATCATTTTGACCCATTTAACTGTAAGTTCATCTCACTAATTATAAAATCAGCAAAACGTATATAAAGAGTATATCATATGAAACAAGTTGCAACATTTAAAGATTTCGGTTTTTCATCCCATTTGGTGCAAGCTATCAATAAAAAAGGTTTTGAAGAGCCAACATTAATTCAATCCATGACTATTCCGGTAATGCTGAAAGATGACCGGAATATCATTGCCCAGGCCCAAACGGGCACAGGTAAAACAGCGGCTTTTGGTTTGCCTTTGATAGAGATGATCAATACCCGTTCCAAAAATGTGCAGGCCATTATTTTGGTACCCACCAGGGAATTGGCTGTTCAGGTTGCAGAGGAAATTAACTCTCTTAAATGGAATAATGATTTGAAGATCGTACCCATTTACGGGGGACAGTCCATTGATGAACAGTTACGGCGATTAAAAAAAGGTGTGCATATTGTTGTGGGAACGCCGGGCAGAGTTATCGATCATCTTAAAAGGAAAACCCTGCGATTGGAGAACATTGAACATCTGATTATGGATGAAGCCGATGAAATGCTGAATATGGGATTTATTGAGGATATGGAAGAAATTATGAAGTATACCAATGCCGATAAAAGAACCCTGTTATTTTCAGCAACCATTCCGGCTAAAATAAGGCAACTTGCCCGCAAATACATGGAAGGCTATGAGCTGATTGCTACAAAAAAAGAACGCCTGATAACACATTTAACCGAACAGATATATTTTGAAGTTAAGGTTTCCGACAAATTTGAGGCTTTGTGTCGCATTATCGATATTGAAGAAGATTTTTACGGGTTGGTTTTTTGCCGGACTAAAAGCGATGTCAATACCGTCGCCGGTCATCTGATAGACAGGGGCTATGACGCCGAAGCCATTCATGGTGATATATCGCAGGCTCAGAGAGAAAAAACACTTGCAAAATTTAAAAAGCATAAAATCAATATTCTCGTAGCAACCGATGTGGCTGCCCGCGGTATCGATGTCAGTAACCTGACGCATGTTTTAAATTACGCCTTGCCGCAGGATCCTGAATCCTATGTACATCGTATCGGACGCACCGGAAGAGCGGGTAATGAAGGAACCGCAATCACCTTTATAACGCCCAGTGAATATAAACGGTTGATGTTTATACAAAGGGCAGCCGGAACGGATATCAAAAAATCAATCGTGCCCGGCGTCAAAGACATAATTGAGGTTAAGAAGAAAAAGATAACTGAAGACCTGACTAATCTGCTAAGGGATGATATTGATGCCAGCTACTACGCATGGTCAAAGCAATTACTTGCGGACAACAAACCAATGGATATATTAGCCGGTTTGCTTAAATACAGTTTCGATGAGGACGTTAACCCACAGGCCTATGGTGATATTAATGAAGTACTATCCAAGGGTGAACAGCTTGATCAACAGGGCAAAGTAAGGTTGTTTGTTGCTCTCGGTAAAAAAGACAAATTTAATGCGACAAAACTGGTCGATCTGGTAACGAGCCGGGTTAGGATCAAGTCAAAGCGTATTAAGGATATTCAGATTTTGGATAAGTTTTCTTTTATCACCGTTCCCTTCGAGGATGCCGAAAAAATCATAGCCAGTTTTAAAAAAAGAGGCCGAAAACCGTTGATAACCCATGCCAGGCAGACAAAAAAGAAATGATAACCACGATGTTTCAAAAAGATGTCATTATCCCTTAAAACCAAATCCCGGCGATTTCCTGTCCGCATTGAGAGCATTGGTTCTGATTGAGATGGTTAGAGCGGATGGTAAAACCGATACGTTCAATTAACAGGGTGCCGCAGGATGGGCAGTACGTATGTTCCGCCGGATGTCCCGGCACATTACCGATAAAAACAAAATTCAAACCTTCACTGTCGGCGATGGATTTACAGCGTTCGAGGGTGGAAACAGGTGTAGGCGGCAAATTTTTCATCAGGTATTGGGGGTGAAAACGGGTAAAATGTACCGGTACATTGTCTCCCAGATACTCTTTGATCCAGCGGGATAATGCCCGGATTTCCTTCTCTCCATCATTCATCGTTGGTACAACCAGGTAAACGATTTCCGTCCATACGTTTTGCTTGTGCATGGTTATCAAAGCATCCAGCACCGGTTGTAAATCGCCGTTGACCACATCCCGGTAATATTTCTGAGAAAACGCTTTGAGGTCCACTTTAATGGCGTCGATATGGGCACAGAGATCGATCAGAGGTTTTTCCTTAATATAACCGGCGGTTATCATGACGCTTTTTAAACCCCGTTCATGTCCGGCGATTACCGTATCATACATATACTCATAAAAAATGACCGGTTCACTGTAGGTATAGGCAATGGACAGGGCATTAAATTGGTTGGCAGTATCGGCTGTCTTTGGCGGCGGCAGGTCAAAATGCCGGATTTGCTCCGGACTGACCTGTGAAATTTGCCAGTTTTGACAAAATTTACAATTCAGATTACAACCGCCCGTAGCGATGGAAAAGGCCATGCTGCCGGGATGAAAGTGAAACAAAGGTTTTTTTTCGATGGGATCGGTGTGGTAGGTACAGGGTCGGCCATAGACCAGTGTATAGTATGTGCCTTCCCGGTTTTCACGCACCCCGCAATAGCCCCGCTCCCGGTCATCGATAACGCATTCCCGGGGACAAAGGTTACAGCGAATTTGTTTATGCTGTAGTTTTTCGTAATAACGGGCTTCTTTAATAAACTTTTGGTATTTGTGTGGGAATCCGGCATCCGATTTTTGAGTTGCGGACAATGTCAGTGGACTAATCAATCCCATTGCCGTACCGGCACTAAGCTTTAAAAAGGTGCGGCGGTTAAACGAACCGTTATAACCCGATGGTTTATCCTGGGGTAAGGCATCAATTGGATTCAATTCTGGCGGTTTCATGATAATGACTTCATTTAAATATGAATCGGTTTAATGTTTTGCGGATCGGCACAGCCCAGTTGATGCTTACGGTCGGCCGCCGTAAAAATATAACTGGGCTGCCGACCGGCCTCTTTTAACGACGGCCGTTGCTGTTCAGCCCGTTTGTGTTCAATGATTTGCCAGCCGGTATAATCCAGGGCCACCTGGTCCTGGCCAACCAGTAATGTGTTGCACGGCCAGCGCCAATGCGGTAAAAAAGATGGGCCGCCTTCATATTGGGCATCCAGGGCATCAACGATATTCAACCGGATTTTTTGCCGAATGGGTTTAAATGAATTAACATCGGCAATATAGGGATCACCAGAGTTCAGATGGTATTTGTGCGGATTATGGATAGCCCCAAACATATTTTTCAGCGAAATGGTTACACCGGCTATGCTGTGATCTTTCAATAAAGGAAGATTGATGATGCCATCACAGCGATCCGTTAGCGTACGGCAAACACGGCTGCCGGCTGATCCGAATACTTGCAAACCGGCATTGAAACCCAGATAGTCATTGCCGTAACATTTGACCCCCCGTTGCTTATAATTTATTGTGAAACCGCCGTCTTCCAGATCACTGCTTAAGCGATCCCAAATAATGATATCATCCGTTCGAATGCCGCTTTGCTGTAAGCGCTCGATAATTGCTTCGACCAGTTCGGGATGCGTAACGCCCCTTGCGGACAGGCAGTTGACTTTTAAGCCAATGGTTTCGCTGGGACGGACCACTTGTTTCCAGCCCTGCAATGGATCACCGGCATCAAAATAAGCGGCGATGGCCTCGTCCAGTCGTTTGGCAATTCGATAACTGTTGACAGTGTTTTCACCATTTGCATAGCCGGCATTGTCCGCCAGTATGATTTTAGAGGCAGATGAGTCACTGGCTTTAAGATGGGGCCGCCCAAAAAGGGGTATGAAAGGCATCGTTGTCGTTGCCCATAAACTGCTTTTCAGGAATTGTCTGCGTTTCATGATGTAGCGTATCTTTAATTATTTTTAATAATATGTTGACAGATGCACAAAATCTCAAATTAATTTCTGCATAAGAAAATTATTGTACATCCCTATAAAAATTCTTAAATTGACACAATGTTAACCGTTAGATTTACAGTAAGATAGGACTGCAATGGATCGAAAACCAGTGATATTTTTTGTCGGCCTTATTCTGTTAGCGCTCATTATCGTTGTTTTTTATCGTGTGTCTACCGATCCTTTTACCAGCCAGCCGAAAGAATCCACCAACGTTGAACAGCAATCAAAAAATAATAATGCCAATGTACACGATAATAACCAGGTCATAACTCTGTACAGTCAGAAATGCAGCACGTGTCACGGACAGGTGGGCCAGGGATTGGCAGGATATCCGTCGTTAAAGAATACGGAATTATCAGCAAAGGAAATCCGGCAGATTATTGTCAACGGCAAAGGAGAGATGCCGGCTTTTAAAGATTTGACCGAGACTCAGTTATCCCAACTTATCCAATTAATAAATCAGTTTTAAGCCCCCTTATTACTTAATTGTATGAAATGTAGATAGAGATTACAAAATTTGTCAAGTTTAGCAAACAGGATGTCGATCCCTAAATCATTGATACCACATGTACATTCAGACTAAAGTAAGCATAATCAAAACATCGATCCGTTTATTTTTCCGAGGGAGCCATGATTAGAAAAAGTGCATCCATTGAAAATGGACAGGGAGAAAAAATCAAAATTGATTTACGATTTGAGCAAGGTACACAGGATGCCCCCGGCGTTATCATTGTCCATGGGTTTAAAGGATTTAAAGATTGGGCATTTTTCCCAGATATAGCTGTACGGCTGGCCGATGCCGGTTATGTGGCCGTTAGTTTTAATTTCAGTCGCAATGGCATTGGCAATGATCCAAATGAATTCGAGGCTTTAGATCAATTTGCCCTAAATACCATCAGCCATGAATTGCACGATCTGGAATGTGTTTTAACAGCAGTGCAAAATGGCCGTTTGGGCAAGAGACTCATTGATCCGGAACAAATCGCCATTCTGGGGCATTCACGCGGTGGTGGCGTGGCTGCTCTTTTTACGGCTGAGCATGCGGACAGTGTGCACAGTATGATTACATGGGCCTCAGTATCCTCGTTTTATCGATACTCGGAGGAACAGATAAAATTGTGGAAAGACCGGGGATATATCGAAGTTGAAAATGCCCGAACAAAACAGATTATGCGAATGAATAAAACCTATTGGGATGATCTGGATGCTAATCGTAAACGATTTGATCTACTGCAGGCCGTACAAAAAATAGAATCACCGGCGCTGTTTATCCATGGTTCAGAGGATAATACGGTGTCGGCAGACGAAAGCAAAGAATTGCATGACCATTGCGGTTCAATGGTTAAACGTTTGGAAATCGTTGAGGGGGGCGATCATACGTTCGGAATAAAACATCCGTTGGAAAAAGTTACCACTGAATATCAAACAGCTTGTGACCTTACGGAACATTGGCTGGATAATAATTTAGGATACTAACCATTTTTTGAGGCGAGAATGAAAATCGGTAATTATGAAATTTTTACTCTGGAAACCGGATATATCGGGCTGGACGGGGGAGCCATGTTTGGCGTGGTACCCAAAGCATTATGGAGTAAGACCAATCCGGCCGATGAACAAAACCGTATCCAGCTGGCCATGCGCACCATGGTGATCCGGAATGATAAACGTACTATTCTGGTCGATGCCGGCGTCGGTCAAAAGATGAATGATAAACTGCAGAAAATTTATAAAGTGGATCATGAACAGTATGATCTAGTGGGCAGTTTGCGAAAGGCGGGTATCGAACCGCAAGACGTAACCGATGTGATCGTAACTCATTTGCATTTCGATCATGTGGGCGGCGCCACCTATTATGACGCGACGGATAATTTACAACTGACGTTTCCCCGGGCACAATTTCATGTGCAGGGCGAACAATGGCACTGGGCGCATAATCCATCGGAAAAGGATAAAGCCAGTTACATGCCGGAAAACTTTCAACCCATCCAGGATCAGGGTAAACTAAACCAATTACCAGGTCCACAAGAGCTTTTCCCGGGTATTGATGTTTTGGTGGTTTACGGCCACACCCATGGTATGCAGTTACCAAGAATTTCGGCAGACGACAAAACCGTTTTATATTGCGCGGATTTGATACCGACGGCCTCCCATATTCCGTTGCCGTATATCATGGCTTATGACAATAACCCCATGATAACCTTGCAGGAAAAAAAACGCATTTTACCGCAAGCTCTGGAACAAAACTGGCTGCTTGTTTTTGAACACGATCCCTATCATGCCGCCGGATATGTGGAAAAGGACGATAAAGGCTATCGCCTGGGCCGAGAGGAGCAACTGCATGCCTAACTGGGTGTTCGCCGCAAACACTGCGGATATACCGGAACACCGGGGCATCGAAGTGGTTATCCAAAATCAAAGTATTGCACTCTTCCGTTATAAAAATGATTTTTATGCATTACGTAATCAATGCGCCCACCAGCATGCGCCTATCAGCGGAGGTTATGTGTATGAAGGATATGCCGTTTGTCCCCATCATCAATGGAAATTTAAGCTTACCGATGGATCATTTATCAACAATGAAACATTAAAGTTGCCGTCTTACCGGTTAAAAATAACCGGAGGTCGCATTTATATCGACCGAGAAGATGTCTGA
This sequence comes from Caldithrix sp., assembly GCA_014730185.1. Taxonomy (GTDB): domain Bacteria; phylum Calditrichota; class Calditrichia; order Calditrichales; family Calditrichaceae; genus WJIP01. The sequence goes on along the minus strand of WJIP01000214.1, from coordinate 17,990 downwards.
GCCGAATAAATCCTTTGCTATCGATCCATGCTATCCATTTTACTGATAAGGTTTATTTCGAATTAGGTTAAAAGGGAGCATATATTGAAAAGTAACATACGCTTCTTACTGCCAGGGTTAATTTTTATGATGCACCTGATGAACAGAGGTTGATCAAATATAAGAAAAGGACCGACCACAAATTACCGGTCCTTTTGTGGAAAGCTTTAATTCAGGCTAAACGATGCGCCAAAGTTGATTTGCAGATTATCAAAACTGTCAATCATATTATAACGGCCTTCGGCAAATGCCGCAAAATTTCCCAGATCGAATTTATAACCAACCAAAGGCGATATACCGAATTTTGATTCGGAGTCATCGACAGAGGTTGTTCCGAATCCGTAGTTGAATTCGTACTCATAACTTAAAAAGTTCATATTTAAACCACCGCCGGCATAAAGACCGGGCACTACGTTATCTAGGGCGTACTGCAAATCGGCACCGAGAGCAAAATTGGTGGTGGAACCATCCTCGAAAGCTTCCCAAGAAGCATTCCAGAAATACACATTGGGTACTAAAGTCAATCCGGGGGTAATTTCACCTACATCGGCAGAAACACCAACACCAAAGCCCATATCGTGATCTTCAGGCATTACAATGGAAACATATGGGCTAACCGAAAAAAGGCCAAAATTTTGGGCCATGGCCGGTGTACCGGAAAGAATAATTACGGCAGCTAGTAATAAAATAACGCGTCTCATCAGACCTCCTACATGAAATGAATTAATGGTTACTACATTAAAGACGACCTTCTTGCGTCAAATAACCTGCAAAAACGCTTATTTTACATTGCACATTCCCGATCAACCCTAAATATAATAAATCTGTGTTATAAAACACAATGATTTTTCTCATATTCAAGCTGTCGGTGATAATTTATGGGCATCAGATAGATTCTATGCATTGTTATATCAATATCATTTTATGGCTTTCCAAGCCATGATTGGCGTATGCGTTTCTGAGCCTTACTCACATCCGAAACGGGCTGTACCATATAGTTGGTTTGATTTTGTCTGATGAGTTCTAATCCGGCGGTCTTTAACAGATGGTAGGGCATTGCTTGGGTTGAGCGTACTGTCTGGTTAAAGAAATCCTGCAAATCCGATTGGGCAATAAAAGCGGCCGTTCTTTCGAAATCTTTAAGCGTATAGCCCGTCCCCCGAAAATAAGCATCCTTTTTTTTATAATAGAAATTGTTATACATCCTTTGCATAACCGTATCCAGAGAATAGTTGTTGTCGCTTTTCTTGCGTATCAGTAAATCCAGTAATAAGCCGGTTATGATACCCTTATAATAATAGGAATAGGTCGTATTTTGAATATGTGTGCGGCCGTACTGCGGAATATTTCCCTTAAACAGCCAGGTTAACAGGCTAACCTCTTCCAGGGTTCTATGCTTTTTACCGGGATCGTTTTCGTAACGGCTGATGCGTCCTGCGATTTCGTCATAGAATTTTTCCCGGGTATAAATTCCGGACCGCACCAGCGCCAGATAAGCAAAATAGGATGTGAGGCCCTCCACAATCCATAATGCATTGGTGTAGACTTCCTTGCTGTAATCAAACGGTCCCAATCCTTGGGGCCGCAGGCGTTTCCCGTTCCATAGGTGAAAGTATTCATGGGCGGTCAGCCATATCAAATTATCATAATCCGGATTAAGATTGGCATCGGTTGCAATGGAATCCATATCCACTCTTAATAACACCCTGCAGGCATTTCGATGCTCCATACCATCGGTATGCACTAATCCTGGATGTAAATGATAAAAAAACAGGTATTCTTTGTAAGGCAGCGGTAAATCGAATAGTTTTGCCTGGGTAGAAATGACTTGTTTTAAATCAAGGGTAAACGGCTTTAAGAAATCGGCTGAGATCGACTGATGAAAAACCAACTTATGTTTCTTATGCAAGTGATCAAAAGAATACGTGTGGAGCATGCCCATCTCTAGGGGGCTATCCGTTAAATCATCATAATTTTGGGCATAATATGTATGGGAGGCAACAACCGGCAGGGGGCAGATTACCTGCCAGGATGCGGGCACATTCACTTTCAGATCAATCGGCCATGCTTTGCGGCCGCGCAAATACATAAAAAGGGATGCACCGTTAACAGAAGCCCCGTTGCTGTCAATTCTGGAAAATGTTCCGTCCAGGGTGTTTGCAAACACCCGATAGGAAATGGTCACCGAATCGCATTGTTCGGTTTGCACAGACCAGGTTTGTTTGTCCATCAGAGTTACGGGTAAGAGATGACCGTTAGGGCACCGGGCTTTAACATCAAAAACATTTTGACTGAAATTATAGATCACATAGCGTCCCTGGGACCACGCCGGCATGGCTAAGTACAGCACGCTATCGCCTGTAGCGGGTAATGTCATGGTGATCCGGGCTGTATGGGTTTCAGGTTCGTCAATGGTCAAAGTGTAATCTATTGAGGCGGCCTGCAGGGCGACAATCAATAATAAGGTAAAAGCGAATCCCATGGCAGTCTTCATAATGATCCTTTTGTTTGTGATTATGGTTTTAGCAGCCAGTATTGCCCGAATCCCGAAGTTTGTTCATCCTGCACAATTTGCAAGCCATTCTGCTCGAACATGTTCTGCTTATTGAGAGCAATGAACAGAGGATAATTGGATCCTTCCAGCCATTCGATGAGCCGGATAAACCAATTGCCGGTGCAGCAGTAATCGAATACCAAAACATATTTTTTACTTATACGGCGGACTTCCTTCAAGATAAAATGACGAAAGGAGACTGATAATCCGTGCAGAAAGTAGCCCATGGAAATAACGTCAAAGTGGTTATCCGCATATTGATCCAGATGGATCAAATCCAGTTGCTCAAACCACACCTGCGGAAATTGTTTTTTAGCTCGCTTCAACAGCTTTCTGGAAAAATCAATACCGGTAACGGCATGGCCGCGTTCGGCAAAAGCGCCGGCAAGAATGCCTGATCCGGTGGCAATATCCAATACCGAATAGTGTGTTGGTAGATCAAGGTGCTGTAAAATTGTTTTATATTCCGGAAATAAGTGCCATTCAATAATTGGATAAACGATGGAAACCACATTAAAGAAACGCTGCGTGTATTGACGTTCTCTGCCAAACTGATCGGAAGCTAGTGATTCCATCATCCAACCCCCTGTGGTTTAAAAATCAGATCCCGGTTATTCATTCCCGGATGAATCGGTATCATTATCCGGTACAGATAATTTGTGATGGCCCCGCACCGTTTCAATTTTATCCAGCGGCCGCTCCAGTTGATTGGTACGGGTGGTCATCAGATTCTGAAACTCCTTTTGGGCATCCTGAATACGCCGGCCCATCTTATCCATGCCTTCTTTAAAGTTAGACCATTGTTTTTTAAATTCGCCCAGCAGGGATAATATTTCGGAAGCGGTTTTTTCCAGATTAAAGTTATCGATAGCCTGACGGATAACCGCAAGGATAGCGTATAGCGTAACCGGTGAACTAAGGATCACTTTATGTTTGAGGGCGTCATCCAGTACACTATGATCGTTTTCATTAATAAAGGTATACACCTGTTCATTGGGGATAAACACAATCACATAATCTACAGTGTTGTCCGCCGGATTGATGTAATCCCGGCCGGTAACTTCCTTGATGCGTTTTCGCACATCCCGTAAAAACTGATGTTTATAAGATTGCCGGTCGTTATCGGACTCCGCCTGCAAGTAGTTCAGATAGTTGGACAGGGGAAATTTGACATCCATATTCACTTTCAGATTCTGGGGCAGTACAAAAGTAAAATCGGGGCGGGAAGTGGTATCGGCGCCGGAAGCCTGTTTAACATAATTAATACCTTCGATAAATCCGGCTACCCGCAAAACATCTTCGGCCATGCGCTCCCCCCATTGTCCACGTACCTGGGAGTGAGACAGAGCGGTATGCAGTTGATGGGTTACATCCTGAAGCTGGCGGGTTTGTTCCACGGAATTTTTAAGCTGACTGGCCAGTTCGCCATAACTTTGCTTGCGGTCCTTTTCCAGTTTTTGAATCAGATCTTCGACTTTGGTAAGTTCGGATTTCATGATTTTCAGGTTTTCATCGATCAGCTCTTTTTTACCCTCCAGGTTTTTAGCATTGAGCTGCGACTGATTTTTTAAGTTGCTCTCGGCCAGTTTTAAAAATTCATCGGTACTTTTGCGTAATGCATCCATCGATAACGAACCAAAAGCAGACTTCATATTTTCCAGCATCATATTAATTTCAGATTCTTTTTCCTGCTGGCTTTGGGCGTTTATTTCGCGGGCGATTTCGGTGGCCGATTTTTGGTGTTGCCGCATGAGAAGATAGATGATCAGCGAACCAACCATAAAACCACTGATAAATATTATAATTTCAATCATCATAGCCATGATTTTATCTCGAGTTTTTATTAATAATTTATCGCTTGATTATGGAATGATTATAAAAAGAATATACAAAACAAGCAAAATGGGGTGCCCATTATTGTGGGTCAGGATATTTTTGAGCGATGGCCTTGAACACATCTGTGAGCGAGAAAAATATATCGACTAATTCAGGGTCAAAATGCGTGCCGCGATCTTCACTAATTTTGTTGAACACATCTTCTTCACTCCAGGCATCCTTATAAACCCGTTTACAGGATAGAGCATCGTAAACGTCGGCAATGGCTACAATGCGGCCGAACAGGGGGATTTCGTCTTCCCGTTTGGGGATGGCCTTTCCGTCGGCTGTCTTTCGGTCGGGTAAAGGTTTACCGGTTTGCACATCCACATGACCCGGGTAGCCGGTGCCGTCCCAGTGTTCGTGATGGTTCAGGGCAACTTGTGCGGAAAAGACGTCAAAATCCGATTTGGAATCCCCGAACAAACGGGCGCCCATTACCGTATGCTGCTTCATGATTTCAAATTCTTCAGCCGTGAATCGGGCCGGCTTTTTTAGAATGGTATCGGAAATAGCTACTTTACACACATCATGTAACATGGCGGCCAGACGTAAAACATCCCGCTGCCGATCAATTTGTTTTTGGCTGTAGTTATGTTTTTTGGCATAATTTTCGAACAACTCAACGGCATAGGCGGCAACCCGGTTAACATGTGGTCCCGTTTCCTTGGGGTCGCGCAACTCGGCCATGCCGATCATCCGCATAATAGTTGTTCGTGTAAGTTGCGCCCGTTCCATGGCATTGGCGGCGTAAAGGGCAAAGTGTTTAACCAGCGGTTCGTCTTCGGAGTTAAAGGGAACCACTTTGCCATCATCATTTTTGGAATTAATAAGCTGTAGAACGCCTAGAATTTCATCCTGAGAGGTTTTCATGGGTATGGTCAAAACGGATTGGGTATGATAACCGGCCAGTTCATCAAAATGGCTGTCATGTGTAAAAGGCAGATTACCGGAAAGTTTATACACATCGGGAATATTAACGGTGGACCCGTTATTGGCCACAAAGCCGGCAATGGAGTTATTGTTGATCGGTAAGCGAAAGGAAGTATAGATTAATTTTTTGCCAGCCGGCAGACGCTCTTGTAAGGTATCATTTTGGGTATAGCTGAAAATAAGTTCCGGCCCGTCTTTTAAATAGATGGAACCGGCATCGGCGTTTAAGAGAACACGGGCTTCGGTTAAAATTTTTTCAAACAGAAAATCCAGATCGGCGACCTGACTAATCGTTACGCCAAATTCGACCAGACGGTTGAGTTTTTGCTGTCTGTTTAGCATAAATACGCATTCATTTGATGATACTTATTCTAACCTACTCGACATCATTTTTCTAAAATTAATAAAAAATTGATAAAAGTAAATCAAATTTAATCATAGTGTAATAATATTTGACACATAAGCGGAGTGTATTTATATTTGAAGCTCTTTTGAATGAGAGAAGACATATTTTGGTCCGGTAGTTCAATTGGTTAGAGCACCTGCCTGTCACGCAGGAAGTTGCGAGTTCGAGTCTCGTCCGGACCGCCTATAAAAGGGAATTTCTAAGATTCCCTTTTTTATTTTACAGTATTATGTGGTACGTGTATATCATTTATTCAAGGGTTATATGGTTTATGTAAAAAGCAGAAAACAAAATAGTTTGAAATTTAATCCATAATTTTGACAAAGCACAAGTTATGCCGGAGCTCAGAGGATTTTGCTGAATTTACTAAAAAATATACGAATACTGCCGATGGTTATTTCATGAAGGAATTAAGTATCAGGAATTGAAATGGATAAAAATAATAATTTTAAAGTTTGTCCGTCCTGTGGATTTGAATGGAAATATCGGAAAGAATTCGTTGAAGATGATAATCTCTGTATTGTGGGATACCAGGCGAACTTTAAACACTTAACAGCGGGCCTGCTTCTGTTCAACCACTCCTGTAAAAGTACGCTGGCTCTCCAGGTGAGTGTCTTGAGGGATCTATACGAGGGACCCGTTTTCCGAGAGAAGGCCACGGGAACCGATGAATGTCCCGGTTACTGTCTGAACAAGCATAATCTTGATGCCTGCCAGGCAGAATGCGAATGCGCCTTTGTGAGAGAGATTATACAGAGGCTTAAGAATTGAATAATATTTGAGCTTTTAAAATAATCTAAAGTCAATCTTATCTGAATGGATATCAGAGCGATATTATAGCTGTTCTTAATACACACAACTCAGAACAGAAGTTTTCGGTTGCTTGAAGGATTAAATTTTTTTCGTTTCACCGGTTATCTCTAACGATGGAGAAAATCAAACCATTTCAACTAAATTTTAAAATGCTTTTGCAAAACGGTTTTGGTATCCTCATAACCCTTTTCGATTAAATCCGCCACCTGATCCGTATCGATTACATTAAAAGCAGATAAATCGGGCACAATGATCAGATCCGCTTCCTCCGTTTGCAGTTTGGTGGCATGTAACAAGGTAATATTGATGGTATTAATTAATACATCAATGATATTATCGGGCTTTTTAAAGGATTGACTGGCATTCAGATCCACACCGATGGTATAGTCCGCTTTCATCTCTTTAATGGATGGAATCGGTACATTTTCCATTACACCGCCGTCAACCAGCAACCTTTCTTCGTATTCAACCGGTACAAACAAACCGGGAATACAGGTGCTGGCCATGACGGCTTTGGAAACCGAACCTTTATGAAGCACCACTTTCTCCCCTTTGCCCACATCTGTGGCAATAATGGCGAGCGGAATTCGGGCGTCTTCAAAAGTAACCGGCCCTAAATGCTGGGCAAAAAGCTGATCCATTTTTTTGTTGGACAATAAACCGTATTGGGATAACGACATGGCAGAAATGTCCCACCAATCCAGATCAAGGGCAATATCCTTAATGTCCTGCCATGATTTACCGAAGGCATACAATGCGGCAACCATGGCTCCGATACTTGTGCCGGCCACAGAATCTACGGAAATGTTAAACTCCTCAAATGCTCGAATCACTCCGATATGGGCGGCGCCCAGCACGGCTCCGCCGCCCAGCGCTAAACCAATTTTTTTGTTTTTAAACATGACATTCTCTTGTTTTTTTAATTTGACTTTGATAAAACAACCCTTTTAATCAATTACAAAGTTTTGGTTTTTCTTCTTATCAGATGCAGACGTTCCTGTTTTGCTTAGAAATGGTGAAATCATTTATGCCGTTCCAACACCATTAGATTACTATTAATTAACAATCAATACCTGTTATATATCAACACCCTTATTCCTGCTCATAAAGATAGGCAAAATCCACGAATGTATTTTCCGAACCGTTATGGACAACATAGCGTGCCGGGCCATAAATTGCCGCACCGCCGAACCTTCCTTTTTTATCCAGCGCGTAAAATTTTACATTAAAATTGGGACGGCCGTTTTTCTTTTTAAGTGAGGGCAGTTTAACATGCTTGACGATGCGCTTGACAGCTATCATACAGGCTTGCTGGGGAGTTTTGCCCCGCCGCATCTCTTCCACGGCCAAAAAACAAGTCAGATTTTTTAAATTCTCTTCACCGCGCCCGGTGGAACCGCAGGCTCCCACTTCGTTATCCACATATAATCCGGCGCCTATAATGGGGCTGTCGCCAACCCTTCCCGGAAGTTTAAAAGCCAGGCCGCTGGTGGTTGTCACGCCCGAAATATTACCCTGAATATCCAGCCCTAAGCAGGTTATCGTACCGGTGATATTAAACATTTGCCGGACTTTTTCCGGAATATCCTCTTTGTTGCGGGGCGTAAACCAATTATCTTTGTCGGACAGGGATTCTTTCCAGTACAGCCAGATTTGCCGGGCTTCGTCGGTTAACAGCGATTCCTCTTTGAACCCATGAGCTTTGGCAAAATTGAGGGCACCGGTACCCGTAAGTAAAACATGATCGCTGCGTTCCATCACCAGACGGGCAACTTTAGACGGATTTTTAATATGTTGCAAAGCAGCCACCGCCCCAGCATTATGAGTCGGTCCGTGCATACAACAGGAATCCAGTTGCACCACACCATTTTCGTTGGGTAGTCCGCCGTAACCAACACTGTGGTCCTGCGGATCATCCTCCACAATATTAACACCGGCGATGACGGCATCCAGGGCATCGTGCCCTTGATTGATGATTTCAACCGCTTTTGCCGCGGCCGGTTTGCCGTTCGCACTGCTGACCACCAGTGGACCCCGGGCGTTATCGGCCAGTAATGATTGCGGCCGAATCCAACGGCCCATCGTACCGGCACCTAATCCAAATAGAGCGGATTTAACAAAAGAACGTCGATACATAAAACCTCCGGAATAATAGTATTATTAAGCTTTAAAGAGAATGTGATCATTTCATATGTCTCTGATTGCTTATTAAATGTAAATGGTTTTACCACTTTCTTTCTGTCTTGAGCGGGTAACAAAATCAGGGCGCGGGATTTTCACCCATCATCAATCGTAACTCCCCGCCTTTGATGATATCGTTATACTGCAGAAAAAAATCCTCTTTTACGTTCCCATTGAGATACATCTTTTGTATATAGGGATGGCCATCGGCATTATTTTCAGCCAAAATTTTAAAGGTATTTCCGGACGGCAGGTGCATGATGGCTTCATCGATTAAGGGGCTGCCGATCGCATACTCGCCGGAAGCGGGGCAAACCGGATAAAATCCAAGGACGCTGAAAATGTACCATGCTGACAATTGACCGCAATCTTCATTGCCGCATAATCCGTCGGGCCGATCGCTGTATAGGGCCCGGCAGAGTTTGCGAACCCAATATTGTGTTTGATGCGGATCACCGGCGTAATTGAACAGATAGGCATAGTTGTGGCTTGGTTCATTGCCTTGGGCGTACATACCGATAAGACCGGTAATATCAGGCTGATGCCGGCCGCTTAATCCGCCAGGGTGGGTGAACAATTCCTGCAGTTTTTGGGAAAAAGCCCGGGACCCGCCCATCAATTTTATGAGACCATGCATATCATGGGGGACAAAGAAGGTATATTGCCAGGCGTTGGCTTCCGTATACTCATCATTGACCTCAGTGGGATCAAACGGCTTTTTCCATTGACCGGATTTGCTTATAGGCCGCATAAAACCTGTTTCAGGATCGAATAGACGGTGGTAGTTTTGCGAGCGTTTTATAAAATAGTGATAGTCCTCGGTTTTGCCCAGCGCTTTAGCCAACTGGGCAATGCACCAGTCATCGTAAGCGTATTCTAAAGTTTTTGATACGGATTCTCTCTCATTTTCGTAAGCAATAAATCCTTTGCTTTTATAATCATCCAGACCCAGATGATCCAGCATGGCACTGTGTTTTATAGCTTCGTAAGCTTTCTGCACATCAAAACCGTTAATACCGGATAAATAGGCATCAACAATAACCGGCACCGCGTGGTAGCCGATCATAGTACCTGTGTAATTACCCATCAATTCCCAGATAGGCAATCGGCCGCCCTCTTGATAGCGGTGCAGCAGAGATTGAATTAAATGATTGGTGCGTACCGGTTGGAAAAGATTCAGCAGAGGGTGAAGAGCGCGAAATGTATCCCATAGTGAAAAAACGGTATAATTGATAAAGGCATTGCTTTGATGAATTTTATGATCGATACCCCGGTACCGACCATCCGCATCTTGAAACAGGTAAGGGGCCAGCATTGCATGATACATGGCGGTATAAAAGGTTGTTTTTATGGCTGGTTGATCGCTTTTAATTTCGACAGCCCCTAATTTTTTATCCCAGGCCTGTCGGGTTTGATTGCGGATTTTATCAAAATCCCAATGCGGTATTTCCTGCTGCAGATTTTGCCGGGCGCCCTCTTTATCTACGGCGGAAAGGGCAACTTTGATTTTAATCGGTGCGCTGCTAGGTTTACTAAACCCTAAAAAGGCCTTGATATTTTGACCTTTGCCCTGAGATACGGTTTCACGGATACTTTCGTCGGTGATGACGCCAAACGTTTCAAAAGGCCGGGAAAAACGGGCGATAAAGTAAACAAACTGCTGCTTTGCCCAGCCTTGGGAAATTCGCTTACCGATAATGGTTTGAGCGTCCACAATTTCTATTTCAGCTTCAATGACCTTATCCCAGCCGATACCGTGTTGTAAATCGATCAAAATATGGGCATTATCTGTTTCAGGAAACGAATAACGGTGGAAGCCGACTCTTTGACTGACCGTAAATTCTGCCTTAATATCGTAGTCATCCAAATAGACACGATAATAACCGGGATGCGCTTGTTCGGTCTCATGGCGGAATCGGGAGCGGTAGCCTTTATCCGGGTTTTGCCGTGTACCCGGTCGGATTTTGAGCGGACCTGTTGCCGGCATGATCAGCACATCACCCAAATCAGCGGCGCCCGTACCGCTCAAGTGCAAGTGACTAAAACCCATGATCGATGCATCGGAATAATGATAACCCGAACACCAATTCCAGCCTTCATTATGTGTGTCCGGACTTAACTGGATCATACCAAAAGGGTAAGCGGCGCCCGGAAAGGTGTGACCGGTGGCGTCCGTACCCACATGAGGATTGACCCATTGGGTATACTTTTCTCCAGGGTTTGCTATACTCATCGGCGTATATCCTGTGTATTGCCATACGACTAAAATGATCAGTAATGATTTAATTTTAATAAGGTTTCTAAACATCACTCATTTGCATTTTTTAAGGAAAAGAACCCTGTGATGGGGGAACGGTTGCCATGTAAAATTCCATATTTTCCTGAGAATGCCAGGTAAAATGGTTCAGGGAAGCGGGGATCAACACAACCTGTCCCTGGTTTATGATCATCGAGTCATGTGGCCAGGTCAGCGTTCCCTGACCGCGGAGCGTTAACCATATCTGTACACGATTATAGGTTGAAATGTTTAGAGCCTCATCCGCTTTTATCTGATAACGTTCAACAGCGAACTCCTCCACCGGTGGATGGTAAACCGTGTGTGTGTTTTGGTTATCCGGTGTATAAATTTTGGGAAAACCCGGCTCATAAGTTAAAATGTTTAACAACGTTTCCGTATCTTTGTGTTTAGGTGTTAATCCGGCTCGCACCACGTTATCGGAATTAGCCATACATTCCACAATATTCCCCTGCAAATAAGCATGAGGTATACCGGGGCCAAGGAACACCCCCTGCCCGTTTTGTAATTCGATCCGGTTTAGTAAAAAAAGAGACAGTAGTCCTACATCATCACCGTATTTTTTACGCAGCGATAAAAAATAGTTATCTTCATCTGCAGAAGGGTGATTTTTACCTGAAATATAGTTTTCCATCGCTTGCAGAGTTTCGGAAAGAGCTTGCTGATCATCGACAGCCTTTCGCATTACCCGGGTGTACAGCATCCGCAAACAATGCTTTTGTTTGTCGAAAGATTCATGTTGTGACCGATAAATCAGGTTAATAACGTCCTGACCCAGATAAGGCCTAAAAGGAGGGTAAGATTGTATCATAGACCACAATTCAGGCAAGGAGCGAAAACCAACAAGAGCGGTTAGGCGATCCAGGGCGATGGCAATTTCCGGTTTATGATTGTCATCGGGGTAGTGTTGTGGGTGTTGGTCATGAAGCTTTTGGGCCTGTACTTTATCGGGATGGGCCTGTATAGATAAAGCCTCGGCTGCGGACAACACCTTAAAAAGAAAAGGCAGGCGATCCCCGAACCTGTTATAGCATTGAAATCCCAGAATGTCCAAAGGATGGCGGGCAATCCATGTATTCAAGGGAAGAGTCTGTTTATCCATTTGCACCTGAGAAGGTGCTTTAGGATGACCACCCATCCATAACTCTGCATAGGGCGTACCGGATTCGGCTTGCATACCCAGCAACCGGGGAATCAGTGCCCGGTCGCCACGCATACCCCAGGCATAATGCTGCACGGTATTCTGCAATAAATAAGGACGTTGGAATGTTCTTTCTGTCATAGAAATCGGCAATGTCCCTGTGTTTGATGGCTGTTCTAAGGTCGGGTAGTGATCATGATTTCATCACTTAATAACCAGGCCTTTTGGCCGGCATTCTTATGCCACGACGGACATTTTTGTATATTGGTTGCCATAACCTGTATATATCGGGCAGAAACGGAATCCAACGCTTTGTGGATTTCTCTGATGTCAACCTGCGGACCTTGTTCGCTGATCTCATTTTCAAAGCGGGCGACCACCACAAACTGCCGTCCCTGCTTGGAAACGGAGAAGGTGATTTCTTCAGGAAAGAAGATGGAATCGTAATAATCCTGTAAAAAGCGCATGGATATGGATTGCACGGGTTTAATGTCCCCAAGGTCGATAACAGCATGCAGATCTTGGCCCAGAAAACCCTGCCAGTGACGTTCGGGTCGGCGGATGGGTGCCTGAGCACCGTTGATAAGCGCCCGCTCACCGCCGCCGTTGTATTTTTGACCGTAAGCGGTTTTAAGCTCAATAGCTGCACCGATGGCGTCGTTCTCTACTTTAACGGGTTCGCCATAAACACGAACCTTTTTAAAAGCGTCCATTTTTTTCCGGGACTGATCGTTGAAGGAATCGATAGGGAGCAGGGGATCGGCTTCTTCTTCTGAAACGGGTGTAAAGGCCACCGCCTGCCCCCCGCTGGGTGATAATGCAGCTAACAGATGATCGCGGTGGTCCACCCTATAACTGCTAATATCAAGGGCCGTTGGGTTTTGATGCCAGTCCGTATCGGCATCATCGGCATAAATGGTCGCTTTATACACCGTATTCTGATCCAGAAAATCGAGCGGGATATTAAACAGCCGCCGCTGTTCATCGGTAATCGATCCCACATACCACTGATTGCCCTGTCGCCTGGCTATGGACAGGTAATCACCGATACGGGCTTTTAAAACCACACTTTCGTCCCAGTCCACAGGGACCTCTTGGATAAACTGAAAAGCCGGTTGATTTTCATAGTTCTCCGGCAAATCGGCGGCCATCTGCAGAGGACTGTACAAAACGATGTAGTAGGCCAGTTGTTTGGCCAGCGTGGTCCAGACCCGATTCAACCCCTCCTGGTCGAAATCAAATTTAAAAATGCCGGGGGTATAATCCATGGGGCCGCCCAATAAGCGTGTAAAAGGCAGAATGACGGTGTGCTCCGGAGGATTCCCGGGGCTCCAGGCATTGTATTCCATGCCGCGTGCCCCCTCACGGGTTATCATATTGGGATAGGTACGACGGATGCCGGTGGGTTTGATCGGTTCATGGGCATTGATGGTGATTTTGTTTTTTGCCGCCAGTTTTACCACTTCCCTGTAATGGGTCACCATCCACTGACCGTGATGATGCATACCTTCCGGCGTCATTTGTCCGGCATAGCCCGTTTTAACGGCCGGTACACCCAGATCATGATATAATTCAAAAGAAGACTTCATCTGTTTTTCATAATGCGGCACGTTACCACCGGTCTCATGGTGACCTATAAGGACAACCCCTTTAGTTTTGCCGTAGCGAACCACTTCTTGTAAATCGAAATCAGGATAAGATTCGGTGTAATTTTGCACATTTTTACCGGACAACCAACTTTCCCAACCTTTATTCCAGCCTTCCACTAAAACCGCCGGAATATCGTGCCGGGCAGCAAAATCGATATATCGTTTAGAGCGTTCCGTTGTGGCCCCGTGATTTGGACCCGCGTGCCAGGTATATTTGTTGATGTGCATGCCCCACCAGATACCGATATATTTCATCGGTTTAATCCAGGAAACGTCTTCCAGCTGATTGGGCCGGTTCAGATTTAAAATCAGGTTAGAAGCAATGAGATCACCGTCCTGTTTACCAATTTGGATGGTACGCCATGGGGTTTGAAGGGGTGTTTGACCTTTAACTTTAATTCCGTCGGGCCATGGCACCAAATCGCACACCATTTTCAGGGGTTCTTGTTCGGCTTTCTTTAAGGTCATGCCGGGATAATCGGTTAAATCCGCCTCGTGGATGCTTACCACCATGTCATTTTCCAGTCGTAAGGTAAAGGGTGTGTTCGCTGCCGGTACCTCTCGGAGAGGTGTGGTGCGGTAAAGTCTTTCATAACTGTCATAATCATTGGGTATCCACCAACAAAGATGGTTGCCGTTGAAATCGAATTCAGTGATTTCCGATGTGATCTGAATATCCTGCAGATAATCCTGTTGCGGCAGAGAATAGCGGAAACCCACGCCATCATTGAAGATGCGGAAAATGATATCCATATTGCGGTGTGGTTTGGATTGTTCCTGTAAATGTACTGTAAGTTCGCGATAATGGTTGCGAATGGAGTTTTGCGTTCCCCAAACTGTTTGCCATGTATGATCCACATTTCGTTCTTCAGTAGAAATCACTTGCAGACTATCCAGCAAATCCGGTTGATTTTTAAGTTCAAATCCTAACCGCGAGGCATCGATGATTGCCACTGAGCCGTAATGTACTTTATAATAGGCCCAGCCGTTATCCACCATAAACTGCACTTTAACATTACCATCGGGTGAGTGTACCGTATGCTGAGCATCATACTCATATCCCGTACAGGCGGTCATTGCAAATATGGCGGCAATAAAGATTTGCAAGATATGTTTTTTCATGATCTCATTCCTTTGTTAAAAATCATTGTTGCCCAATGCTGTATTGATCTGTTAAAAAGAAGTATAATAAAATCCGTGCAAAAGTTGTAATTAAAATTTAAAAAATAAAAATGGAAGAGGCGGTATCGTTTTGTATGGTTTGTGGACAAATTATCTAAAAATAAGATTTGAGCAACCATTACATATGGACCGTACATTTTTTACAAATTGTCAGAGCGTTACCGGACTATCCCGTCGGTGCACATTGAGGGCAACAATCCGTGATTTTTTATAAGGTAGATTGTTCATAAGTTACCTAAAAAGGGCAGGGATGGAGCACGGCTTAAACGATGGTGTTCTGGATGTAATTTTAGTAAAAATTTACGGGTTAATGTATTACTTGGTATGAAGGGTAATGTTAATTAACTGAATTTAGCAAAAAAGCCGCCCGATGGTCAACCGGTCGGCTTGGCTTGATAAGGTCCAATCGATGGGCAATAGCATTTACCAGATTTTAACAAGTTCTTGTTCGTCTTTGTATAGCTTATCCCCCTCATTAAGATTAAAGGCTTTATGAAATGCGGGCATATTAGTGACCACCCCAATTACGCGGTATTCGCTGGGGGAGTGGGGATCGGTAAGCACGCGTTTACGCATTTCATCCGGGCGGTATTTACGGCGCCAAACCTGGGCCCAGCCGATAAAAAATCGCTGATCACCGGTAAAACCTTCAATGACGGCAGGTTGTTGGCCGTTTAACGATCGCTTGTAGGCATGATAAGCGATGGTTAAACCACCCAGATCCGCAATATTTTCTCCCAGGGTAAATTCACCGTCCAGATGCATGGTATCAACCGGGCTGTATTGACTGTACTGCTCAACCAGCCCTTCGGCACGTTGTGTAAAGCGTTCGATATCGCCTTCGGTCCACCAGTTATTCAGATTGCCATTACCGTCATATTTGCGGCCCTGATCATCAAATCCATGAGTGATTTCATGACCGATAACAGCACCTATAGCCCCGTAATTCACAGCGTCATCCGCAGCCAGATTAAAGAATGGTGGTTGTAAAATAGCTGCCGGGAAAACAATTTCATTAAGCCTGGGGTTGTAATACGCATTCACGGTTTGCGGGTTCATAAACCATTCATCAAGGTCGATGGGCTGGCCCAGCTTTTGTACATTACGTTTATAGTAGAAGCGGCTGGCCCGCTCATAATTTTCTATCAATTCATCTTTTTTGACAACCAGCTGGGAGTAATCTTTCCATTTATCAGGATAACCGATTTTATAATTAAATTTGGATAATTTGGTCAGCGCTTTACTGCGGGTTTCTGCGCTCATCCATTGCAGATTTTTGATGCGTTGTTCATAAGCGGCCAGCAAATTTTCCACCAGTTCAACCATACTTTCTTTCGCTTGCGGTTTAAAGTGTTTTTTCACGTAAACTTTTCCCACAACTTTACCCAGATTGCCGTTAACCGCATTGACGGCTCTTTTCCAGCGTGGCTCCATCTGCTCGGTGCCACTCAGCGTTTTGCCGTAGAAATCGAATCGGGCCTGGACAAATGATTTTGACAGCAGTATGGCCGCCCCGTGCAGCGTTTTGTAGGTAAAATAAGCCTTCCAGTCATCTAATGAACGGGCAGAGAAAATAGAATCGAGGGCCTGCAGATAATCGGGTTGACGCACCACAACTTCTTTGGCCTGAGGTATGTCCGCATATTCAATAAAGTCATTCCACATGAAGTATGGCGCCAGGGAATCCAGTTGATGGATGGTGAACTTGTTGTATGTTTTATGCGGATCACGGTTTTCCACCCGTGTCCAGTGATGGTGGGCAAAGTTGCGCTCCATATCAAATATACGCAAGGCTTTTTGTTCGGCGGAAGCCACGTGGCCCAGGTTTAAGATGGTTGTAATGTATTCTTTATAACGTTCGCGAATGGTTGCAAACTTTTCATCCTCTTTGAAATAATAGTCCCGATCCGGCAGCCCTAATCCGGATTGGGTAATATAAGTGATGTAGGCATCTGAATTTTTACTGTCCTGGCTTATCCAATACGTAAACGGACGCTGCACACCTATTTTACGCAGTTCGACCATGAGTTGGATAACATGGGATCGATTTTTGATGCTGTTAATTTGTGATAGCAGGGGCTGCAATGGTTGCAATCCGCGTTGCCGGATCAGCGAGGTATCCATAAAACTCAGATAGAAGTCGCCGATTTTTTGCGCTTCGGAACCGGCAGTGGTGCCGGAAGCAGCAGCCTCTTCAATTATTCTTCGCAGGTCTTTTTTGGCCTGATCGGCCAGGGCAATGAACGCGCCGTAGTTGGATTTATCCTGCGGTATTTTGGTCTCTTTGAGCCATGTACCGTTGACGTAGCGGAAAAAATCATCCTGGGCACGGACGGTGATATCAAAGTATTCCTGATCAATGCCGGATTGTAACAGCTTGGTTTGATCACCGGCATAGGCCAGACCTACCAACAAGACCAGTAAGGAAGAAATCCATTTAAAATGCATAGTGAGCCTTTCTTTTCTGATTTTTTTGTTTATGGACTAAAATCAATTGAAAATCCCTAACCTGAGAAGGTAATACAATTTATACAAATACAATCCCTTGTTTTATTCCGGCCCTTTTTTTCGCCGTCTCCATGGCTGTCTGTAAAAGTCATTGAAACTTATACAGCAATTGTGGTTACCGAGCACTGCATGCGGGCTAAACATTTCGCACTACCTTTCGTGCTTATGCCTAGGCAGCGACAATACGTATGCACATTATACGCGGTTTTTAGGCCATTTGTTACACGTCTTCACCCCTTTTGCCCCGAAGGATTATAAATGAGGTCCTCGTTTTTTAAAAAGTGGGTAAGTAAAATGGTTTCGGATGGAAAAGTTACAGTAAAACTACACTGGACGGAAAAAGCTAATGAAGATGTGTTATACAGAATGTTTACCGTTTGCTCACCCATGGATTATTTTTAACATAAAAACGC
>WJIP01000020.1 GCA_014730185.1 Caldithrix sp. | reverse complement strand
GTAAATACCGTGGTTGGAACCGGTTTGGGGTACTTCATAATCGCCATTGTTGTACAAATACTGAAAGGACGGAATCTGTAAAAAATGTCCGTAGGAGAAATGTATTACACCGGTGGCGCTGATGGGATAGGCGATGCCAAAACGCGGGCTGATCTGCCATTTGGGTGTGGCATCTTTATAGAACTCCGCTTCCAGATTGGTGGTATCCAAATTCGTGCGTAAGGGATTATTGATATTGGGATCCCGCGGATCAACCAGCACCTGCGCATTGGAATTAAAATAATCCAGACGGATTCCGGCATTGATGATCACGCTTTCGAACTCAATTTTGTCCTGTATATAGGCGGACAATTCCAGCGGATTCTGATTATATTGAGTGCGGTTGGGTGAATCTTCATCGGGAATAGCCGGTTCAAACGGTTCAACCGGTACATTATTAACGCGCCTGGGCTCCAGATTATAATCATCAAAAGAAAGATCGTGGATTTTGCCCTGAACCCCTGCTTTGATCAGGTGACGGTTGGTGACCTGACTGGTTAGATCCCCTTTGAAAATTGTTGTATTGGTTTCCCGGTAGAAACGATGCAGATTGGTCCCCTTGTCCAGAAAGGATAAATTAACCCGGTCCACAATAAACGAGTCCGGGTGCAGATAGCGACTGTCATTGGGATCCTCGTAGAGGTATTCCTCAAACGTTTTATTGAAATGGGAAACATTGATTTCATAGAAGGTCCTATTGGACAGGGTGTGGGTCATGCTTAGCCAACCAGTGTAACTGCGGGAAAATTTATTCACATCGCCATCGGGATTCCAGCGATAATCATGTCCGTAATCCTGAAAATCGTTGCGGGAGGCTAACAATTCCGCATTCAATTTGATGTTATCCGTCATTCGATAGGTTAATTTACCATGGCCGGTGATGCGTTCACTCCAGTCCATAGGCACGACAGCGCTGTCTCCGGGCTGGCCGGTGGGTTCAAAATAACGCGTGCCGTAAAGGTAGCCGTCGGAGTAATTGTAACGGGCCGTGGCAAAGAAGGTCACTTTATCACTGGTGAATGGAATGGGACCGCTGAGACTACCCTGTACGTTGCGATTTTCCACAGGATTGATTTCATCGATATGAGGGTAATAGGACGTAAAATCACTGGCATAATCACCAAAATATATCTGTATGTCGCCATCGTACTTTTTACCGCCCTCTTTGGTCACGGAGTTTACGATACCGGACATGGCATTGCCATATTCGGCGTTAAATGTTCCGCTGATCACCTGCAATTCCTGGATACTGTTATTATCAATCTGTACCCCCTGGCTGTTATCATAGGAATCGGTCACCGGGACTCCGTTTATCCAGTAGGCAATTTCAGAAGAGCGCCCGCCGCGGATATGAAAGCCGCCTCCGGCATCACGATTAATACCAGCCTGCAACTGCAGCAAATCATCCAGTTCCGTTACGGGAAGATTTTCGATTTCCTCCGAGCCAACCGATGCCTGGCTGGCGGTTATATCCTTCTGAATAAACTTGCGCTGACCCTCAACGACGATGGCATCTTCCAGCTCCAGAGCCGCCTCCTGCATTTCAAAATTCCGGGTGGTCGTCAGGTCAATTTTAATAGGCACATTGGTCATGCGTATTTCCTGATAACCAACATATTGCACGATTACCGTATATTTGCCCGGCGGAATATTGAGAATAAGATAATTACCATCCAGATCCGTGGTAGCACCTAAACTCGTTCCCTCTAAAAACACATTCACCCCGATCAGGGGTTCTCCTGTGGCTTTGTCTACGACTTTACCCACCAGTTTACCGGTTGTACCGGCCCAAATGGTAGTGGCCGAGAAGAGCAAGGCCAGGATACACAGTGTTATCCATCGCTTCATAAAATTAGCTCCCAGCAATTAATTAAACGATGATAGCTGAATGTTTTTCAGCAACGATTCATCTATCTTTATGGTTACTTCCGACCTCAGACTATCCAGATACTGGCTGACGTATTGCTTTTCCAGTGTGCGTCGCATTGTGTTTGCCACTTCTTCTCTAACCTTGTTTAGCGGGTAAGGTCGGCTTTCCTTTTTACCTAAAATTTTGAATACCCCAAAATAACGATCAAAGGCGATTGGACCTATGGTTTTTCCCACAGCCGTGTTCCACAATGTATCCTGCAGATTGCCAAATTTACTCACCGGGCTGTAGCCGATGTGTCCATCCCGTTTTGCAGACCATTGCCGGAGCGAATGATTCCGGGCCAGTTTATCGAACGGTTGGCCTCTTTGTAATTGATGGAGCAAATCCTCTGCCTGGCCGCGCTCATCGACTACTATTTCCTGAATACTCAACTCATCTTCGGTCATAAATTGATTGATATGCTCGTTATAAAACGTTTGCAATGCAGAATCGGGTATGATCTTTTTATCGGCTATAGCGTTGCGTTTGAATTTGTAAAATGTGATGTGACGAGCTTTTTGTATTTTTTCTTGCACCTGGGGAACTTTATCATATCCCTTTTCCTCGGCAAGTTGTAACAGCTGGTTTTGCTGCACCAAACCCGTGAGCGCATCTTGTAATGCCTGCGTATCGTTTATCTTATTGAGATGGAAATCAGGAATGTCATCAAGTTTATGCAGTGCCTGGCGGATACTCCAGGAATCGCCCTTATACGTTAAACAGTCGTTATTTATAACTGTTGATGAACCGGCTTCTTCCATCTCTTCCTTAAAACCTGACCGCATCATACGAAGGCATTGATGCAATGCTTCTTTGTTGAAAGATAAGTCTTGCTCTTGAAAAACCAAATCCATAAAATCACGTTCCGCCACATGCTTTTTATTAATGCGCACAGCCTGTCGCAGTTTTTCTTTCCGGTTTTGATACTCGGATTCGGTAATGATGGGATGGGTTTTGCGGCTTTCGACTTTGATGATGCTATACCCCTGCTCTGTCTTTACCGGTTGGGATATTTCTCCAACGGGTATACTGAAGGCTTTTTCTTCAAAATTCCGGTCCATATCTCCCCAAGAAAATTGTCCCAGATAACCGCCGGAATCCCGCAATTTGGCATCGGAATACACCTCTTTGGCTAACGATGCAAAAGTTTCGCCATTTTGCAGACGTTCATAAAGCCGGTGGGCTTTTTCCCGGCTGGGGGCATACAGATGGCGGGCTGTCACTTTTTGATTTAAACGATAAAAAGCCGTTCGCAGGTCTTCTTCCGTGACCTGTATGTTTTGATAAATTTCTCGGTCTTTAAGATAAGCTAAAATCGTTTGCCGGCGATTCCACTCCAACCGCTTTTGGTAACTTTCATCATTGATGATGGCATCATTATTGTCATAATCTTTTAAAAGTACTTCATGAATCATATTATTCAGGATTTGCCGCCTAACCTGCAAATTATCATCCATGCCCGTCGTTTTTAAAAAATCTCCCAGTCGCCGTTCAAAATCACTCTGGATAATACCATCATTACCGACGACTGCAATATGTTCACCATCCAAAGCAGGATGGTTTTGCTGGCAGCCGCCAAAAACAACCATAAACAAAGCCGCAAAAGTTATGTAAATCAAAAAGCGTATCATTGTGTAAATTTAAGGATGATTCCTTTCTTGTGTGGAACTGTGATGTTCATTTGGTCATCGGAAACTCTAACAGCCTTTGTGCTTAGTAAATCCGTCCATGTACCCCCCGGCACACCGCTTAGCCTCAGGTTTTGTTGTGCATCACTATTGTTAATAATGACCATAATTTTATCATCGTGATACGTTCTGTAAAAGGCGAAAACATCTCGGTCATCATCTTTCATTATCAACTCAAAATCCGCATGCGTTAAGGCTTTTTCCTGTTTCCGTAATTGTATCAAACCCTTATAATATTCGAAAAGATCTTCCATAAAAAAAACGGAATCCACCGGACGGGGCACCTCACTAATGTTAGCCTTCTCCGGTTTGTAATCCATATCCGGCCAAACCATGGGTTTACGGCAATCCGGATCATCGGCACCCCACATGCCTGCTTCCGTGCCATAATAGATCATAGGCGCACCGGGATAAGTCATCTGAAACAAAGCAATCAGCTTTAGAAGACGCCATTCATCAGAGTTTGGTTTACGCACTGAATAACCAGGATTGTCATAAGGCGATACGCGTTTATCGTAGAATAAATCTGGGTTGACGATATTAGAAGCCAAGCGATCGGTATCATGGCTGTCCATGAGGTTCAACAGCGTAAACTTAGTTTGTGAGGGATAGCTTTGATTGAATGCCTGCAACCGGTTGATGAATGCACTGGCCGTAATTGTTTCATTTTCATCGATAAAGTAGTGTGTCATGGTTGTCGACCATCGGTAGTTCATCACCCCATCGAATTGATCTCCCTGTAACCAGGGGGCCGGATCGAGCAGTTTATTATTTTCCCAGTCTTCCCAAAACGTTTCTCCGGTGATGTAGGCTTTAGGACTGATCCGTTTCACTTTTTTACGGAAATCGATCCAAAAATCATGATCAACCTTTTCGGCCACATCCAGACGCCAACCGTCGATACCATCTTCGGGATTTCCGTCACCGTTGGGATCCATCCACCGCTCCACCACAGCAAAAACGTGTTCTTTTATCGGCGGGATCAATCCCTGTTCGTTCTCTTTCAATTCCGGCAGTTCTTTTACACCGGCCCAGCCCACATAGTCAAATTCATTTTGCGGTGTGGACAGATCGTCCCATGATTTAATCGTAAACCAATCGGCGTATTCAGATTGGGGACCTTTCTTTTTGACATCGAGAAAAGCCCAGTGCCGAATACCCACATGATTAAAAACACCATCAATAATCACTTTAATCTGTCTCTCATGGGCCTTTTGCAAAAAATCCAGGAATAGCTGATCGGCTGTAGTCCATCGCCAGGTGGTGGGATCGGCCGGATTTTCATTTTGGCGAATTTGCCGGTCTTTTTGGGGATCAGGGCCGAAATTATCATCAATATGAATGTAGGTAGCGGCATCATATTTATGCAGAGAAGGAGATTCGAATACCGGGTTGAGATAAATAGCATTGATACCCAGCTCGCTTAAATAATCAAGCTTATCGATAATACCCTGAATGTCTCCTCCGTATCTGCGGCGTTGGGCATTATAAGCGAATCCTTTACCGTTTTGTTTTTCCCATGGTTGTAAGGCATACCAATCCGAAGTCCATGGGCTTAATTGCCAGGCTGAAGTGGTATCGTGAGGATAGGAGCCTAAAAGACTGGCCTTATCGGGATCATTATGGGGATCACCGTTGCGGAATCGTTCGGGAAAAATTTGATAAAATACCCCCTCTTGTACCCAGGCAGGATAATCATTCGGCAGGTTTTCGGTAGGTTCTTGTTGACAGGCGCTCAGTGAAAGAATAACCAAACCAAAAATGATGGTAATCCATTTAGGCATAAACAGGCCTTCTCCCTAATGGTTTTTAAATTTGAGCCGAATTAGTAATACGGAATATAGTTACTAATTTGCAAGAATCAAAACATTTTTTAATATTTTTACATGTGATTTTATATTCCATTGATTTTATTGTAATTATTTATCATGTTATCTACCGTTCAAGGTTTATAATGCCTTTAGACTTTCCTTTTGTATGTTATTTTGCATATTTTGATCCATTTTTCCACTAAAATCGCAGCGGACCTGAAACGGGATGCAGACAACAATTCCGACTTGCATCACATAATATCTGGATATAAAATGCAATTCATTGCATTCAGAACATTAAAAGCACAGAAAAAACGTGCAATCGTATTAAGATGAAGAAAACTATATTTTTAATAATGACGATATTCTTACCGGTACTCTTTTTTGCAGCTTTGGAAGGAATATTAAGATTATCAGGTTACGGAACGGGCTATCCTCTGACCCATAAAACATCGGATGGACGCCTTGTTATCAACCGTGATTATCCACGTAAGTTTTTTTCATCAACCGAAATTGCCGTCCCGGAGATGATTGATCAGGTACTATTGCAAAACCCACCGCAAAATAATCGGCGAATTTTGTGTCTGGGCGGCTCCACCACCGCCGGATTTCCCTATGAAGTTAATATCAATTTTCCCTATTTCATTAAGAAACATCTGCAAAAAAATTACCCCGGTTCCGACATTGAAATGATTAATCTGGGAATCTCGGCAGTCAACTCCCATGCGGTTCGGCACATGCTGGCCGATGTTAAAACCTTGAATCCGGATATGGTTTTAATTTACATGGGACATAATGAATTTTACGGTGCCTTAGGTATGGCATCGCAGGAGTATATCGGTGGAAATATTACATTAATCCAGACGATGTTACATATCCGGGAATGGCGCATCTATCAACTGCTGCAGGCCATAGTCAGGGGAACCACTGCATGGTTCACCACTCCCACGGATACTTCGCGGCAACGATCGCTGATGCAGGCTATGATGCAACAGGATCGGATCGATCCCCATGGAACTGTAGCTGAAACTACCTTTCGCAACTTTGAGGACAATCTGCTGCACATCCTGCGTTTTTTCAAACAACACTCCATCCCGGTGATGATCAGTGATGTAACATGCAATATTCGTGATCAAATGCCATTGTCTGGCGGTAATCCCCGGCAGAATCCAACAGCTGATCGCCCAGCAATGAAAATAGATACAATGTCTGTCAGGGATTCCCTGCAGGCTCAGATTCTTTTTGAAACGGCTCAGGATCATCTCGCCCAGGGTAATTATCAGGAAGCTTACCGTAGGTTTGCATTGGCCAGGGACCGGGACCGAATCCCGTTCAGAGCGCCGGCAGTCATCAACCAAATCATACACCGATCCGCTACCAAAACCAGTACACCCCTTGTTTCCATGGATTCCCTTTTCCGTGCCCGGGCCCGGTACGGTATACCCGGAAATGATCTGTTTGTGGAGCACGTGCATCCCAATGCTTATGGCTACCGGCTCATGGCCGCAGGATTCATTCGTACTCTTCCCCTCAACGACCTGAATAAAGCAAGTATGCATTATTTGAAGAATTTGTATTCGGCCTTGGATGAATACATCGGTGCCCTCAAAATCCAGAATCTGATCGAGAATCCGCCTTTTTCCCAATCCACCCGGTTCAGGATGCCATCCATTGATTATCCTATTATCAAACAACTGGCCCGGAGGCATGTGTATCAAAATCTTTACTGGGATGCCGCTCACTTCGAACTCGGGGATTATTATGCCGATCATCAGTTGCCGAGAAAGGCCCTGCAGGAATACCTCATCGTTACCGCTTTCGACTCTACCCATCTGACGGCTTTGTATAAAACCGGTAATGTGTATTATAAACTGAGACAATGGGATGCAGCCATTGATCATTATGAAAAAGCGGTTGCATATCATGGCCGGCAAAGTTTTTTATATGCCAAACTGGGTAAAACCTATATCGTTTCCGATAAAAATCAGCAAACCGCTCTTTCTTACCTCAAGACCGCCATGGAACAACACCGCCAGCAACCATCCTTTACCAGTGGTGAATTGAAAGAAATTTACTATCTGACGGCGTTGAGTTCCGCTCGTCTGAATCGTATTGAGGCGGCCGAAAACTATTTGAATCGATCATTACATTTGGACAACGCCTATCAACCAGCCCTTGAATTAAAAAGGCAGTTAAAAGCGTTATCCCGGTGACACTATCGTAAGATAAACAAAACATAAGGAGCAAACGATGTTAGAAGTTGGTGAAAAAGCGCCTGACTTTAATTTGCCTGACCAGAATAATCAGTCGGTTCGGTTATCGGATTTTGCCGGTAAATGGGTGGTTCTTTATTTTTACCCCAAAGCCATGACCGGCGGCTGCACCACAGAAACGCAGAATTTCCGGGATACACAGGCCGATCTTCAGTCTATGGATGCGGTGGTTTTAGGTATCAGCAAAGATTCCGTGACAAGACAGAAAAAATTTGCGGATAAAGAAAAAGTGAACTTCTCTCTGTTGAGCGATGAATACAGTGATGTATGCGAACGCTATGGAGTATGGCAGCAGAAAAAAATGTATGGAAAGGAATACATGGGCATAGCAAGGTCCACGTTTATTATTGATCCTCAGGGTCAAATCGCAAAAGTATATCCCAAGGTCAAAGTAAAAGAACATCACACCCAAGTATTACAGGATCTGCAAGAATTAGGCAGTTAACAAGTTGATAAGGTGTGCGCGGCGGGTGTGCCATTCATAACCGGTTTCAAAATAACAACCATATCTACAGTCGTCACACCTTATTTTATCAATCAGCAGAAGTTCATGCCTTTCCATCAGCCCAAATACTACAGGTTTTACCGCAACGTTATTTCCTTTTTAATAACAAAATTTCTTATTGCCTATCAATGAACCAATTTTTATATTTTTTTGGTATGTGATTAACATACAATAACAAAATGCTGACACACGATTAAATAAAAAGGAATGGTTATGAGCTTAATGGACAAACTTGTGGTATGGTCTCTGCCTCTGGTTCCCAAACCCATTGTAGGATATTTTTCAAAAACCTATATTGCCGGTTCCAAACTGGAAGATGCCGTGCGGGTGGTAAAAAACCTGAATGCCCAAAACATTACCGGAACAATTGATTTACTGGGCGAAGAGAACCACAAAGAAGAAGATGTGGTTAAAGCCGTCGATCAATATAAAAGCGTACTGGATGCCATCAAAGCTGAAGGTTTGGACTCCGGCATATCGGTTAAGCCAACCCACATGGGCTGGATGATCAGTAAAGAATTTTGTTCTGAAAACATTTCCGAGCTGATTGAAAAAGCCGCCTCCATGAATATTTTTGTGCGCATCGATATGGAGGATCATACAACCACCACCGACACCATCGACATGTACGTAAAACTGCAGGAACAATACGGTGATGCTGTGGGCACCGTAATTCAGTCCTACATGCGGCGCACTTCGGATGATATCAACTACCTGATCAAGTACAAGGCCAACCTTCGCCTTTGTAAAGGCATATATAACGAACCACGGGAAATAGCCTACAAAGATATGGCCATCATTAATGATAATTTCGTTTTTAACCTGGAAAAACTGCTAAAAAACGGTTGTTACGTTGGTATCGCCACGCATGATGAAAAATTGGTGTGGCACGCCCTGCGTATTATTGAAGAGTTGAATCTCAATAAAGATCAGTATGAATTTCAGATGTTACTTGGGGTGGATGAACAGTTACGCAAAATCATTGTGGATGCCGGCCATCACTTACGGGTATATGTGCCTTTTGGTGAGGAATGGTATGCTTATTCCACCCGACGTTTGAAAGAAAATCCTAAAATGGCCGGACATGTATTCCGAAATATTTTTAAATAATGCCAGGCCCGGGGCCGGTTGCACAGCCGGCCTTGCTTTTGTTCTTTACCTAACATTTCTGATACAAACTTCCAAAACGTTCTACCCCTAATTAGAATTCACCGATTGTATATTATCACACTTAAAAAGTTATGGAATAAGGTGATTTGAGAAAACGTAATTAATAGCATAAATTATGTTTTGAGTTTTTACATATATTTAAAAGTGGTAAAATACAATTTCTGAATCAGTGCAAAAACAGGATATTGAATTACATGCTTTCGGAGTATACGCAGACATGGCTTTTTTGATTATCAGCGCCAGCTTGAATCCATCCAGTCACAGCCGGATTCTGGCAAAGCGAGCACTTTCCATTTTTGAACTGAATAATACCGAATACCGCATGATTGATTTGCGCGATTATGGGTTACCGTTTTGTGATGGTGATGAAAGTTACAATCATGCGCAGGTACCGAAACTCAAACAGATGATCCGGGAGGCCGAAGCCGTTTTGATTGCCACACCCATTTATAACTACGATGCCAATGCCCAAATAAAGAACCTGATCGAATTAACCGGTAAATCTTGGGAAAACAAAGTTGTCGGCTTTATGTGCGCAGCCGGTGCTAAAAGCAGTTATATGTCCATTATGTCCCTGGCCAACAGTCTGATGCTTGATTTTCGCTGTTTTATTCTGCCCCGCTTTGTTTTTGCCGTTTCCGGTGACTTTAAGAACAAACAATTGGTTAACGAACAAATCGATCGGCGTCTGCATCAGCTTGTGGAATTGATGATTAAAATGCATGCAGCGCTGGATACGCAAAATTTATTAAAAACAGTTTAACAAGAACAAACATCCCGTTGATCGTTTACGGAATCTGTTAGATAAAAATTTAAGGGGATTGATCATAACCGATAACGGCATCACCGATGACCATGATCTACTTGATTAGTTTATGAATAAGCATCGTTCGAATCTAAACCATAAAACGCGTAGGAATGTTTATAAAATAGTGATGACTCAACCCGAATTATTTTTTATACATTGGATTGGGTTTTCAATGACCGGGAGGTACATAAACCTATGAAACGATATTACAGTTCAATAATCATTCTGCTTTTGCTATATCAATTTTCAGCCGGGCAAGCCCGCAAAATCGTCTTACTGGAAGAAGCCACCAATGCCAGCTGCGCACCCTGTGCAACTTACAACCCGGGTTTGCAGGAATTTTACGCCACGCACTTCGGTGGGGTTGTCTCCGTTCGTTATCATGCCTGGTGGCCGGGCGACGATGATCCCATGTACCAGGCCAATCCCGAGGATAACCAGGCCCGCATCCAATATTACAACGTACAGGGTGTACCCAATTATCAAATGGATGGTATTAATCACGGAGTTCCGACCAATCCTGATTTAATCAAAAAGCAAATGCAGGAAAACCTTGATAAAGGTAGTCCGGTGAAAATTTATGTAGATTCGGAAAAGACCGCTGATTCTGTAAAAGCAGAAATTACTCTTATTGTTTTAAATCCGGTAGAGGCCACGGAATTATATCTGCGCACGGGGATCACCGAGCGCATGATTTATTACAATACCGCCCCGGGAACCAACGGCGAAACTGAATTTGCCTGCGTGATGCGTGATTTACTACCCGATGCTGACGGTAAACCGATTACTGCCTTGTCGCCGGGTGATACGTTGCGTTATGAATTCAGTGGTGCTGTTAAACCCATGTGGAACTGGCCGGAACTGGGTGTGATAGCCTGGCTGCAATCGGACGCCACTAAAGAGGTTATTCAGTCCGGAATGGATGTTCCCACATTTATTATTGAACAAGCTTCGGACGACAGCATTATGCAGATCGTGGAACCGCAAACCCTGCAGAGTAAAACCTACACCATCGCTAATGATAACCGGGACAGTCTGGAAGTCGAAATCGGTTTTTCCGATGTGCAGTCCACCGGTGGCTGGTCGTATCAATTGCAGCATGGCCAATGGACCGGTGAAGTATTGCACCGGTGGAT
>WJIP01000213.1 GCA_014730185.1 Caldithrix sp. | reverse complement strand
CTGCAGATGTTCAATGCTGCGGGGATCCTTATCGCCGATTAATGCACTGGATTCCCGACCGGCATAGGCCGTTAATAAAGTCCTATAAATGCGCAGCGCCGGTTCCGGGCCCTCAAAATCGAAACCGGAAAATGTATCCTCTATATCCAACTGCAGGCGACTAATCAGATCATCAGCGGATAAAAATTCGAGCAACCCTGCCCTGCCCTGTTTGGCGTATAGCTTTTCCAGTGCGCTCGTCCTCAGGAATCGGCGAATATAATTGATTTCGGGGATGAATATAATTTGCGAATGGGCATTGAGCATACTTTGGAGTAATGATGTACCGGAACGCCCAACTCCAACGATGAAAAGGTGTTTATTCATAACTTTCAATCGCCTCAATCAACTGTTTCATCCGGGCAGTCCAAGTATGATTTTTCGGATATATGGCGCGAATATTCTGACTCAAATGCTCTCTATAATCTCTATCCGATAACATTTTCATCATGCCTTCATGGAGTGAATCTTCATCTCCGGCTTCATAAATATAAGCCGTTTTATCATGAACAAGCATTTCATTAATTTGGCCCACATTAGAAGCAATAATAGGTAATCCCAATGCCATATATTCAAAAAGTTTGGTGGGAGATCCTGTAGGGTTTCGTCTGCTAAAAGGCAATATTAATATACAATTTATGTTAATTGCACCCTTGGATATTAAATCCCCTAGGTAATATCGTCCATGGAAGTATATGTTTTTCGCTTTATCTGCCAAACTAACAATTTTTTCTTTTTCTTTACCATATCCATATAAATGTAGCTCTGTGGTATAACCAGTTACTTTTTTGAAAGCTTCAATCAACAGTTTAAACTCATAATATTCTTGAAATACACCCAAATAAAGGAAACTTAGTTTATTCATATTGATATCTTGATTTATATACATCGGTTCAGGTCCGCCATTAGGGATAACTAATACGTTTTTCGGGTGAATATTAGAGTATCTAATGATATCTTCTTTCAGTTGATTGGATATAACATACAATAGAGTAGTTTGTTTGATAAAGAATAATTCTTTCTTAATCAAAAAACTTCTTATTCGATGTGGGATATTTGGTTTTTGATGGTAAATTAAACTATTAATCTCTACGATAAACTTTATATTTTTATTTCTCAACATTATTAAAGGAATAATTAAAAAAGCATTTGAAACTGAGTAGCGTATAATTAAATAATTTATCTTTTGATTTTCCTTTAGATATCGTCGTATACTGGCAATGAGTTTAAATATCCATAGAACATACCTGATTATCGTATTTTTTTTGCTCTCAATCTCAACAAACTGAAAATTAGAATTTTTGTCTTTGATATATTTGTGTATTTGAGGACCGGTTATGACATGGACTTTTGAGCCATTTTTGAGTAATCCATTTACAACCCCTGATGCATGACTGACGCGCCCCCTTATTCCCTCAGTAAAGAAATTCGGTTTAGGTAATATATATAGTATTTCTCTTTCAAACATTAATTATTATCCAGTTAGTTTAAAATATTTTTATACAGAGAAAAATACTGAATCGCATTATTTTCCCATGTGAATTTTGATTTAACTGTTTTTTGTGCATTAATCCTTAATTCATTCAAACTATTAAAATTATCAAATACATATCTTAATACATCAGCAATTTCACTTTCATCCATTGGATCAACCAAAAAACCATTAGAGTTATTTTCTATGACCTCGGCAATGCCTTGGTTTTTTGAACCAATTGTAATTTTCCCAAAATACATGGCTTCGATATAAACCAACCCGAATGACTCCCGGATACTGGGCAGAATGAAGATGTCCATTGCTTTCAACAATGCCATGGCCTCCTGGTGATCTTTAGCTCCCCAAAATTGAACCAAATCACTCAATTCATTGTGTTTAATAGATTTTTTTAGATTATTCTCAAACCAACCGCTACCTATAATATGGTATTTGATATCTTTACGTCCAATTATTTGTAAAGCTTTTAATACAGCGAGATGGTTTTTATTTCTGGTTATATTTCCAATCGTAATCAGGTTGAATTTAGTATTCGAATTATTCAATTCAATTTCCTCATACCGATCATATGTTTTAATACCATTATAAATAACTGTAGTCGGTGGCAAACCAATCTTTCTGGGGGTCTCTTCAACCAATTCCTGTTTCAATTTTTTACTCACCACAACAATGTGATCAATATGTTGAAGAATCTGATAAATTTTATGCTTATGAGTTCTACTAATGTCCATAAGAATTTGCACATCTGCCCCATGGATTGTGGTTATAATAGGAACTTGATAACGTTTTTTTAAATAAATCCCTAAATGACTGTCAGGGAGAACAGTATGAGCATGAATAATTTCAAAGTCATATTTTTTGAACAATTTATCAAAAAAATTCTTCAGAAAAATATAAAATAAAAAGCCTCTTGAAAAAATCAACTTTTTGGGAATAGCAATAGCTCTTGGGTAATATATATGAAGTCCTTCCTGGTTAATGAATTTTTCTGTTTTTTGAAAATGTTGCCACCGCTTATTTTTAGTTTTTATGAATTTAGGTAAATATATCAGCGGACTCACTACAACCGGTTCCAAGCCTAGTTTTTGAATTGCTTCTACTTGCTGAGTGACAAAACTCCCATATTGGGGATATATTTCATAAGAGAAAAGGTGAGAGAGGACCATCACTTTCATAGCATTATTTTCTTCCGAGATAACTGATAATGATATTTTTATACTTATTTAAATCAATTATAAGAAAGGTTAACGATATAAATAATATAGCTAAAATACCTCTAAAAACCCAATTATTATCATAAGGAATTAATAAAATAAATAACAATATTGATACTCTGAAAAATAATTTATATTCCTTTACAGAAGGCAAAAAATCATTCATTTTCATTATCATGATAAATACAGATAATAGTGGCAGAACTTGGGAAATCACAGTGCTAATTATCGCACCATGTAGGCTATACATCGGTACTAATATATATGCACTAATAACTAAGCTGAAACTTCTTATGGTCTCCCCCATTAAAAATTCTTTTAGTTTTGATTGCGACAATAATGTAATTAGATAAAATAAATAAATTGCCTGAAAAAACCTGGAATACGCTAAGATTCTTAATGAGAGTTCCATCTGAAGAAAAGCCTCATTATACAAAAAAAACAAAAGAAAATCTGATAACAGCATTATTAATGCAATAATGGGAAAAATGATATAAATCAGAGCATTAAGATTGTTTTGTATTTTTTTTTTAATTGTTTGACCATTTTGAGCATTACTAATCACAGGAAAATAAAAAGATATAAAAGCAGCGATAAAAATTTCCGTATACGCTGAAATAGACCAAGCGGCTTGAAACAATCCATTAACTTTAATGCCTGATTTTTGAACTATTATAATTCGAAATATTAAAAGCGACAGAAAAAATAATAATTTACGAACAATATCCGTAAGTCCTAATTTTAGTAGAAAATTTATATTGGTATAAATATTTTTGATATTATATAACTTGATTCTTTTCAGAAAATCCCAGTTTATAAAAAAAAAATATAATCCACTACCCAGCACAAATACATAAAGACTTAATACGATTCCCCAATAGTGAAAATAAAATATTAAAGGAAAAACCAAGAGAATTGCTAAAATACTGCCAAAATTTCTACCTATTGCCAAATAAGTAAACTTCGCTTTTGATTGGGTTAACACTTCAAAATTATGTGAAATTGCAAAAAGTGGTCCGACAATAATAATAAGACCCGTTATATATTTAAATTTAATATCATCAAAAAGTAAAATGGTCAATCTATCATTGAAAATTAGAGTAACAGTTATGTACACTAAATTTGTTAATAATAAGAAAATAAATGAGAATATAACTATGCTATCATGGTTTTCTTTATCTGTTGCTTCGTTTAATTTTGCTAGACGATTTACTATTATTGTATCGGTACCAAAGCTTACAATTTTATTCTGCACATTAAAAAACGTAATTACTTGTCCTAAAACACCTATGCCCTCGATGCCTAATAATAAAGCAGTTATCTTGCTTCTGATTAGTCCAAATAAATTGCGTAAAATACTCGATAAATTTAATTGTATAATTGATTTTACTTTATTCATAAACCATCAATTGGCATTCAAGATATTAAATAATCATTAGTTATTATTTTTTTGTAAAGAAAATTGTGTGTAATGCCAAGCAATAAAACAGTTAACAAAATTGCCCTACTGTGGCTGGGGCTTGCAACAAGTAGATCAAATTGTTGACTAATCAAATATCCTAAAAATGCTATTAAAATTATACCTAATAATATTTTGCGATAATAAAAATCCATATTTCGAATTTTTTGGATAATTTTGTAGCCAACATAAGAAACAAAGGACAGTGTCCCTAAGAAACCTATTAATCCTGTCGTTGCTAGCAGATGTAGAAAAAGATTATGTGCATGATAATGCCCACCCAACAATAAAAAAATTTTTACATCATAATTTATTACATTTTCGTGGTACAATACAAAGTTTCCCAAACCGATTCCACTAATAGGATCTGTTAAGAAAAGATCGAGTGCAGCTTTCCAAATAAATATTCTTGTTACAAAAGCAAAATCAGTTCTTAAGTCCATCGTCCCCTGTAACCTATTTAGAAAAATATAATAGCCAATAAAAAGTAATATGATTATTGCTACATTACTCATTAAAAAATAAATTAATTTGTTTTTAGATTCAGTAAAAATTACTCTTAAATATACGTAACCTGCTAAATTTATAAAAGCAAAAAGAAATGCTGCTCGTGAGCCTGAAAGATAAATTGTAATTAAATAGAGTAACAAAAAAAACGCAAAAATTAAATGTCGTTTTGTTATCTCATAATAAAGAAGCAAAAATATAATGTTGACACCAAGATAAAAACCAAGACCATTTACAGACATAGGCCCCGATACACGTTGATCAATTTTTAGGGATCCACCAATTTGTAATAATGCAGTTATATCAGAGCCTGAGTAAAATTCAAAAAAGGCTATCAGTATGGGATATAAGGAAATAATAAGTATTATCGAACAAATACTTTTTAGATCATTTATAGAATTCAGTTCATCTATGATCATCCTAAAAAAAGTTACTGAATAAACAAAATACATAATATATCTGATATTTAAAATCCTATAATCAGATTTTAAAAGTCCCCATACCAAAAGGATAAAAATAAATAAAAACAATAAGCTAAATGAACGTTTAATTTTTTTGTAATGTCCAATGAGAATTTTATACCACATAAAAATTACTATAGGAACCATAAATATATCGATAATACCAAAGTAAAAATGATGACTTATTTCTGATTGGATATTTAAGAATGGAAACGATGCAATAATTAAATGTACTAATAATTTTTGGATGTTATCTACATATAATAATAATGTTAATATGATTATGATTGAAAAATATGAAATTACTATTAAAGTGATTTTTAAATTAAAGCTTAAATAAAGATAGGAAACCAAAATCACTAATAAGGTATGAATGATAGATAGAAGATTTTTTTGAATCATCTTTTCTTAAAACTTAATAATTTCTTCATCCTAAAAAAGTCACTTTTTATCATTTCTATGCTTTCTTTAACATTTTCATCTTCTCTAAATTTTATATTAGACAGACGATATTTAATTAGGTACCAAGAAGATGAGCTAACAAAAACTAGAAATGCTATAAATATTATATAAAGGCTGCGTCTGGGATAACTCTTTTTTTCTGCTGGATGTGCATAATCCAAAATTAAAATGTTTGCCAAATTTTTTTTTT
Organism: Caldithrix sp.; assembly: GCA_014730185.1. Lineage (GTDB taxonomy): Bacteria > Calditrichota > Calditrichia > Calditrichales > Calditrichaceae > WJIP01. The sequence goes on along the minus strand of WJIP01000213.1, from coordinate 7,690 downwards.
CTTCAATTTTAGCCTGTTCGTATTGAGGATACAAAAATTCCAACAGTTTTTCCTTAATTGTAATATCTTTATAAATATCTAAATAAATTCTGGATAGTTTTGGAAACTTTTTTACAGGAATATTTACACTTTCACTTTCTTCTTCCCGAACCAATTGATCAATTTGTCTTTTAAGTTCATCTGTTTCGATTTTCATTCTTTTATATTCACTGTGTTGCTTTCCCAGTATCCTTCCAAAAACATCCTTTGTCACTTCCTTCATTTGCAATTGTGCATTTAAACCGCCAATCGTTTCGATGATAACCTTCGCTTGTTCGGGTACTGAAAGCAAATTATGGTTTTCTTGAAAATTCTGTAGCTTAATGTTTAACGAATCCAATTCTCTTTCCGTTTCTTGGACTCTTTTATACATGAAAATCCTATTTTCCCGAGCCTTTGTTGAATAAATATTATTTATTGTTGAATCAATAAAATTCACAAAATAATTGGTCATTTTAGCAGCTAAAGCAGGGTCTTTATCATACATACTTAATATTATTATATTCTGATCATATTTAAGGTCAATTGAAAGATGAGAACTGAATTCATTTAATAAATCTTCATAGTAATAGTCTCCAGTAAAATCATATACCGAATCTAAATTAAACTTTTCAATCATATGATCTTTGACTCTACGACTTTCAATAATTCCAGCTATTTTGTCTAGGCTAGTGGTGCCCATACTTGGAGCAATCATATTACTAAAGGGAATTTCGGAAAGTACAGAGGTCATTGAAAGAGGTGAGCTCTCAGGTATGATTATCTGAGCCGAGCTTTTATACCAGTTATCAAAAAAAACCAATGAGATAATAGACGCTATAATTGAAAAGATTAACACATGTTTTAATATTGAATATCTGTGCTTTAATAAAATGTTAATGACTCTAAATCTTTCGCCCACTATGTTTCGCCCAATAATTTAATTAATATATTTTATTTTTAACTATCAGTTATCTTGCTATCAAAGCTAAGGTTGCTATGAACATACTTGCAATAGGTGCGATAATGGATATGTAATCCTTTAGTACTTCACGGCCGCGTTTAGGTAAAACTACGGTATCTCCTTTATGTACTAAAACATCGGCACCCTTTAAAATTTCGCCCGTCTCGTGGCGGATAACCACAACGTCTTCAATATCAGAGGCAGTATCAAGTGCGCCTGCTCTGCCTATGTAGTCCCGGGCCTTGTAATTAGCCAGAAAGGGATGACTGCCGGGATTGAAAACCTCACCACGGACATATACGCGATCATAGGTTGTCGGAACGACTATCTGGTCATTATTTTGCAATTGCAAATCCATACTCGAGGCTGCATCATTAATAAAATCTACCGTCTTTCTTTGGCTATCTCTTACCAGAATTATATTCTGCAGGTTGGATTTTTTATTGAGTGCCTGCACCCGTCTCAAAAACTCATATAGTGTTTCATCGTTGCGTAAGGGGTAGATACCCTGATAACCTACATTGCCCTCAATGGAAACATAAGCCTGGGTTAAATTGATGGATGGTACATAAATGACATCTCCACCCGATAAATGCGGATTATGGGATTTATCACCGTTTCTGTAAAAACGGGTCAAATCTACGGTATCCGTAACACCATTTTTATGTCTTATTTGCACCGCAGTTTCATTTGCCCAGTCATTCAATCCACTAACAGCTCGTTCTCCTGTCTGTTCAGCTTCCTCTTGAGTAGGTCGATCTTTAGTGGCCATGGCGGAGACTTCCAAAATGTCAGAAAGTCGGTCGGTCGCTTGTGCAAAATAGGTGCCGGGTTGTAACACTTCTCCGGTTAAATAAATGCGAAATTTTCTTAAACCGGTCAAATTTACGGAGATTTCAGCATTTTTATAACTCTTCTTTACAGCTTTTAAAATATCCTTTTTAACATTCGGTAATTTATCACCACTTACTTCAAGGGAGCCAACAGTTGGTATCAATACATTACCTTCCGGCAATACGGAGAACGTAAAGGTATTTTCTATTTCCCCAAATACATGTATTCTAAATAAATCACCCGGTCCCACGACATATTCCACTTCATTGAGTCGGGTTTCCAGAACCTGAGGGGTGATCGTTTGAATAATGGATCGCTCTTTAATATATTTTTCCATTGATGATTGGTATTTTTTATTCTGCAGATCGAACAGAGGAATTTGTCTCGGTTCTTCTTCCTGAGCGAATAAAACACTACCTATCAATATCAGCGAACTTATGAATTTTATGCTTTTAATTTTCAAGATAATTCCTTGTTAATTATTGACACAATCCGTTCTGCGGATTTACCATCCCATAAATCTGGAATTTGCCCTTTTTTATTTTTCCCGTCAAGTACTTTTTTGGCCTCTTCGATGATCAATGCCGTGTTGGTGCCCACAATCGTATTGGTGCCCACTTCTACGGTTATCGGCCGCTCCGTGTTTTCCCGCATGGTGATGCAAGGTATACCCAGATAGGTGGTCTCCTCCTGGATACCGCCGGAATCCGTAAGTACCAGTTTAGCATTATGCAACAAATGCATAAAATCCAGATATCCCAATGGTTCCATTATGTGCAGATTTTTCATTTTATCAATGGTATCCTGCAGTTGCAAATTCTCAATCATTTTTTTAGAACGGGGATGGATGGGAAACAAAATGGGTAAATCTTTTTCGATAACATCAAAGGCTTCGAGCAGTTTGGTAAAATTAATTTTACTGTCCACATTGGACGGGCGATGCAAGGTAACCAGGGCATAATCTTTGGAATCCATATGTAAACGTTTTTTTATATCGGATTGCTGAGCTTTCTCGGTGAAGTAGATCAGAGAATCAATCATGACGTGACCCACAAAATGAATTTTTTCCTCCGCTATGCCTTCTTTTTTCAGATTGACCAAGCCGCTTTTTTCTGTTACAAACAAAAAATCGGAAATGACATCGGTAACCATACGGTTTATCTCTTCAGGCATTGCCCGATCGAACGACCGTAAACCGGCTTCCACATGGGCAATTTTCACGCCCATTTTACTGGCCACCAGGCTACATGCAGCGGTAGAGTTAACGTCGCCTACCACAATAACGAGATCGGGTTTTTCCTGTTGGATGACCTTCTCAAATTCGATCATTATTTTGGCCGTTTGAACCGCGTGAGAAGCAGACCCCACATGAAGATAGATATCCGGTTTGGGTAGTTGCAGATCTTCAAAAAAAAGTTTAGACATCTTTTCGTCATAATGCTGACCGGTATGCACCAATACAGGCTGAACATTACTATAGGCTTGCATGGCTCTCTGAATGGGCGCTATCTTCATAAAATTGGGTCGGGCTCCGACAACGTTCAATACTTTTATCAAAATCAATTCCTTATTGTTTACCGAACCTACCTTAACTCTTACTTATGCCTGTCTTTCAGATTCGTGATATATTGGATTATCTTTGGAATGGGTAAATTTACGCATCAGATAACGAGCGGCATTTTGCTCGGCGTTTTTTTTGCTTTTCCCCACACCATAGGCTGAAAATTGGTTATTGACGGTAACCGTAACTTTAAATTGTTTATTATGATCGGGGCCTTCTTCTTCCACGACTTTGTACTCCGGATATTTCCATCCCCGGGCCTGCACATATTCCAGCAAAGAAGATTTATAATTGAAATAGGTGCGAAGATTTAAAAATTCATCCATCCTCTCTAATAAAAAATTATGAACGAATATCTGAGCTTGCTTGAAGTTGCTATCCAGGTAAATGGCTCCCAGAAGAGCTTCGAATAAATTGGCCAGATTGGATTGCCGCGATTTACCTCCTGTTTTAACTTCACCTCTGTTCAACAGCAAAAATTGTCCCAACTCCAACTCGCTAATTATGCGGCTTAATACCTTCCTTGAAACCAGAATGGCTTTTTTCTTGGACAGTGTGCCTTCATCTTCCCGGGCATAATAATTGTACAGATGTTCGGTTACAATCATATCCAGTACTGCATCGCCTAAAAATTCAAGCCGCTCATTCGATTCAAAGGTTTTTTCTCCGGTTATAGTGAGATAAGAACGATGTTTGAAAGCTCTTAAAAGTAGCGCCTTATCACTGAAGGTATAATTAATACGTTCTTCAATTGCCGGGTAATCTAAAGAACCGCTATCCTGACTCCCTGATGTAAAACCAATCCTTTGGATTATTTTTTTTAACATCTTTTATTCACAGTCCAAATATCATAACACGCCACCGGATACCTTGTATGTAGATCATCCCGTATAAAAATCGTGACCTACTGCTCCCATCTGGATAAACATAGCGTTACATTGTGTCCACCGAATCCGAAAGAATTTGAAATAGCCGTATTAACCTGCTTGTCAATAGCCTTATTTGGTACATAATTGAGATCGCAATTCTCATCTTTATTTTCATAATTGACGGTTGGCGGTATCTGACCATGTTTGGTTGCCAAAGTACTTACAATAGTTTCCACAGCCCCGGCTGCGCCCAGTAAATGTCCGGTCATGGATTTGGTGGAGCTAATGTGTAATTGATAGGCATGCTCACCAAATGTTTGTTTAATGGCCTCAGTCTCGTTCTTATCATTGAACATTGTTGAAGTACCATGGGCATTAATATAATCCACATCCTGGGCGTGTTTACCGGCATCTTTCATGGCAATTTTCATTGCCCTTATAGCTCCTTCGCCCCCCGGAGCCGGTTGGGTGATGTGGAAAGCATCGCCTGTAAATCCAATACCTACGATTTCGCCGTAAATGGGAGCTCCTCTGGAAACAGCGTGTTCATATTCTTCTAAAATAATCATACCGGCTGCCTCTCCCATCACGAAACCATCACGATCTCTGTCAAACGGACGACTTGCCTTATGTGGTTCATCATTCCGGACCGATAAAGCTTTCATGGAATTGAACCCGGCAACGCCCATTGGTGTAACCGCTGCCTCAGAACCACCGCAAATAACCACATCGGCATCATTATATTGGATTGTCCTAAACCCCACACCGATACTATGAGCCGATGTGGCACAGGCCGAGATGGTCGAGTAATTTGGACCTTTGACATTATATCGGATTGAGATATGTCCTGAAACAATGTCACCGATCATTTGCGGAATGAAATGGGGACTGACCCGCCGTGGTCCTTTTTGCAATAATTTAGCATGTTCGGTTTCAAATGAAAACATACCCCCGATACCTGAGCCTGTAATCACACCGACGCGATCTCTATCTTCATTGTCGAAATTAATTTTTGAATCCTTAACCGCTTCTTCTGCGGCGATCAAGGCAAATTGCGTAAAACGGTCTATTTTTTTGGCTTCTTTACGATCCAGAAAATTCTCCGCATCAAAATTCTTAACCTCGGCCGCAATTTGAGTGGCAAATGGACTGCTGTCGAACAACGTAATTTTTTCTACACCGCCCTTACCTGCCAACAGATTTTGCCAAGTCTCATGCACGGAATGTCCCACAGGGGTTATGGCCCCCATACCCGTTATTACTACTCTTCGTTTCATAGGCCTCACTGAAAATTAATGTATTATTAATATTCAAACCCAGAAAGGGGGGTTTGTGTATACCATTATCCTAAATCTTTATTTGTTAAGAAACCCGATTAATCGGGCATCTAAAAAAGTACAATCGCCACTTTAAGAGTAGCGATTGTTAGAAAAATTTATTTCGTAAGCGTATTATCCCAATTTTTCTTTGAGGTGTTGAATGGCTTCACCGACCGTACGCATTTTTTCGGCTTCTTCATCCGGTATCTCAATATCAAATTTATCTTCGAAAGCCATAACCAGTTCCACTGTATCCAGACTATCGGCACCAAGGTCATCGATAAAAGAAGCTTCCGGTGTAACCTGTGATTCGTCAACGCCTAACTGATCGACAATAATTTCCTTAACTTGTGCTTCAATGTCCATTATAGATCTCCTTTAATTGTTTACGATTTTTAGAACAATTATTTTTTATAAAACCATTCCACCACTTACATTTATAACAGTCCCCGTAATGTACGAGGATTCCGGGGATACTAAGAAATGTACCGCATTTGCCACATCTTCAGGCGTTCCGCCACGTTTTAGCGGAATCTGTTTGAGGTATTCCTCTTTTACAGAATCGGATAACTTTTCTGTCATTTCTGTAATGATAAACCCCGGAGCGATGGCATTGACATTAATATTTCTGCTGCCGAGTTCGCGGGCCAGTGTTTTAGTCAAACCGATTACCCCCGCTTTAGAGGAGGCGTAGTTCGCCTGACCAGCCGTACCCAATATACCGCTTACCGATGCAATATTAACAATCCGGCCCTGTTTCTTTTTCATCATAACTTTCGCAGCAGCCTGGGCACATAAAAAGGTGCCTTTAAGATTAATATCCAATACCGTGTCCCAATCCTGTTCCGACATTCTTATCGACAGATTATCTTTCGTTATGCCGGCATTATTCACTAAAATATCGACCGTACCAAAAGTGTTCACAGTGTCAGCGATTAAAGAGTGGACATCATCGGCATTTGAAACGTCCGTTTTAACAGCCAATGTTCTAATGCCCTTTTTTTCCAGTTCATTTGCTGTCTGCTCTGCTTCATCTATTAAAATATCCGACACAACAATATGCTTTCCTTCGTTTGCTAATTTTAGTGCGATTGCTTTACCGATCCCTCGGGCTGCACCCGTAACAATAGCCACACCTTGTTGATCGCTCATGTCATATCCCCGCTTTGTTCAATTTCTTCAACTTTACCGATGTTTTGGCATGGTACACTTCGATTGATGCGTTTCAAAAGACCTTTCAAAACCTTGCCAGGCCCAATCTCATAGAATTGGTCAAATCCATCATTGATCATGGCTTCAACGCTCTGCTGCCAGAGCACTGGTTTGGTCAATTGTTGATATAATAATTTTTTTATCTTTTCTCTGTCCGTCGTTGGGTTCGCTTCAACATTGGTATAAACCGGAATAATAGCGTCCTTAAAAACGGCTTGTTCCAAGGCTTGTTTAAATTTTTCCTGGGCGTCTTGCATCAAAGGGCTGTGAAATGCTCCTGATACATCTAATTCAACTGCTTTTTTAGCGCCCATATCTTTGGCCATTGGAATCGCATTTCTTACGGTTTCTGCATCTCCCGATATGGCAATTTGTCCGGGCGAATTAAAATTCGCTTCCTGAATTATGCCTTTCCCATCAAATTTTCGGCATAAATCACCAACCTGTTCCTGGGACAAACCAATAATTGCAGCCATCGTACCTGGACGTTTATTTCCTGATTCCTGCATTAATTTTCCGCGCAAATGCACCAGTTTAAGCCCATCTTCAAAATTTATAGCACCAGCGGCCACCAAAGCGCTGTACTCGCCCAAACTATGTCCGGCAACCGCCGCCGGAAGTATTGATTTGGTTTTCAGAAGTTCATACACGATAACACTGTGCACAAAAATAGCTGGCTGGGTAATCGTAGTTTGTTTGAGTTCATCTTCCGGACCTTCAAAACAGATTTTTTTCAAGTCAATTCCGGTAACATTTTGGGCCAATTCATAGCGATCAGTGGCCAGTTCATAGCGTTTATATAAATCTTCGCCCATTCCAACATGCTGCGAAGCCTGACCGGGAAAAAGAAAGGCGCGATTCATTTATTTGATCCTCATGTAATTTACCCGCTGCACTCTACAATGAATGATTG
>WJIP01000019.1 GCA_014730185.1 Caldithrix sp. | reverse complement strand
GTCTGCACCAGATCCATTTTGCCATTTAAAAAAGCCCTTTTGGAAAATTCTCCGGGTTCGGCTAATCGGCATCCGCTTTTAATAAATAAATCTAAAATATCTTTAACAATAAAATTATTGGCATGACAACCAATTTCAATGACATCTTCTCCCGTGTAAGATTTTGGGCGCCTATACAGATAGACGACAACATCATCTATGGTTTGCTGATTTTTGTTCTTTAACTGTCCGTGAACAAAACGGCCACCCTCTAATTCTTTTAAATTTTTGCCGGCAAAAAATCGATCGGCTATTAGGATGGATTTGGGTCCACTGATTCGTAGTAAAGAAACGCTTCCGCCGACCGTAGATGTTATAGGTGCAATAATTGTATCTGTATCCTGATAAAAGCGCATAATAAAAAAAACCCCTTGCGGGGTTTGATTATTTCCTGCTCTTTTTACTATTGATTTGTTTCTTTTTCTGAGGGGCCGGACTCTCTTCGCTCATGCCCCTGTTTATAAATTTTTGCTGCACAATGGTCAATAAATTAAATAAAAAGTAGTAAAGGTTCAGTCCGGATGGGAACTGGTTGAACACAAACAGTAAAAAGACCGGCATGGCGTAAACCATTGCTTTCTGCTTGGGATCCTGCATGGTCATCTTGGACTGAATGATCATTGTTACAGCCATTAAAATTGGCAGCAAATTAAACTCATTTCCATAAAATGGTATGGACAACGGCAACTGGAACAGAGCCTCTGTCCTCGATAAATCATCTATCCAACCGGGGATAAAGGAGGCACCACGGAGCTGTATCGTGGATCGGAAGACTATGAACAAGGCGATAAGCAACGGCATCTGTAAGAGCATCGGTAAACAACCACCCATGGGATTAACGCCGTGTTCTTTATAGAGCTTCATCATTTCCTTGTTCATCCGTTGAGGATCGCTCTTATATTTTTCGCGGATTTCGGTCATAATCGGTTGAACTTTTTGCATCTCCTTCATGGATGTATAGCTTTTTTTGGTAAGAGGATATACGATTACTTTAACCAAAACGGAAAAAATCAAAATTACTATGCCATAATTGGGAATAAAACGATGCAAAAATTCCAGCACTTTTAGGACAATGAGACTGAAAAATCGGAAGACCCGTTCATACCAGCCGTTATTCATTATGAGTAAATCCAAATTGGTCTCATACTGATTCAATTCTGAATAATCAAGCGGACCCATATACACCCGCGTGACATCACCTTTATTTTCACTATTGTATTGTGTATTAAAGGTGATATTATACATGCGTTTTACATAATCATTCTCTTCAAGTCCCTGCCCCGCCAGCGTAACACTTTGAATATTATTTTGATTGTTGAGGTTTACAATACTGCTTATAAAATATTTCGTACGAACAGCCATCCAACTAGCCGTTCCGGTGAGGGTTTCAGGTTCTTTTACTTCCGCATCACTCACTTCATAGTTTACCAGTTCATCGCCCATATAAACATAAGCCTGATTATAACGATAATCATCTTCGACATAGGACTCGGTTGATGGTAAACCATTCTTCCATCCCATTTCATATTGTCCCGATAGTAACAATTCATTTGGATTTTCAAATTGAACGCGAACATCAAAATGATATTTATTGCCGTAAAAAATAAAGGATTTACTAACTTTCTTACCCTGAACCATTAATGTGTAATTCACCTGAAATCGATCATCATCTTCGAGATAAACGTTATGGTGCGAGGTATTCTGGATGAATAAATGGTTATTGGTACGAACATAATTACCCTGATTATCCTGAAAGGATAGAAACAGGTCGTTGTTTAGTTTTGTATCCACCATGTTAACAAGGCTGGAATCATATTTTTCATATTTTTTCAAAACAAACTTCCGCAATCCCCCGCCACCTTTATTGGATAACACCATGAGATATTTATTATTCTCTATCCGTATGGTTCTTTTAACCGAATCCCCTTTTACATAACCTGTATCAAAAACTTCTTCTTCGGGGGTGCTCGTCGACTGAAAATCCGGGTCTTCGGTTACCGGAGTTTTAGTTATTACATCCGGTTCCGTTTCAACATCTTTTTCCTTTACCTGTTTATCCCGACTTGCCGTAAACACACTATCACGCTTTTCTTCCACGACTTCTGGAATCGGTTCTTTATCACCGCGTATCAATCGTTGATAATAGGGGGTCAAAATAATAATGACAACCATTAAAACCAGGGCTAAAACTGTTTTTCTATCCATTTACATCAACCTGTTTATTTTCCTTGACCGGATCGAAACCTCCGGGATGAAAAGGATGGCATTTACCAACCCGCTTTATGGAATACCATCCACCTTTTATAATACCATGCGCTTGAATCGAATGGTAAGAATAATCAGAACACGTGGGATAAAAACGACACGAAGGTGGCGTAATGGGCGAAATGAATAACTGATAAAATCGAATTATTTTCAATAAAACCGTCTTCATATTCTTTTCAATTTACCGTTAAGTTCTTTTTCCATGGCATGGAAGTTTACACTACCCTTGAAATTGTAAATCAAAACAGCTCGTCCGTATTTTTTGAACGTGGCTGGGTGTTTTCTGATATATTCTTTAAAAATGCGCTTAACATAATTCCTATGAACTGCATTACCAACTTTTTTACTCAACAAAATAGCAATCTTACAAACTTTGGAATCGTCGTTTTTTTTCCCTTTAGGAAAAAAAATAGGGCCAAACTGAGTAGATATTTTGAAGCCCCTTTTTAATACATTATTAATTTGATGCCGACTTTTAAGTGTAACTATTTTATCTTGACTTGATATATTCATCACTTATAGTGAGTCTTCTGCGCCCTTTGCTTCTTCTTCTGGATAAAATCGCCCGGCCGTTTTTAGAATTTTGCCGTGCCCTGAATCCATGTTTATGTTTTCGCTTACGATGACTGGGTTGGAATGTTCGTTTCATGATCTATATCCTTTCATTTTTACTTTTTTAATAGAATTTATAATTTAAAAAAAAATGCTTAAAGACTGCAAATATATCAACTTGGCTCTATTCACCACAAATTATTAATATAGTTTATCGACATAATACCCATGATGAATTAATATAAGACATTGTAATTTATGGAATTATGATGTAACCAGTGATAAAATAGTTGATAACCACTTGGAACATTATTGAAAGAGGTAATTAAGCAATTGCTTTGCTTAGCTTAAGATATATTCTCATACTTTTTCCTCTGAAGGGTACATAATGTTGAAAACTAAACTAGCGACTTTTTATAATTCATATAAAAAACTATTGGTTATCATCATATTTCGAATGTGTATAAAAATGTTTATTTATTTTGGATTACGACTTAATTATTAACAAACGGTAGGCAACCGCTTTTTAGTATGATTCGGAATGATAAAAAATGCAAGCATATAAAAAAAATATCAACATCACGCATAGGAAATTTATTTAATACTGATAACAGGTTTATAGGTTTTTCCACAAATTAACATCTATTACAACAACTAAAAAGAAATATTTTTTATAAATAAACAAATTTGTAATATTTTACTGTATGAAATTATACGGTATTGATTTTTTTCCATGGCTTATTAATTTAAACACAAATGAAAAGAAAATTGTCATAGTGCGTATAAAAGATTTAAAGAATTAATTAATTTCAAATAAATTCCGAGATACAAATTATAGTAATAAAAATTGATTACGTATTATTAGAAAGCCAAAATGAATCGTTCCAATATCGACAAATCAATAAATGAAATTTTTAGTTTATACAAAAAGCGTAAAATGATTGACAGTTTTACACTGGAATCGATTCAGGATATACTGGAAATCGGTAATGAAGTTTTCATGAAAAATAATCCAGATGAAGCGGATCGATTGGCTAATCGTCCAAAAAACAATGCCCCCGATCTTTTAGATGATGAACCCTTTGCATTTGAACGTACTATGGAAATATACAACCAATTATCCGATTCATACAAAGAAATAAGCCCTGAACTGATACGTAAAGTTTTTCAGGTAAATAGTAAGTTAGCCTGGGAAGCCTACCGAAAAAAGTATGATGAATACATTATTAACATTTATAAAGATTTTTCGGATGACGAATACATCAACTATTTAGCGGCCATCGTTTTTTATGAAAAAAAAGATTTTGACTCAGCATTAAGTTGTATTAACAAATCCGTAGTGCATAATAGTACTTCTGCAAATTATACGCATATAAAAGGGATGTGTTTAATGCAGCTTGGTGAATTTGAAACCGCCCGAACTTTTCTATATCAGGCTCTTTTCCTGGTTGAACTTAAACAAGATACACCACCTAAGCATGAAAAAAATAAAAAATATTATCCCAATTATCCGGTAGAATTTCAAACATCTGCCGCTCATATCCGTTCCGATTTAAATAAAATCGACCGGGTGGATAGTTTGTATAATTATCAGTTACTTCCCTTATTCACGTCCTGATTGTAATTATTTTCCAAAGCTTGTAAAAAAGAATGTACTTTGTAACCGGTTTGCAGGGCTAAATTTTTATACTTGGCCAACCGGTCAATTTCATTTTTCATCGTTTGACTTCTCATAACAGTCTCAATTTTTTTGTTGCCGGTACTGGAAAGCAGGTGGCAGATGAAATGAATGGATAATAAATACTCAAAACGCTCCCGATTAAAATAAATAGTATTTTCATAGTTATTAAAGATCAGGTAGTTTTGTACATCCTCATTATTAAAGAATTTCCGGAAGTAAGCCTGAATATCTTGGCTGTTCATATCGGACAGTATAAAATCAAAGCGCACCAGTATGCGATAAAGTAATAGTGTGATATCAGTGTTATAATCATCCAGGTCCATTCGTTTGAATATCTTTTTAATTTCTAGGTCAAATAATCGATCAGATAGATAAGAGGCATCTGTGTAATTGAATTTTTCGCTGTAAAAACGATAAAGGGTTAAAATGTAAGGCACCAGGAACAACGTGGTGAAGTGTATTTGATTTGTAGTGATAAGCAAAACATTTTCAACAGTTTGGCTGCGTTTTTTAGATAATTTTATATTGTTCAGTTTTCCTGATAAAATGAATCGAGCCATCTTGATCAAGTTGATAATCCATTGTCTATATAATTTTTTTTCTGCGGCAATTTTTGGTTTTTCCTGATTCAATTCAAAGTGGAATACTGTTTTCAAAACATACATCATTCTTTTTTGGGTATCCACCTTTAATGCATTTAGATCTATGGATTTATCGAGATTTTCAAACTGTTGTGTAATATACTCGTAATTAATGGATTCGGTAAATGCTTGCAGAATGGGCTGATAAATCATTTGTTTTAGAGAGATTTCTATGGAAGGTACGCCCTTGCCGGAAAGCTGATCACACAATTCACCATAAGGATGGGAAGAATCGTGATATACTTCCCGGAAGTCGATAAAAACCTGATATTTAAAGGCCTCCAGTTCAATATATAAACCAGTCTCATGAATATCCCTGGTACTTCGAATATATTCCAATCCGTTAATTAAATCGCGAAAGATGACAAAACGCAGGGGATCGTTGGATAAGGCCAATCCATTGCCCAATGATTGCTGCAAAAATTGATTATCTTTTTTGAAAGCGGCAGATGTTTTTATCCAGCCGGCCGCTTGGGCAAAAGTATTATTGTAAATTACCAAACCTTTTTTATCATGAAATCGATTGCTGTAAGCAAACACATTTTCATTGACTCTACCCTCAGCGGAATAAAAATCATATAATAGAAAATTTTCCACATCACTGAACAGATACCGTCTGCGCAGTAAAGGAAAGATTTCCCGTTCATGGCGGTTGATCAGCCACTGATCTTCTTCTTCATCCCAGTAGGCCTTTTTGTATTCCATGCCGTACTTTTCGGAAAAGCCTTCTATCTGACCGTGACCAAACATGGGTAATCCGGGCATTGTACACATCAGGATACAGACACCGAAATACTTATCGTCTTTACCAAACTGGGCCACAGCCGTCTCTTCATCCGGATTATTCATAAAATTGACATAACGTTTTAATATCTGCGGATTAAATTCCAGCACATTTTTTATGGACAAGCGGTATTTTGCGTTTTCTTCATTTTTGAGCATATTCATGAATGCGCTGTTATAAACCCGATGCATACCCAGGCTGCGCACAAAATATCCTTCCATCATCCAGAAAGCTTCGGCCAGAAGTAATGTGTCAGGAACTTCCTGTTGCACACGATCGACCACCTCCCGCCAGAATTCCTTAGGGAAAGCCTGATCGAATTCGGCTTTAGTCATGGCATAATCGGACCGGGTTGGAATATCGCCCCCGGAACCGGGTTGAGGAAACCAAAGACGCTGGTAATGTTTTTTTGCCAAAGTCATGGCGGCATCAAAGCGGATGATTTGGAATTTTCGTGCAACGTGCAGGATTGTCTGAACTACAGCCTCGCGTACTTCGAGTAGTAAATAGTTTAACTGAGCGGTATCATTCCATGGCATACTCGTTCCATCATTGCCGTGATAGATATAGGTTGTATCTCCGGTAAAATTATCCACTCGTTTTAAAGTAACAGCCGCGTCGGTTTGATTCCAATAACCGTCTTCAATATAGACGCTGAAACGATCATCATCGCATAAGTCGATTCCTGTGTAAGAATACTGCGGATAGGGGCATTCTTTAGTCTGCAAAAACCAGTGGGGGTGATTAATAAGCCAGTATGAATCGATACCCATGTGATTGGGTACCATGTCACTGGCCAGCCGGATGCCTCTTTGCCAGGCCCGCTCCTTGAGATTTAAGAAACCGCTTTCCCCTCCAAGATCTTCGGCAATTTGATAATCACGTAAAGAGTAAGCGGAAGCAACCGCTTCGGGATTACCTCGGATTTTTTTTATGGTTTCCGATGCTTTACTGCGTTCCCATAACCCAATCAACCATAATCCGTTAAAGCCGCGCTGACTTAACAGATTTAATTCGGCATCCGGGATTTCATCCAAACGCGTAATGGGTTGATGATATTTAATGCTTAATTGGTGAAGCCATACATAGGTGCTTTTGGCCAGTAAAACAACATTTGGCATCCAGTGTAAATCAGGCGAAAATTGTTCCGGCTCGTACTCTTCGATTTTTTTAAACTGTGTTACACGCGTGGGACCCGGACCGAACGTCTCTTTATCATAGCGGGCTTTTTGTTCCTCCCGCATAAAGTCCATGCTGATAATGATTCGGGAAAGGAGATCACCCAGGTAAGGCCTCCAGTGCCTGCTGATATATTCCAATTGGTCATTCAATGAATTGGGATATTTTTTAGCCGGAATCTGCAGAAATTCTAAGAGGGATACATTCTCCTGGCCAAACCTTGGTTCGGCAGCAAAAAAGGATTGAAGTGATTCTATAACATCTTTATATACCGTGTTTTCCGATAGCGGGCTTTCGTCAATCAACTCTTTAATAGGCCTGTAACTTTTATTGCGGTTGTCCAGCCACAACACCAGTAATTCTTCCATCAATACATACCGATTGGATAATTCTCCCGAGGTCCCTTTTAGATAGTGCTCAGAAGTTGTTTCACCCTTATAAACGGAGGGCACCGGAAACATTTCGGAAAAATGATATAAAAGTTTTTCGGTTTCACCCGCAGAAAAGTTGTTATGCAAAAATTTTTCCATACGCTCGAAGAGGCGTTCATTATAATCACGACGATATTTTTCTATCATCAGGTGCATAATTTCATCAAGCAGCCCCATGGCATTCAGATCACTGGCTGATATGAAAGATTGATCTGATGATCTTTTAGCGTTAATCGTTTTAGCGAACTTACGGGCAGCATTAAAATTTGCATAGATCACCCGACCATCCGTGCTGAAAAAAGTATCATCAAAATTATACTTGTCCCGGGCTTCTTTAGAAATGTGAAAATAAAAAATCAACATAGTATCTTGCATAGCTGGACAATGACCCATATTTAAACTCCACGTTTTTAACATTAAGGGGCAAATTAAAGGCGCCGGTTACCTTATGCAAATAACAAAGAGTACCAGCATTAAACCTTTTGGCATAATTCGGTGAATGAAAACAATTTATTTTGATCCAGATTTCCTGCGGTACGAACGCCTGAGCACACATCAACCGCGTAGGGTTGAACGGATCGAACGGCATCAATGACATTGCTTGGTGTCAGGCCACCGGCCAAAATGACGGGTATCCGAACGGTATCTCTGATAGCGCGGCTGATGTTCCAGTCATGAACTCGTCCGGTTCCCCCTAATTCTCTGACAGGTTTTTTGGGATTGCCCGAATCCAGTAAGATGGCATCAGCATAACGGGAACATTCTTTTGCATCGGAAAGAGATTGCTGATCCGTAACGTGCAAAACCTGGATAACCGATATTTCCGGAAATTGATGTTTAATGGTTTTCAGTACAACGGATTCGACTCGTTCTACCAATTGAATCATATCCGTACGGCAAAAGGCCAGTTGTTTAAGAATGGTATCGGTGTTGGTTGCGCTGCTCAACAAAACACTGTTGACCATTGGCGGCAAAGAACGGGCAATGTCTCTGATGAGCGGCTCGGGGATAACACCGGGACCGAAAGGCATTTCCGATACCAGTCCGATAGCATCGGCGCCGGCATGCACGGCCATTTGTGCTTCGGCAATACTTTGGATACAACAGACTTTGATTCGAAGACGCATATTATTCAAAAATTAATTTTGTATTAAAGATTAAATTATTGAAATTGCGGCCTATTGTAAAATGAATCATGTTGGTTTGGATGATGAGACTCGCACCGCTTGTTGTAATCATTGCCGCTTCTCTGTGGGGTGTAGATGGTATTGTATTGCGACCCTTTCTGTATGATCTTCCTGTCCCTCTGGTTGTGTTCATAGAAAGTTCCATCGTAACTCTGATTCTTACACCCTTTTTTTGGCGGCAATGCGGGGCTATTCGGCGGATGTCTCCCAGAGACTGGCTGGCATTTATGGGCGTGGCCATGTTCGGGGGAGCCATCGGTACGATGGCCATCACCAAAGCTTTGTTTTACGTCAATTACGTCAATCTTTCGATTGTGGTCCTCATTCAAAAATTGCAGCCGGTATTTGCCATCACTTTTGCTGCCATCCTGCTCAAAGAACGGTTGTCGCGTTCCTTTTTCATGTGGGCCTCAATCGCTGTGGCCGGAGCTTACTTAATGACGTTTGGACTGCAAATGCCTAAAATTACGGCCACGGATAAAACGGCACTGGCCGCTTTGTTTGCCATGATTGCTACCGTCAGCTTTGCTCTTTCCACCGTGCTCAGTAAACTGGGCTTGAAAACGGTACCATTTAAACTGGCCACCTATGTTCGTTTTTTATTAACATCCTTTATATTGGTGATCATCGTCAGCAGCGCCGGGCATCTCTGGCATATCAGTGATATATCATCCAAACAAGGGGTTGTATTCCTGATTATTGCCTTTAGTACCGGCGGTCCGGCTATTTTTCTTTACTACTACGGTTTGCGCAGAATTACCGCATCGGTGGCCACTATCTGCGAACTGGCTTTTCCTCTGACAGCTATCATTTTAGAATATTTGATACGGGAGCATATTTTGTCGTATGTACAATGGCTGGGTGTTTTGATTCTGTTTGTCAGTATAATCCGCGTAACGCGAATAAGATCATATTAGTCGGTGGCGCATGTATCCGAAACACATGCACAATTTAATTCTCCGCGGGCTTTTTCAAAAGCTTCCCGTCCCTCTTTTAAGGCAAAATAGGCGATGGCCAGGGCACCCAGTGAGTCAATCCAGCCAATGCCGGTAAAGGTGTAACCAAGACTGGCAATCAACAGAGTAAACGATAAATACATACAAGCTTTGGTACAATTGGCATCAGCCAGCAAAGCGGCGGAATTGAGTTGTCGGGCAACCTGCACTTTAAAGTGGATGAGCAGCCACATCGACACAATGGAAACAGCAGCGATAACCACACCCCAAAAAGTGGTAATCGGTTGGTGTCCGATCCACATGTTATGTATGCTGGTGACAACCAACCCTCCGGTTAAGATATAAAAAGCGCTGCCCGTGATGCGCAGCGCTCTTCGTTCAAAAACATCGGCATTTTCAGATGGATTTTTTTGCAACCGCATAACAAAATGTAGAATACCCAGACCGGACATTACTTCCACAAAAGAATCTAGGCCGAATCCGAATAAAGACAGTGTTTCATCATTC
>WJIP01000212.1 GCA_014730185.1 Caldithrix sp. | reverse complement strand
CTTGTAGTTTGCACGGCCCGGCGTTTACTTTTTTCCAGAAGCTGTGCCATGGTCAACGGATTACCCTTGTCATCGATTACTTTGTTTCCGGGTAAAGCGGATTTTGGATTACCACTGACAACCGGAAATGCATCCCGGTCAAAAAACTGCGGTATTCTCAGACAATTCTGATCATCTTTAACCAGGTAATAACCTCCATAAACCGCATTATATTGATCAAATTCTTCCTGCAAAGCCAAAGCATACAATGGTAACTGGAAGCGCAATCCCTGCCGAATATCCTCCGGGTCTTTGCTTATACTGCTTTTGCCAGTTTTATAATCGAATAAAAGAGCATGATTTGTTTGAGGGTGCACATCAACCCGATCAATTTTACCCTGTAAACTCAGGGTACCCTGTTCGGTTTTAATTCTGATCGCTCGTGGCACCGATTGAGGATCAGCATCCGCATGTAACCTTAGGCCGAATGCCCATTCAAAGTGGGCGGGAATATATCCGATGGCAGCTATTTCTTCCTGATCATAATCGACAAAAGTATCGAGCAGACCCTTCTGCTCTTCACCTCCGTAAAAAGTAGTTAATTCCAGCTCCCATAAAAATCCTGCGTAAGCTAAGGTGTTAAATTCTTCGTGGGCGATTTCGTGTAAAAGCACTTTGTGATGGGCAGGGCTACGAACTTGGTTTTTATTTTTCAGTTCAATGTAGAAACGCTGAAAAATTTTATGCACCACCCACCCTTTCTCAGCATTGGTCATCTCCTTTTCCATTTTTGGCCACTCTTCAATCTGCAACACTCTGCCAAAGAAAAAATTAATAGGACAAAAAGCATATTGCTCAAGCGATGTTGGAGACCATATTTTTTTGGAAAACAAATTGTGCAGCAATTGGTATACACCATCGCTTTTACCTAAGCTTCCCTCATAACGCGTTGGCAACTGCAGAGCCGATCGTTGTCGCACGCGTTTAATGCGATTCAAAAGATCCAGCAATTGTTGTTTCTGGCGCTGAAAATTTTTATCAGAAGCCGTGAATAACAATTTTATGGTTTGTCTCGCCGCATCCAGTTCACCGGCCCGAGAGAAATCGGTATAATTACATACATTGCCCAAACGTTCCCATAATATCCGGTGATGATAAAACCGATCGTCATCAGCTGTCACGGATTCTTCATGTACAATAGCCACATCTGTTAAATCGGCAATGAAGGAGGAGGGTACTAAAGCTGCTTCTTCTTCATATTCTGGATAAGTTAATATTTTTTGCCGAGCCGGGTGGTTCAGTAAGCTATAAAAGATTAGACGGTCCTGAAAAAACAATTCACTGCTTTGAATAAGCCCCATTACTTCTCTCGAACCATCGTTGAAAAAAACATCACTCATTGTCGTCCGGGGAAATTCACCATCCACCAAACCGCCTATGAACAGGACATCACATTCCAAAGCCTGAATTTCTAAACGAGGCATAATTTGAACCCCGTAATCGGGAAGTTCGCTTAAATTGTAAATGCCTTCTCCGATTACCAGTTGCAGGTTTTCATAAAAAACAGAAAATGTAATAACCTTATCCTTATGCATATATTTTAAGGTCCAGATAGCCCGTTCAAAAAGTTTCATAAACCGGTTGAAGGCCCTGAACTCATGTTCACGCTGTCTTTCGGTTAAATATGGGATTTCATATTCATACCATTGTAATAAATGCAGATTTTTTAACAAGGAAATATAAGCTTCACGGAAAGTGGTAATCCTGCCATCTCTGGGAAATGTGTAAAACATTTCGAGCAGATTATTGAGTTTTGTAACTTCCTCAGTGATTCTTTGCGCATCAAAAGGAGCAGGCTTATCTTCATCCGGATCGGCAACCGTTTGCGTATACTCAGCTATATTTTTTTCCCATCCCTTTCGCAAATGGGTTATCCGGCGTTGCGCACATAGTTTAGAAATGAGAAAAGTATCAATTTCAAAACGCTTATCCAGAAATCCGTTTTTAATAAACTTAATTGTTGGTTCCGTTTCGAACTGCATGTTAATAATATGTAGCACTTTTAAAAAAGTTTGAATCAATGGCGATTGATTCAGATAAAAACCGGTGGACAAGTTATAGGGTATATTATAATTATTAAAAATGGTTCGCACAAGCGGGGCATAAATATCCATTTGACTGAAAGTAACTGCTATTCGATGCAGAGGAATATTTTCTTCTTTGTACAATCGGCGAATTTCGCCGGCTATAAAGGCTATTTCTTCAGATTTATTTTGTAAAGGAGTCACTTTAATCTGATTACTCAAATTCAGTTTATTTTCCCTGACATCTATATCTCTGTTAAACAGGTAATAACCGAGGTTTGATGAATCTTCCATGTTAAAAAAACGCCCGCCAATTTTTCGGAACCGCTCAGCAGCATCCCTGATTTGCCGGAATAAGTGAGGATTATCGGTCCGATAGTCCAGTTTAACATGTACTTCACACCACTGGGCTGTTTTTTCTATAAATTGATACATAGCCGGAGTAAACATCCCATAACCTGCAATGAAGATGGTCTCCGTATCTGGCCAAATTCGGCGGAACAGTCGTTCGTCAATATCCCGGGCGGCCTGATATAAAGCAAAAGGTTCATCAATCAGAGTCGGGCCAAGTGAAATCTCATAATCGTTTAGCAAATCAGTAAGATCGCTAAATTTATGGGGAAATGATTCTTTTTCATCGGGATTCAACTGAGAAAAAGTCTGGGCTGTAAAACCAAATCGTCTCAATTCCTGAATAATGCTGTGAACTTTTCTCAAAAGTCCTTGCGAAACATGACGATTCTGAATAAGATACCTAAAGGAATCGGGCGCTTCAGCAACAAATTGTTTGACAAGGAGCAAAGCCATATCATCGGTAACGATGCGCCCTCGATCAGGCATACGTTCATATACATTCACGAGTAATTGATTAAACGTGAAAAGGGGCGGATTAATTAAAACATTTCCCGGCACAGCGTCGATCAGTTCCTTCTGAAAAATTCTTACGGCGCGGTTGACCGGAAATATCGCCAGATAATTATGAGTTGCCCCCTGGGCCCGCTTAATGATATCTTCTCTAAAATAATAGAAAGAAACTGAGCCACTGCAATGAATATTTAATTGTGACATACTACTTAGCCCTATCGGTCTGTTTTCGCAAAGATCGTCCTTTTTCTTCGAAAAGAACCCGGGCAATATTGGTGGCATGGCTACTGATCCGCTTAAGCAATTCAATTAACTCGATATGGATTTCACTGCTGGCAACCGTTTCCGGTACGGCTTGTTGCAAACGCACAAAATGGCCTCGTCGCAATTCCATTTCCAGCCGACGATATTTTTGATATTTGTCTTCCATCACCCGTGCCTTCTGTAAATTAACTTCCCGGAATACTTCCATAGCTCTTTCCAGTTGTTTTATGGTGCTTTTATGATACGAAAGAATTTCTTCTCGCCCCTTTGCAGAGAATTGGATCTTTTGGTTAATTCGTGTTTGGGCCAGGGGTACTAAATTTTTGGTCACCATGCCGGTAATTTGTTCCAGCTCAGTACAAGCATATAACATCTGAAAAACTTCATCCATTTGGTTCCTGTTGACATTCATCTGACTGATTTGAGTTAAATAATCCGTTATGGATTTACGCAGAAATTTAATTTCATCTTCTTTTTCCGGCAATTGTTCAAGAATCTGATGGTCGTTTTCCGTAAAGGGCACAATAACCTGTGCAACCATCTCTTTTACTTTACGGGCCATCCGCAACAGTTCTTCCTTGGCCACGTTAAGAGCCAATTCAGGCATCTTTAGCAGACTTTTATCCAGATAGCGCAGACGAAATACTTTTTCCCCGGCCGGAGTTTTGGGAGCGGGTAATATTTTTTGAATAAACGCCGCAAAATATGACATAAACGGCAGAGCTATGATGGTTAAAACCACATTAAAAATGGTATGTGCATTGGCAATTTGTCTGGGAATAAAATTTCCCCCGTCACCTGAAACTTCGGGGATAGCATTACCGGTTGGCGAAATCATGCGGATAAACTGGGCAAAAGGCTCAATCCACCATACAAACAACAATACACCAAATATCTTGAAAAGAATATGAGCTGTCGCAACCTGTTTGGCCTCTCTGCCGGTGTTTAATGTTGCTAAAAAAGCCGTGACACAAGTACCCAGATTGGCACCGAAAAGCAGGGGGATACCAGCATCAAGTGTGATCAAACCCTGCATAGCCAATACAATGATGATTCCTATAAATGCGCTGCTGCTCTGCATAAGCGCTGTCAAAAGGGTGCCAACTAAAAGACCGGCTAAGGGATTTTCCAGGGTTAACAAAAGATTCATTATAGGAGTATAAAACCTTAATGGTTCCATCGACTCCGACATAATATGCATGCCATAGAAAAGAAGCCCAAAGCCCAGTATCGATTCTCCGGCATATTTAAATTTTTTGGTTCCCGAGAAAATGCGTAAGAATGCCCCTGCAGCCACAATGATCAAAGCATAATTCGTTAATTTAAAGGCGATGAGCTGAGCAGTGATTGTGGTTCCTATATCAGCGCCTAAAATAACACCCAGAGACTGCCCAAAATTCATTACATTAGCCTGAACCAGACTGATTAATAAGACGGTGGTAACGCTGCTGCTTTGCAGTATCGTTGTGATGGATATACCTGAGAATACTGCAGTAATGCGATTATGAGTAAGTTTACCCAGGATTTCACGCAAATGGTCGCCCGCAACCGTTCTCAGTCCGTTACTCAGTGTATTTAAACCAAATAAAAAAAGAGCGAGTCCTCCAATAAAACCTGCAAACGCAAGAATTGACCAGTTTTCATGGCGAGTATACAGCCGGTAATAAAGCACATTGTCCCCTGTAGAATCAAGCATCTTAGCGGAAAATACATATACCCCGGCCTGATTACCGGTTTGCAAACCGGTTTGGGCAATCCCGTTACTATCGGTTAAAACGATTTGATTATATAGACACGGTGGCTTAGCACCCTGCGGATAACTGATCACATTGAAATGAACTTCATATCCCTTAACGGCTGTGGAATCTTCATCTATTACTTGGGCTTTTATAAGGTTTGCATAAGCGCTGTTTCGATTCACATGTTTGCCATCACCTGAAAACTTTAGATCTTTTACTGATGTTGGTTTGACAAGTGTTTTGGATTGCTCTGCTGCAGCTATAGAAAATAACAAAAGGATTAATAAAACCCGTTTGGTAAGATATATCTTATTGAATCTCAAAAAAAATATTTTCATGGGATGTTGAATATACTTACCGTCAAGAGACAAATTAAACTTTATTACTGTTCACATTAATGTGCGCTTATTTAAATGAGAGCACAGGCAAAGTAACTGAGGATTTACTGATTTTATCGGATTCCAGGAATATTTATTTTAGAATACCGTTATTGCTCCGCACTCTGACAGGCTCAGTCTTCCCAAAATTTGTATGGATTCTTCGCCAAATAGGCATTATAATAGCGGCGATCCTGCGAAATTTCCTTACCTATCCATTGCGGTTTGACAATCTTTTGGTTTTCATCTTTCAGCTCAACCTCCGCTACAACAAGACCTTCATTATCACCAAAAAACTCATCTACCTCCCAAATTAAATCACCAAACTCAATCTTATACCTATATTTCTCAATTTTTCCATAGGTGCACATGTCAGATAACATTTGCATAGCGTCCTCAGGAGGGATGGGATATTCAAATTCCAAGCGTGTCACATTGGATTTCTCCCGTTTAAGCGTAAGGAACGCCCTTTGTCCGATCATGCGAACACGAACCGTCTGTTTATCATCAGAATATACGTATCCCTGACGATAAATTTGAGGCTGGGCTAAAGATTGCCAGCTTGTACCCTTTACCAGAAATTTTCGCTCAATTTCCAGTGCCATAAGGTCCTATTCAGCCCGATACCATGTTTGTGTGCGATAAAAGAAGAGTAAGTATCCCCGAACCTTGAGGTTGCCGTCTTCTAACCACATCTTACAATCGTAAATTTTTCCCTTTTTGGGATCTAAAATACGCCCATCGGTATATTCATCGCCATCTTTCTCGAGATCTTCCAAAATTACCATACCCTTAATAGGTTGATCTTTGCGAGGATCGTCATCCGGACATTTATCACAAACTGGATTGGGATCATCCGGTGGGGGACTGAGCAGACTGTCGATTCTGCCAAAATATTTACCGTCTTGTTCATAGATATGAACTATCGACTTGGCCTTACCCGTTTCATCATCGATTGTTTTCCAATCGCCGGTTATGGAACCATCCTGAGCCAGAGATTGCCCGATGTAAGCAATCATAAAAACAATGAGCGTGCGTAAAAAGGTTTTCATGTAATTATCTCCCTGTATTTGTATTGGAATTTTTAGAGTTTGTTTTTTTAAGGGGCAGATTGAGTCCAAGGTAAACGATCTAATTGCACGTTTCCACCACTTAATATAATACCTATGTTAAGGCCTTTAAATCGGATGGAATTGAATATGACAGCTGCAACTGGTACCGCCGATGATGGTTCAATGAGGATTTTCAGGCGTTCCCATATCATCCGCATGGCTTTAATGATTTCCGTCTCAGAAACCAACATAATATTGTCCACATATTTGTTAATAGCACTAAATGTTAATGAACCCAACGAAGTACGTAAACCATCCGCGATCGTTGTCGGTCTGCAGGCATTTTCCAGTTTTCCTGTATGAAACGAGCGAAAAGCATCATCTGCCAGCCTTGGTTCAGCACCGATCAATTTGATATCCGGACGCAGATGTTTGGCCGCAATAGCCGTTCCGCTCAACAATCCGCCACCACCAACGGGAGTAACGATATAATCCAGGTAATTGATTTCCTTTATCATTTCCATAGCTGCCGTACCCTGGCCGGCAATAATTGCCGGATTGTTATATGGATGTACAAAATAAGCTCCGGTCTTCTGGACAATCCTTTCCAAACCATCCTGTCGAGCTTTAAGGGTTGGCGCACAGAAAATGACCTGAGCACCATAATTTTGTGCTGCCGTTATTTTAACAGCAGCGGCATTTTCCGGCATAACAATATATGCATGGGTTTGCCGGCATAAAGCGGCCGATGCCAATGCCGCCCCATGGTTACCGGATGAGTGAGTGGCCACCCCCTTTTTAATATGTTGTTTCGATAAACTCAACACCGAGTTGACCGCTCCCCGATATTTAAACGCGCCGGTTTTTTGAAAATTTTCACATTTAAAAAAAAGCTGACTCTCATTCTCTCGGTTTAGGGTTTGCGACGTCATAATCGGTGTTTTATGAATATAGCCTTTAATGCGATCGGCCGCTTGTTTTACATCATCCCACCGCGGGATCTTCTGATTTTCTGTTGATTCAGTATACAAGTTAGAAATCTCTTTAAATGCGGTAGAATTATGTTGTTTTGTCCCCGATAAGTTGATCGATTTTATCTTTGAGTTCATCCATATGAAACGGTTTATCCAGGGTAGCATCGGCACCCATTCGCATCGCCAATTGCAGATATGTTTCGGCTTCAATTTCGCCACCACCTGAAATGGCTAAAATCTTTATTGTCTCGCCATAGTAACGTTTCAAGTCAGCGATGGTTTCCACTCCTTCTTTTTGTGGTAAAATAATATCAACTATGGCTAAATGGCAGGGCAAATCCCGAATTTTGGACAAGCCTTCTTCTCCATCCAATGCCGTTACCACTTCATAATTTTCATTTTCCAGGGTCTGTTTAAGTGCTTCTAATAAATGCTTATCATCCTCAATAACCATTATGCGTTTCACTGATTCACTCCATTCAATTTTTTCGTTCACTTGATTAAAAGTATCAACTTAAATCCCGATAATTATCTTTATCACTGGGGATCGTTCACATATAAAAATCTTTTAATTTTTTGCGTTGGTGTTTTAATAAATGGTTCTGTCTGTTCAATCAACCGATGCAGTCGGGCATATTTAGGTATTCTGTCATTGGTATAGTTCTGAATATTTTGCAAAATAATATCGATTTGCTTACGTAACGCATTTTCACTGTAACTCTGGTTTTTGAATTGTTCATCAATGAGCTCATAATCCAAACATACCCTGGCATACAGTTTATCTTCATCTTCAAAAACAATAGATTCCAAAACATACTCATTTTCATTTATTACCGATTCGATTTCTTCAGGATAAATGTTTTTACCATTGGAACCGATTATGACGTTTTTTATTCGTCCCTTTATGAATACATAGCCGTCATCATCAATGCAGGCCAGATCCCCCGTATACAACCATCCTTCTTCATCCAGAACCTCAGCAGTGCGTTGTTCATCTTTATAATACCCCTGCATAATATTGGGGCCACGAATCAACAATTCGCCAACACCGGTATTTTTATCGGGGGCTTTGATCATAACTTCAACATTTTCAATCGGCTTGCCTGCAGAACGAAAACGGGTCTCCCGAACACCGGCTGCAAGTGACAGGGGGGATGATTCCGTTAACCCATAACCCACGGCATAGGGGAATTGAGCATAACGTAAGAACTTTTCAACTTCAGGTAATAAGGCAGCTCCTCCAATACCAAATGCCTTCAGTTCGCCACCAAACGATGCGAGCAACCGTTTTCCAATCAACTTATAGAGACGATTCCGCAGAAAATGAATTCGGGTAATGGACTCTACAAATTTGTTTTTGGTAATAATCGGATATACCCTTTTTTTATAGATTTTTTCGATGATCAACGGCACCGTCAAAATAATGGTTGGTTTTACCGATTGTAGAGCCGGCATTAAAATCCGGGGAGTCGGAGTTTTTCCCAGATAATATACGGAAGCTCCGTAGATAATCGGGGCGATGAGTCCTATGGTACATTCGTAAGTATGCGCCAGAGGGAGAACAGATAGAAGTCGATCATGTTCGTCAACATCGATGATTTTTTTACCCACCTTGGCGTCGAATACAATATTTTTATGGGTGAGGACAACACCTTTTGAGTGTCCCGTAGTGCCTGAAGTATAGATAATGGATGCGATGTCCTGTTCTTCCACCTTATACGACTGACTTTCTGATACCGTGAAGGCCGCCTCTCTAATTTTACTGATTTCATTTTCGCTGCGTTTCAATAAATTGAGCAGCGCCGGGGATCTTTTTTTATGGGTATCGAAGGGCCGAAACGTATCAATATCGATGCAAACCTTAATCTTATGATCATCCCGGTCTCCGATCTTATCCATTTGACCTTTCGATGCAAACAGACCGCTTACTCCGGCGTGTCTCAAAATATGCTTAATTTCATTTTCCTGAAACTCCGGTTGGATGGGGACTGCAATTAATCCAATGGATGTAATAGCAAAATATACAATAGGCCAGTTGGGTTTATTTTCGCTCAGAATTGCAATTCGATCACCCTTTCGAAAATTTTGGTCAATTAAATATTGGGAGAGAGCCTGAACACGGTTATAAAGTACGGCATACGTTAATGTTTCTCCGTCAACCCGACCTAATGCTGGCCTTAAAGCAAATTTTTCGGTACTGTTTTCAAGTACATTTTTTAAAGTTAATGCATCCATCGGCAATTATTATCAATTTTAAATATCAACCTTATTAGAAATTTACAGTTTGCGACAATTGTTTCAAAATTTAAATCATACCTATACCGGCAGTTTGCTTTGTTTCCTTCCTACAAAGGTTCAAAACCGGTATGGCATTCCTAATGTAATATAAAATCTAATAATCATACACAAGGCTATTATTGCCAGACTATGTATTTCTTAGAACATACTTTACTTATAGAGATCAACGCAGAAGTTTTACAAGATACATTTTCCATTTGAACGTGTAAAACTTTTTGTAAACTTTTCCGTAAATTATTCAGAAGTCTTAAATAAAATACATTCAAATGATTTTTTTCAAAAACATCTCGCAAGCCTTAGTATTATTACGAATTAAATAATCAATAAAACGGAGGTTCAAAATGAAATATTTGAGTTTTATGATCATCGTAGTGATGGCGTTTTCCCTGTCTGCTGCCGATTTGGAAAAAGAAAAGCACCTCACGTTGGACAAAGGCAATTTGACAAGTCTGGAAATCGATTGTGGTGCCGGATATCTCTATGTAAATGGTATTGAGCAGAGTAATGT
>WJIP01000211.1 GCA_014730185.1 Caldithrix sp. | reverse complement strand
TTGCCGACATCATAGACCATGTTACCGGCTTCATTATGATTCCACCACCCAACATTTAAATGGGCATTAAATGCTCTTTCCGGAAGATAAGGATCCATATAATAGGATAATGCACCCATAAACCCGTACTCCGTAGATCCACTGGCATACTCAGCGAAAGGATAGTTATGCTGTTCGCCTGTGGCTAAACGTATATTGGATATCAAACCACCGTATAATTTTCTGTTGGCAAAAGCAAAAGTCCCGATCTTAGCGGCTAAAAATATATCGCCGGGTACGTTGTACTCATTTGCATAGTGTGTGTCCTGGTAAAGTCGGGGCATAATTGTAAAATCCACATGATCGGTGAAAGCATAAGTCAGAGCAAAATTGCCTGCAACAAGCCAATAATTATTGGCTTGAAAATTTGGTTGCTCACCGGAACCGACAAATTCAGTCGCTCTTGTAAAAAAATTCATATTTGTTTTTAATTCAAGATGCCCCTTTTCAAATGTACGGGCACTTTGGGTATGGATAAGGCTTCGGCCGCCAAATCTTGGTTGACTTATAGCACTTGCTACTAAAACAACCAATAAAATCAGGCTGAGCTTTTTCATGTCAACCTCCGTTTAAATTTTGCTCATCTTGCAGCGGGTAAGTTAACGACAAAACAGTAATTTATCAAAACTTACTTACATTTTAAATGTTTTCTCATAGAAAAACCGTAAAGACGATTTCTATTCATTAATGAGTTTTTCCAGCTCTTCAATTTCTTTTTCGGCTTCTTTTCTTACGCGTCGCAGGTTTTCCAATTGCCCCTGAACCGTTTCGGCTTTTTCCTGCTCTTCTAATATAGTTTCGAATAATTCAATCTTTTCTTTAGCCTCTTCTCTGGCATAATTTGAACCCACACCAAAATTCTGCTTAAGTACATTCAAAGAAACATTCGCACCCATATGAATTTTCCAATTCGGATAGCTGGTTGGGAGATCCAGATTCGTAGAAATATCCGGGATATCTGCCGTAGTCCACTGTCTGTCAGAGGGCGAAAGTAAAAGATCAGCCGCAAGATCAAATGATAATGATTTCCAGGGCTTAAAACGAACACTGGGAGTAAAGTAAGCCCACTCCTCAGCACTGTAAACAAATGATTCCGGGCGTTGAGCATAGAGGATACCACTTAATTCCAGTCGAAAATCAAATAATGCTGTCGGAAAAACAGCGGCTAAAGCCATCCGGATATCATTAGAACTCACACCGGATTCAAATTCCGAACCATTCCTGAATTTAAATGTGCGACCGGCTTCATTATGATTCCACCATCCAATATTAAAATGCAAACTATAGGCTCTGTGGGGTAGATAAGGATCATCATAATACGAAACGGCATACATCAGGCCATATTCAAATGCACCGCTGGCATATTCAGCAAAAGGATAGTTATGCACCTCGCCCGTGGGAAAACGAAAACTTGTTAAAAAACCCTGATAAAAATGATTTCGGCCGAAGGCAAATGAGCCTGCTCTTAACGTTAGAAAAATATCATCAGGTAAATTATACTCATTTCTTCGGTGAGTATCCTGATACAAACGTAATCCTAATGAGACATCTAATACATCGGTGATGCCATAGGTAAGATTTGTGTTACCCGCAACTAACCAATAATTGGTTTCAGAAAAATTAGCCGGCTCGGATTGACCTATAAATTCTGCCACATTAGAATAGAAATTCATATCATTGGAAAAGGTTAACTGCCCCTTATCGACGGTTTTTCCGGTTTGAGTATGAATGAGTGTTTTATTGGCATTTGATAGTTGGCCAAATGCGATGGTACTAAGAAGCAAAAACCATGTAATGATTTTCAAATTAAACATAACAGTCTCCCAGAAGAAGTCATAATCGAGCGTCTTCTTAAAGCTATATTTTGCATAACGGATAGTTCAATATTAACTCTCTCAGATCATTTTATCAAGTTAAATTCAAATTTTTTGTTAATTTACTCGTGTTGCTAAAACAAAAACATTGGCAATAATGGCCACATCCCGCATTATTCCCACAATCCGTGTAAATATATCCTGTATACTTCCGGATACGATTATCGTATCACCGGGTTGTAATACAGGCAAAAGTTCATTATTACCCGTTTTTAAGAATTCTTCGATGTCAATGGTGATAACCTGTTGATTTTTCCTTACAATACGCACATCATTTAACCGAGCTGTTTTTAAAGGACCTCCGGCTGAAGAAATCAGGTCGATTAGAGTATACGCACTGGGGATGCTATAAATACCCGGTCTTTGAACATGGCCCCACAAATTAACATTTACCAGTAAAATATCACCGCTGCCCAATATATACTGTGCTGGTCTGTCTGAATATTGCGAAAGCGGATCGATATTTGAAAAGTTGTCCAGATTCTGAGCTTGTAACGGTGCTGTGAACAGTAAAAAAACAAATATTGTAATTAATAACCGTTTCATAAATCCTCATTTCAAATTTAATGTAAAGGTTCTCCAAATGGATTCAGAACCTTCATATAATTTATTTCTTCCCACACAATCAATTCGCCAGCGGTACATGCCATTATCCTGAGCAGTCGGTTTCCAGTCGTTCACTAACTCAGTTTGTGGTGATTCATATTTTGATTGAATGAGTTTGATATAAACCAACGGATGGAAGGTTTCGGTAATAAATCGTTCAATTCGCAAAATGTATTGATCCGGATAATCCTGTCGGGCCCATTGAAACCACACTGGCAGACTATCGATTACCGCCTCACTGTTGGGAAATATCAATTGTGCTTTCTCAATAACTGTATACCAAACAGTATCGGAAGGAACGCTTTCAACATTAGCCTCATTTGTGCAGGTAACGTAATAAAAATATTTTCTATTCAAATCCACATCAGAATCATCAATAAAAACCGTATCGGCGATATTGGGACCTCCGGGATATTTAACAGCAACCTGCTGATAGAAGGAAAGACCCTCAGGATGATTGCTCCGGTAGATGGTATAATATTCGATTTCATGGGCCTGTGGATGGGAATGCCACATGAGACGGATACCATTATTATCGGATGGACCGCCCGTATGGATGGCATCAACCCCATTTTCGTGTTGCAATGTATCGGTGAAGGTCTCTTTCTGAACGAAGGTGATGGGTTCCAATGGTTCATCCTCTGTCACCTCTTGTTGAGAGCAGGCCAACATTGTGAACAGACTAATCCATAATAAAGAAAGTAAGTATTTCATAATTTAAAAATCAAAGATACTCGATGAGAGTTTCCTAAAACATGACTTTGATATGCATAATCGATACCAATTTTCCACAAGTAAATACCGGCACCGGTTGTAAAATAACCTGCATTCAAACCTACTCGCACCGCTAGAAATGAGTGGTATAATAACTCTGACCCTAAATGCGTTGTACCCTTATATTTGGTATCGACATCATAACTTATTGTAAAACGGGAGTTCATAAATGCCAGGGGCTGCACATAGGCAAAACCGTACTTAACATTTCGACCGACATTATCTTCACGAGCAGAGACCGTATTCCATTCGATCTGTGTATTCGTTGCATCCTGAAAATTTAAACCGAAAGACAAATCACCGTATCCATCTTCAGCAAAGAGTTCGTTTAAACCCAACCGCATAAGGATGCCGGCATCCACACCGATTCCGGTACCCGATTTATCATCCAGTTTTTGTCGGATCATTTTCATATTCATACCAATGCCAATATCTATGGGAAGCTCGAAATACTGCCATCCCAGGTCAACCGTCCACGGAATATATTTAGCAAATGTAATGAAAAGAGCATCATCTGCACTGCCAAAATAACCATCCGGATCTGCGGTAAGGGGTTCGGCATCACCGTTAATTCTCTGAAAGGCGTTTATACCGGGGTCTTCTTCAAAGAGATATCGGGGAATATCATCGATACTGGATCGTATCCAGCCAAGTGATATGGCCCCTCCTCCAAAAAGAGGCATCGCTGCACTTAAATAACTTTGCTGTTCTAATTGACCGAACAGATCTGCGTACATAGATGCGGCCTGAATGCCTGGTAGCAAGGCCATTCCTCCCGGATTCCAAAAGAAACCGGTCGCATCATTGCTCAAAGCAACATAGGACCCTCCCATTGCCAGGGGACGGGCACCAATCCCTAAATCCAGAAAGGCTGCGGCATGATTACCCTGTGCATCCGCCATGGATACCCAGAATAAAAATATGGGGGCCAATACAATGTATCGTTTCTTCATTTCAATTTCGCTACTTTTAATGTCTTTTTCACGGTCTTATTTTTGTACTTACCTTTGATAATGGCAAAATAAACGCCGTTAGCTACTTCCACACCTTCATCATCGGTACCGTCCCATATTAATTCGTGATAAAATGGATCACGGATATTATGATCAATTCCAATGGATTCATCAAGTATAAGCATTTTTTTCCGGATTAACCGACCGGAGGCCGTGTATATTTTTATATCCAAATCATCAATCGGTTCATAATTATCAATAAAAAATGAAAAAATTGTTTTATCCTGAAAGGGATTGGGATAATTACCAAACACACGGATATCAAAGGTCTGAGCCACGGTAAACTCAATGGTTTGTGTGGAAAGGTTGCCGCTGGCATCCGCCACTTTGACTTCAATACGATGATCTCCGGGATCAAATTCCGGATTAAGAATAACCGATACAGCTTTACCTTCCCGAACACTGTCGGGCAAAGTTACGGTTTCCGATTCCATGACCATACCTTTGCTAACCAGTATGTTATTATCGATTTTCAGATCCAATGAGTTTTTTAAATCCACACCATTTTCATCCTGCAAAAGCAACGAAATACTGGGATTTCGAAATACAAGCATATCTCCGATCAATGGCCGGCCATTGGTGGTTACTTCGATGGTTGGTTCGTCCTTATCACTGGAGTAAAACACAGCGTATAAACCACCTGACCTGATGTTCGCTTGTAACCGATCACCTTTGAATTGACTGCGCACTCTGTACCACAAACCATCCATATGATTGAGGCGGTAAAATGAAACATCCGGCTTAATTTCCGCATTCACATCGATATTCATGCTTAAAAGAGCCGACAAAATATGATCCTGCATGGTTAAAAATATAGCAGAACTGTCAAAACGACCGGCAGGAGATACATACGTTAAAGCGCCTTGAGATCGATCTGAAAGCATTTGGCCAATATCGCGTTCTTCAAATTTTACAACGGTATTTTTCCTGGCTGAATCCTTAGCAACATAAAAAGACCATCCATTGTCTATCGAAACAGAATCATTTGAAACTCCATCGGCGGTTGTACCAATGGGATGTGATACTAAAAATCGATCAGCGGAAAAGGTTTTTTGAGCCGTATTATTGGTTTCGCTACGCTCATCAACGGTACTGTCAGCATCGATAATCCATTTAAACGTATGTTCGGCAGGCAACCACAATAGGGAATCCGGTAACGGCAATGTAATTGTTTGTTTATCATTGGATTGAAATTGAAGCGTCTTTTGTATATGCGGCATCTGCCATGAAGGGCCGGCATCCACATAAAAGTTCAGATTGACATCGGATAAAGATTCATCAGATTGATTCATCACTGTGCAACGAATCTTCGAACCATCTGAAGCATCATATGCAATGCTATTGGACTCGAATAAGAGATCAGGACGGTCATCGTCCACAAACAAAGATTGCCATCTCAAAATCTCTTTTTCCCCTTGCGCATATTGAATTTCAATATCGAAATGATGCTCACCTGCTGCCTTAAATGCACCAAAAGACGAATTGGAAGTGAATACGGAATCATTCTTTTGTATCATTTCAATATCCGCAGTATAAGCAATATTGTTATTAACAGTTTCGAAATTTGTGAGTGAAATATTTTCAATAGGGTCAACGCTATCAACGATCAGGTTGAATCGAACAGAATCGTTGATCTGTGGGTGGGACGGAATCGTAATAATCTTTCTTACCAGCGGTTTTTCAACAGCAATCTGCAAATATCCATTGGCATCTTGTTGCAAGTTGCTGGCATAAGCTTTCACATGAAGCGGACTGGTAAAGCCCGAATCGGGAACCCTGAAACCAAACGTTGAAGATTCGGAATTAAGACTGAATAGCGTTTCATCAATTTGATAGTTTTCATTATCAGTCAGATTTAACCGCCCATTTCCATTATCCAAATTACCATTAATATAAATATTAATACTATCACCCGGATACACACTATATCGATCAGCAGTTAGATTCAGTTCACTCTGGGGTTTCGGAAGTTTTAAGGCTGGATCACCGAGTAAATTATATTGCGTAACCAACGAATGTTTAAGTTGATTATAACTATAGGTGTAAAATTTCGTTTCATCTGTGTAATAAAACGGTGATGACAAATAACTCATCTTCATTAAATCAACCGCTTGTCCTATAGTAATATCATCATGCCATAAATAATCGAAAACACCCCAGGCTAATGTATAATCATTTTGTAGCCAGCCCACCCCCGAAGCTCCCAGAATGGCTATAGCGCCCTTCTCCGGGGTGAGAATTAATTTTTCGCTTAAACTCTGTCGACCCTGATTTTCAAACGCCCCGGTAAAACACGTCATGCTGGTAACAAACGGCAGACGGGAACCATTATTCATGCGATCCACATCATCCAATCCCAATAATTGGACGTCCGCCCAAATCGCTCCGCCACCATGGCCGAAAAAATTGATATAGGATACCCCTTCGTCAAAATATTCGATTAAATCAGTGGTACTGCCAAATTTTTCATCATACCCTTCAATCTGGGTATTCTTGACCGTATTGATTTGATTGGAAAATAAACCCTCTGGTAATTGCCGGTTGATCAGGCGCAAATTTTGAGCACGAAATACCGGTTTGTTGGTAATCACTTCCCGGGTACCGCCGTCATTTCCGCTTAAAAACAACGTTCTATTTTGCCATTCACCGATAGATTCGGATGAATTGAAATTCTCAAGTTTATCCAGATAGGCTACCAATTCAGCGTTGGTTGACGCCGGTATGCGGGAAACAGTTACATCCGGAATGTAATCCTCTCCCGATAGTAAAGCGTACCAGTAATCCGCTGCTGAAGCCCCGAATTTGACCGTTTGATATAAAAAAGTGGGAACCTGATCAGCATTACTTTTATAATTGGAGGATGCATCTCCAACCAAAACAACATACTGCAAAGCATTGGATTGCTCCCACTGATATAGGGCATATCGGATAAATTCTTTTATTGCAAGAGGTGACTTGATACCATAATTAAAGGTATCGTAAATATTATCTACCGTCACCACTTCTGTCTTCAGACCATCTTGTTCTTTGAGGGCTTTTAACCTTCGGGCATTTTCCAGTAATAAGTCTGTGGTTATAATAATATAGTTGGCGCTGTTTTCCTTGTTTAGTAGTGAAGCATCGGTGAATTCAGGATTCCACTTCCGGTAGGGATGGATAGCACTGGGTGACATTTTGGCCTCCTGGCTAACGGCCACATATTCGATATC
>WJIP01000210.1 GCA_014730185.1 Caldithrix sp. | reverse complement strand
ACATAACACTAAGCCGAAAAGGAAGTAATATGAGCAATGATATAATTAATATAAGATTTATTGATTGGCACTTACATATAGAGTGGCCATTAAAAATAAGAATTAGTAAAAATACACACCACAAAGAATATGATTATCCAAATGGGTATTTTGAAATACATACGTTCTTTGGTTGGATAGAATGATTTACTAACGGACAAATTATAACCGAAAGCTAATAATGATAAGATGCGATAACTATGGGACGATCTAACAAAGAAGATTCGAGAAATGCCTTAAAGCGGGCTTACCGGGATCATGGTAAAAAGATGCTGGACAATATACGGTATCGTGCAGAACTGTATAATAACATGACGGATAATCCCGAAGTTGCTTTGCTGGAAAAAACATTGTGTTTAATGGATTATGATCCATCGGCCAGTGAACCTACCGGTATTATACGATTCTTTGAGAACCATTTGTGGACACATGAGCCCCGCGGACATATATTGAATATGTACGGTAAAGAGTTTATGAAAACCTCAGCCCTGCCGTTTTTATTGTTTGACTTTCAAAAAAGAGCTGTACTGGAAATATGCAATCATATTGACATTGGTCGTGATATTTTAATTGACAAAAGTCGTGATATGGGTATATCATGGCTTATTATCGGCGGTGTTCTTTTGTATTACTGGTGGAAACCGGATAGCGGTAATGATTTTCTTGCAGGTTCCAGGAAATTAGAATATGTTGATAAAAAAGGGGCAACGGATACATTATTTGAAAAGTTCCGTTATAATTTGTACAGATTGCATCCTTCTATGTTTCCCGCAGGATTTAATGAAAATAAGCATGATAATGTGGCTTATATTAATAATCCTGATTCGGGATCATATATGAAAGGGGAAGCCAATAACGCTAACTTTGCGACGTCAGGACGCTATAAAGCCATATTTGCCGATGAATTTAGTAAGTGGGAGGAAACCGACGGACAGGCATGGACATCTATGGGCGATTCGTCACCATGCCGCATTGTGGTTAGTACACCGTGGGGTATGGGGCGTAAATTTGCCAATCTAAGGTTTAGTGAGGCTATTGATGTGTTAACATTTCATTGGTCAGAGCATCCGATTAAAGGGGCCGGTAAATGGCGCGGCGAACACCCGTTTAAAAAAAGTAAAGATGTGTGGCTGTCGGCCTGGTATCTGGATGAATGTGAACGCCGCAAAGACGATTATTTAACAAATATCGGCCAGGAACTTGATATTGATTATCTTAGTTCAGGAACGCCTTATTTCGATAATTTACTGTTACAGGAACGTTATAAGGAAACACTCAATAAATATGAAGTTAAAGAATATGACTTTGAAAAGATTGGAAACGATGAAATCCAACTATTTGAACAATATGCCGGCCGTATAAAAATATATAAAGAACCGGTTCCCGGATGGCAATATCGTTATTTGATAGTCGCAGACGTGGCTCAGGGGCTTGAGAAGATGGATAACAGTGTTATGTATGTATATGACAGGGTTGAAAAAATCGATGTCGCTTATTTCGTAGGGCGTGTCGATACATCCGCACTTGCTTTGATATTAAGGCATTTCGGGTACTGGTATAATAACTGTTTTTTGGGTCTCGAAAATAATAATCACGGCCATGCGGTTTTGGATAAGTTAAAATATAGCTATCCGTTTTTAATGCACGAAATGGATTATACAACAATTGTTGACCTTGAAAATATAAGATTGGGATGGAACACCAACTCAGCAACCCGGCCGGTAATGTGTGCTGATATTCGTGATGCGGTGAATGAAAATGTGGATGGTGTTATCGATCCGAATTTTTTCAAAGAGGCTATGACATTTATTTATAATAAGAACGGTAAACCGGAGGCTGATAAGGGTAAACTTGATGACAGAGTTATAGCACAGGGCATAAAATGGCAATTGCATAAATGGCTGCCGGGACCCAGGAAAACACCGGAAAAGGACGCTCGCTTTGAAGGTAAAAAACGCTTTGGCGGTATGGTGGAAGGTAATGATACCGAAGACATAAGGACAATTTGGAGGTAACAAGCAATGGAAGAAACATTAAATGGGTTCAAAGAAGTTATTGATAAGTCGGAGGCCGGACGCTCAAAGGTATCCGATGAGTACAGAAAAGCACATGAGTATTATGAAAATTCACAGGCCCCGTCTAACGTTCCATCGGATAAGGACTACATTCAGGAAAACATCATAACCGATACTATAGACCGGGCTATCGGTGAGCTTATCGCCGGCGAAATTAAGCCGGAAATTGTCGGTGGCGGAGCAATGTATGCACCGGTAAAAGAGCTGTTTGAGGACATACTGGAAGCCAATGATTTTAAAGAAAATGTACTTACCAGTGCATTGAAAGATATGTACACGACCGGCCTGGGAAGCATTAAATTTATCGATAATCCTTATAAGCGCGGAAGATACGGGATCGGGTTCCCGGAAATTGTGTATCTTGATGATGATGAAAGCCTGCTGGATACAAATTGTAAGAACGGCAAGCATACGGATCGTGATGATATTTACAAAATCCATAAGACAAGAAAACAAAAAGACTATGTGCTGAAAAAGTGGGGATATAATGAAAAGAACCGGAAAATAAAAAAATATCATGATATTCAAAAAGCCGTTGAAGAACAGGAAGGCGATGAATCGGAAACTTTTGTCAATATCTATGAGGTAGAGTATAAAAAAGCCGTATTCCGAACAAAGGATCTGGTAGATGAAAACGGACAGCCGCAAACTATAAGAGAAGAAACCGACGCTTTTTTTATCACCAAGATATTGAATGAAGATGTAATGCTTGAAGAACCGGAACCGACCGGATATCCGACTTTCAGAAAAATCGACTTCATCCATACCGAGCGGAAAAAAACGGATAAAGGCAAAAACCCTATGGGTATTTATGTCAAGCAGGGACAAACCCAGGATCAGTTAAATATAACTTCTTCCGTGATGCTGGAAGCGGTTAAATCATCAATTAAACAGGGTATTATTATTACCGGTATTACCGATAAAGAAGAAGAAAATACATTAAACCGTAAGCTGGCAAGCACTAACTTTTCAATGGTAATCCGTAATCCGAACGCTAAAGTCCATACTTTACAAAGCAATGGTATAGACCCGTCTTTATTGCAGTGGCACGCCATGTCCAGAGAAAGATACGATGACATTCACGGATCAAGCAATCAGGCTCAGCAATTTCAGTCTGCAAGTAAAGGACAGTTATCAGGAAAAGCCATCGGAAACTTGCAGGTAGCCGGTACGTTGCCGGAATACATTAAAAAGAATAATATCGAATCGTCTTTGAAACAGTTAAGTAAATGTATATTTCATTATATTAAAGAACGCATGAACCAACCCTTTGAAATTACCAGAAAAATTGACGGCAAGGAAAGACAAATTCAGTTTAATAAACAAGCTGATGAAAATACGCAGGAAGATGATTTCACCGTTGTCAATGATAAAAAAATAATTAACGATCTGTCTCAACTTGGTGAAATGGATGTAAAGCTGATCGTGAACATGAATGCGTTGCGCAAAATGGAATATGAAATGAATAAAGCCATTGCTATGGCAAATATAAACAAAATATCCGATATTGATTTATTGAAAGCATTATATCCCAATTCCTGGAAAGAAAAATATGATAACTTACTGAAACAGAATAAAATCATGGAACTGGCAACAAGAATGGTGGAAACCGGTGGCGATGAATTAGTGCAAATGATCAATCAGGTTATGGATAAATATGAGGGTAAATTTGAAGAAGGGGAATTTAAAGGTGACCCCGAAGATTTAGTACAATAAAACAGGGAGACTGTATGCCAGAGAAAAAGAAAACAAATCGGGATTATTTTCTTGTATTAGTGTATAATGCGCCGGAAAATTCCGTTGATGAAAACGGCAAGCCGGTAAAAGTGTTTCAGCGGGCAATTGGATTGGACAAGCAAACCTATCATTACCTTATTGAACAAATGGAAGAAGGTAAAGTACGTTTGTTTTTACCCGGCAAGATTAAATTTAAAAACGGTAGTCCGCAGGAAAAGAAAATGAGTTATATTAATCTTGATAACCGGGAACTGATAAGAGCCGAAACAGTGATACAAGAGTATTTACCGGAAGAAGAAGCTAAAGAAATGCAGAAAAGCGGTAAATCACCTATCTACAGACCGGACGGACGGGCTTACAGCTAATGAAAATTGCAGAACAATTAGTTGAAGCAAAAATTATACTTAATAATATTTTGCGCGAACAACTGGAAAAAGGCCATAAAGCCCGCGTTGAGCTGGAAATAAGCCAGTCCAAGATACGTAGCATCAATTTAATGATTTGGAAAAACAATAAGTTGATAACCCAAAACTTTAAACTGTAAACTTTATTTGCATTTTGTGTAAACGCCGTTTACATTTTAACTGAAAAGCAAGTGAGGTTTAAGTCACTTTGTGTGCAGCCGGATTTTCCGAGCAGTCGGAATTTTCGGCTTTTTTTATTTATAGGCCGGCCAATCCATTGCGAAGCCGGATGAATTATTGACCAACTCCGAGGGAGAGTCATGGGAGAACCACAGCAAGAAGCCGTTGAGAATCAGGACGGCCAGCCCCAGGAAGATCAAACAACCGAACAGGGGCAAGAGTTTTTTGAAGAAGTAAGTGTGGACGATATTCTTAAAGAGGCGGATGAAGCAGAGGTTGAAAATGAATCTGAATCTGATCAATCCAAAAGTGAGAAATCAGAGGAAGAAACAAAAGAGGGCGAAGCTACCGAATCCGACGAGGAAGAAACCACAGAAAAGGATGAGACAAGTGAAGAACTAACCGAAGAGGAGTTCAATAAGCTTGCCGAAAAACATCCTGAAATTGCCGAGTACAAAAAGTATTATGACGATTATGGTAACTGGGAAGCGTCTCAGAGAAAAAAATCACAGTTCATCTCATGGGCTAAAAAGTTACATGATAATGATCCTGATGGATGGGAGCGCCTGCAAAACGTTGTAATGCCCTATGTATATGGCAAAAAGGAAATTCCTAAAGCACCGGATGAATTGGTGGATGAAGTTGTCAACAATGTTGAACTGGATGATTTATCATTTGTTGACGATGATGATTTTGAGGTTAGCGTTCCCAAAGAACAACTTAAACCGGCCGTACGAAAAGCCGTGCAACAAGTTTTGAATGATACACATAAGGAATTGCCGGCTTTGAGAAGTAAAGTTTCCGAGTTGGAAAAAGAGAATAAAAAGCTTAAGGAAAACGGAGAAGCTTCACAAAAGCGGTTAGGTGAGGTTGAAATGGAACGTATGGAGTCTGAACATGAAGACCTCAAAATAAAACGCGTCAATGAAGAAGAAGGCATTTTAGACGCTATTGCCCGCATAGATGAAGATGAACAACATCCGGAATATCGTAAACTGGAACGCTGGCGATCAATCGGTAATTTGGCCGACCGTAAACAATGGTCTTTACAAAAGGCTTATAATTATTTGTTCGGAGCCGAAGAACGACAAAGCAAAGACCGGCAGCGTGAAGAACAAGCCGCACTTAAAAAGCAAAAAACTTCCACACAAGAATCTCCATCTACCGAATCCGGCGAGGAAATGAGTGAAGAAGAAAGGTTTCTTGAGGATATTGGTGGACATGAAGCTAAAGTTCAGGATATTTTTAAGGATGTTTAAATTAGGAGAATAAATCATGGAAGATGCAAGTGTATTGACTGGAACGCTTGGCGTAGATGATGTTAATACGAATAAAAAAGTAAGAGACGTTACGCCTGGCTTACAAAAAAAATATAAAAACATTGATCCGCTGTTTCGTATTTACAATGCTTTACCGGCAGGTCGTGTGGCTAAAAATGAAAAGGTTGAATGGCATAAAAAAGATCGTTTGCCGCGTTGGGCATGGCTTACAACCGACGTTGGGGAAAGCGGCTCAGCCGGTGCGACGGTT
>WJIP01000209.1 GCA_014730185.1 Caldithrix sp. | reverse complement strand
CGGTTTTTTTTTGCGATGAGCCATATTTTTCTACCTCGTAATCATTAATTTGCCAAGATGTCGGTCTGTTCCATGAATGACTTCGTAGAGATAAATCCCGGAAGCCACATCCTGATTAAATTTATCTTTAAGATCCCATGGAATACCTCCCGCACTCACATCACCATGCAAAGTCCTGATCTTAACTCCGTTGACTGTATAAATGTTAAGTTCCACATCCTGCGGTACATTTGCAAACATGATCTGTGGTGTTGTGGAAGATGTTGGCTGCGGATAAACGAATACGTTTTTTAATGTTTCAACCGGACGGTTTAACTTCACAGGATTGGGGCCGCTTAAGGCAATTCCTTTTGCACTTTTTAAGTTTTCAAAAGCAATATAGCAGGATACACCCACCGTCCCGATCATGCTTTTTTTGTCCAGTGTTAAAGTAACAGTTTGACCTAAGCTATCCGATAGTTTTGCTCTCGTAACATGACCCGAAGGTGTTAGGCTATAATTATTCTCGTTTAAAACATCACTTTTATTCATAGGTTGGCTAAATTGAATATCCAGTTGATATCGCATTGGCCAGGATATGTTTTTTACATAAGGTGCAGCAAGGGCCTTGTTGTACGTAAAAAGATGGTTTTTATAGCGCATATCAACCGGCACACCATCATAATCGAAAATATTGTTTATTTCTACCGTATCTTCTGCACCACTGTTAAACGGATGATCAAAACCGGCTATTATTTCATAATCATTATTTGTTAATAATACCGATACTGCCAATTGTTGTTGACCGCTAAGATAAATGCGGTAAGGAATATTCTGATTTAACATAACCGGCTCATTGAAAATGAGTTTGAGTTGGCGATCATTAAATATATGAACATCCGTTAAGCGTGGCGGTTGACTCACTCTCACCGTGTCCGAATATGCAAAAACACTAAGCGGTGTGCTGCGTGAGCTATCCACGGTCTGGATGCGGTATTGATATGTTGATCCATCATTCTGTTTAATTGAATCGATTAGTGCAGCATTTCGGGTCTGCAGAATATGTTGCCAGGCATTATTATTTCTTTTTCGATGAATCTGATAATATGCCGTTTTGTTGGATAAATTAAAGTTCCATGATAATTGGACACGGACGCTATCCATCGGTTGGGCAATCAACGGATACGGTGCCAAGGGCCTATCCGAAAGTTCTATGGCATAACCGATGATTTCCTGACCAGTATTGTAATAAAATTCGACAGATCCATCGTTATTGAAATCATCCACGACCACAGCGTTGGAGCGTGCGGTTTGTTTATGCCAAACCGGATTTAATCTTTGTTCATCGAACCGACAGATA
This sequence comes from Caldithrix sp., assembly GCA_014730185.1. Taxonomy (GTDB): domain Bacteria; phylum Calditrichota; class Calditrichia; order Calditrichales; family Calditrichaceae; genus WJIP01. The sequence goes on along the minus strand of WJIP01000209.1, from coordinate 51,112 downwards.
TAAAGGTTGGGAAATAGAGAAGCAATAACATAAATTTTACCTTCAATTGTCACTGCCCGTAAACCGCTGTCAAAATTTTTTTGATTAAAATATCCATATATGGATAGTTCATCGTCTGCCCTCAGTACGGGTTGATTATCCGGCATGCGGAAACTTTCCAGAGTCCAGTGCCGGGCATCAAATTCGTGCTCATAATCCAATTCGGCAGACGTATGGCTGGCCGTAAATAAAAGGCCGGCTCCATCATCCCGATTCACTGAGCTGATTAAATAGGTAGCATCCAATTGTTTCGTTTTTGCCGAAGCGACGGCTTGGAACGTATTATCAGCCGGTGATGTAAATATCTGCAAATCGCCATCAGCGTCACCAAAAACCAACTCATTTCTATCATCATTATTCAAATCGACCATCCGGATATGGGGTACCCCAAACTGATTATTCCCCGAACTGTTATTGGGTAGCTGTCCGATCTGTGTAAAAGTATGTTCCTGTACGTGTTCCATAATAATATATACGCTATCCCGGTGGCCTATTATCTCGCCTTTGCCATCGCCATCAAAATCGGCATAATCAGCGGCCCAAAACCGGGAGGCGTCTTGCCAAATTAATTGAGAGGGCCATTCCCCGCTCTGATCCGATTCCACAATAAAACTGTTTTTTCCAAAACCCAAAAGCAGGTCCGACCGACCATCCTTGTCAATATCCCCTGCAGCTCTGGGAATTGATACAAATTCGCTTTCCCACACTTTGACAAATGCATTGTCATGAAATTCATGGATCTCCACTTTCCCGAATCGATTATCTTCATCATAGCGGCTTAGAATAATTTCCTTTTTTCCGTTATTGTTCATATCCGTTGCTTGTTCGAGCATATAACCGGCCGGTAACTTCCAGGGTAGCTTCCGCATCGTTTGATAGCTAATTGATCTAACCGATGGCAGAGAGAACCACTGACCATTATTAGCGTTTTGGACCTTCAAACCCGCTTTGTTTTCAGCTTCAATTTTAAAGCGTTGTCCGGGACCATAATCAGCAACATTAATTTTGATATAATGATTCCGTGTTTCATAATGGCTTACAACGTTGTCCATCATTGATCGGTCTTCAAATAACAATTGAGAGGTGCAGATATCATCCGTGTTAAATTGAATTAAATACGTATTCTGATCCGCATCTAATAAGGGCAAAATTTCTACGTTTGCAATCACAGGCGGTGTGCGGTCGATTCCGAAAGAAACGCGAGTTTCATTACGCTTTCCATCCAGAAGATCCATGGTCATGGATAATGTAACCAAAGTATCCGATATATGTGATAACGGTAATATACCAAGTGTATCCTCAATAAATTGAGTATAGGTCTGTTGCACTATGATATTCCAGTCATCCGGCTGCTGACCGATGCCCATCTTTACGGTTACTTTTTTGAGTGCTGGATGAGCGGCGCTGCCAATGATCTGTATGGTATCGCGAAAAGCAGCATCCCCATGTTGCGGATGTTTTATCTGCAAAATCCCCGATTCCTGTACCTGTAATGCCCGTAGGATGTTAAGACGTCCAGCGCCACTGTAATAATCCCACCCATAGTTTAGGATATCATCTGTGGTCGTTTTAAGAATATGGCGAATTTCTTCAAAGGTGAGGTCCGGCATATGTGAGAGGAGCAGGGCTGAGGCCGCTGAAACCATGGGAGCACTGAAAGAAGTGCCGTTCACCGAGTTATATTGATTGTTTATCGCCGTACTCACAATATCGCTACCCGGTGCTACAAGATCGACGGTATTGCCAAAACTGGAGAAACCGCTTAGCTGATCCGCGCTGTTGGAGGCGCCTACTGCAAGGGTTTCCTTTAATCCGGAAGGATAATGCAATCGGCTGTCTCCGGTGTTACCGGAGGAGGCCACCATAACCACGCCTTGATCATAGGCATAGCTGATCACCTGTTTCAAAAAGCGGGAAAGCGCTACATCCCCGAAACTCATATTGATAATATCTGCGCCATTTTCGATCGCATACAAAATAGCTCTGGCCACATCGTCTTCTTCCAGATAACCGGCTGCCGTACCCGCCCTAAGGTTCATTATGCGTACCCCGGGAGCCAAACCTCTTATTCCGTCTGCCTGATGACGGGCTGCGATTATTCCGGCAATCTGGGTACCATGACCTGTACCGAATTCATCCATTGGGTCATTATCTTCATCCAGATAGTCTCCACCATCAGGAAAACGGGGCGCATCCGTAAAATCCCAACCCAATGAATCATCTACAAAACCATTGTCGTCATCATCTTTGCCTTTTATGCCGGATTGTTCCAACTCATTACGCCATATGGCTGTATTTAACTGCGGATGTTCATAATCGATACCCGTGTCGATGATTGCTACAATAACATCCCTGTTCCCTTTTGTTATGGTCCAGGCCAGGTTCGCCTGCAGGATATCCACATACCACTGTGCATTCTGTAAACTATCTGAATGCCCGGTGTGGGTTTGAAACCGGCCTACGGTCTCATGATCGTCGATGATGCGGTTTGTGTACAGATAATTTAATACACTGTCCTCTACCCCGTTTTTGGTTTGCAAAGCCAGCCACCGTTGCAAATAGGCTTGTTTAATTTTTCGGGGAACATTGTTGTTAAATTGATGGGATTTATGGCTTGGACCCAATCCGGGTTTTTCAAGACTCGAGTCGCCTAATAGGTTTTCTTTTTGAGCCAGACCATGATCTGTTAAATGAATAAAATATTGTTCTGCCTGCAGAGGATTAATGGTGTAAATGGAGGCGATTACAACTGTAAGAAAAATAAATTTATACATTAATATCTATTTTTGATTAATATGAAATGGAATGAATCTATTTTGATCTGCATCCACATGCATTCATTTGGCCTGAGGCCTTACCGTGTCAATTATTGAGTGGACTATTTATCCAAATGAGCCATCTTTTTAAGAAAATCAATTTTACGTTTATATTTTGTGGGATCATCCGTACGCTCCTGTAAAGTTTCAAATACCCGCAACGCATCAGAGAACCTTCGTTGAGCAATCAAAATTTCACCGAACGTTGTGGTTAACAGATTGGGTTTGGAAAGGATATCTTCAATATCCTCTTCCTCACCAGCTAATTCATTCATTTTTTGTACATTTTCCAATACAGAATCATTATTCTTTTCTTTACTTTTTTTATTCCCGCTTTTATCGTCGAGGCGGCGTATAACATCATCCAAAGAATCATCATCTGACGTCGTATCTTCCTGAATGACGGGTTCAACCGGTTCTTGATCAGGCATATTTATGGAAACATCTTTTTCTGCAGGAATATTTAAATCCTCTTCGTCCTTTTGCTCATCGGCTTCTTCATGGTCCGTTACGTCGTCATTCAGAATGAAATCTTCCTCTTCTTCTTCCTCCTCAAACGCCTCATTGTCCTGTATTTGAACTTCACTTTCCTGCTCTTCATGGATAAACATGGTCTTTACTTCGGAATCAGTCGGTTCTTCCTCTGAAATCTCATTTTCTCCGGCCTGTTTTTTTTTCTTTTCCTCTTCAAAAAGCTCACCGATTATAGTGGAAAAGTCATCCGCCCGATTATCAAACTGATTCAGATCGATGGCTTCCTGTTGCCCACCTTCCTCACTGATATTATCAATAATATTGTTTAAATCGAAATCATCATGGTTGGGTTCATCATTATCCACACTTTCCTCTTCCTTATCACTAAAGTCTTCCTGGCTGATTTTGCCATTATAGGATTTTTCTTTTCCTTTAGTCTCGAGAGGGACTTCTTCGTCGTCCTGATTTAAATCCAATAAATCCTCTTGCATATTATTATAGGCCTCATCCTGGGCTTGTCGTTTTTCCATTTCTTCTTCTTCATTGATGTCACCGAGAGACTGAGCCAGGTCTTGGCCATTCACTTGCGGCTCATCCTTGTCATGGGACTCAAAATAAATTTTCTCATACAGCTTCTCTGATTGTAGGAAATTTTTTAATTCCTTATTGATAGGATCATACAAAGCGGTAGTCATCAGCTGATCTCTGGCTTTTTCTTTTAGCTGTAACTTAAAAAAAATATAGGCCAAAGCCTTTTGAGCTTTTATGTGACCAGGTTCGTAGAAGAGGGCCCGGTCATATTCGCGACGGGCATCCACATAACGTTCCTTTGCCTGATAACAACGACCCAGGATATAATGCCCCGTTGCGTAAAACGGAAACCGCTTAACACCCGCCTCGCAAAGGCTAACAGCATCGTCTACTAAGTTTTGATCCAGTAAATTGAACGCTTTATGGGCAAACAGAATGGATTCACTTCCGGTCTGACTGATTTGTTTTTTTGCACTTATCATATTATACCTCGATGACAATTTTGTTTATTACCATGCCCCAAGGGTTAAATCAACTATTTCATCGGCGATTAAGTCAAGGGCTTCCATAATGGCCTGTTCCCGTTCTTCCAGTCCGGCATTTACACTCATCAAATTCATTTGACTGACAGAACGGTCGAATAAGTTTTTCCCGGTTTTAACATCTTCGCATTTAACCTGCACATTGACTGTCAACTTAAAATTTGACACGGTTTCCCCTTCCTGAACGGTTGCCGCCTGTTGCCGGATTGGCTGAATCGTTCCGGTTAATATAAGATCGGCTTTGCTTTCATCCACGACTTTTAATGTATTATCCTCGATGAAGCTATCGACAACCTTATTGGTCAAATTCTCCCGGATTTGCGGATAAGAAGATTGGTCGTTGAACAGAGGTACGGCAATCGTTTGGACATAGGATGGCAAGGCTCCTTTAAATGAATAATATCCACAATTATGGATCATTGCTATGAACAGGAAAATGGTAAGCAGAGTTATCAATGAACGCATAGCCACCTCATTTAGGAAAGCCCGTATTCATTAATTTTACGATACAAAGTGCGTTCGCTAATTTGCAGAGCCCGGGCGGTCTTTCTGCGGTTACCTTCATATTTGTTTAGAGTATCTTTAATCAATTCGCGTTCCATGGCATTAAGGGACTGTGGCTTAACTTCCTGAGAAGACGTATTGCCGATCCAGTTATTATCATATTCCGGTTGTTCATTCATTTGAACCTGACCGTTAATTAGGGCATGGAGTGTTTCTTTAATTTCACTCAAATCCAATTTGAGTGCAATAAGTGTACGATAAATTAATTCTCTTTCGGCCTGTTCGGGAGTTTTATTCAGGGGAACCGGTAAGTTTTCCGCCGGTGTCGATTTTTCCATATTTAAGGCCGAGCGTACATAATCGGAGTGCACCACATCACCTTTATTGAGGATGATTGCGGTTTCCACAAAATTACGTAGTTCTCTGACGTTGCCCGGCCAGTTATAATCTCTCAATACTTCGATACTCTCCGGTGAGAAACCTTTGAAGGGGATATTATTCGTAGTGGTGTAAGAATCGGCAAACTTTTTGACCAGCAAAGGTATATCATTTCTCCGCTTACGCAATGGGGGAATTTCAATCTTAATGGCTTTTAAACGATAATACAGGTCACGACGGAAATCATTGTTCTGTACGGCATAATCCAAATCTTTATTGGTGGCGGCAATGATGCGAACATCCACTTTATGGCTTGTGGTCCCTCCTACGCGCATAAATTCCGAAGTTTCCAGTACCCTTAGCAGTTTAACCTGGGTATTTAAAGGCATCTCTCCAATTTCATCCAGAAAAATTGTTCCTTTATCCGCCGCTTCGAAATATCCTTTCTTTTGACCGACCGCGCCGGTGAAGGAACCTTTTTCATGTCCAAATAATTCCGATTCCAAAATCCCTTCCGGTATGGCTCCACAATTTACAGATATGATTGAATTATCATTGCGATGACTGAGTTGATGAATGGCTTTAGCAATTATTTCTTTGCCTGTGCCACTCTCTCCTGTCAATAACACCGAAAGATCAGTGGGAGCGACCGTTGCGATAGTCTGTATGAGTTCTTCAACCTCGGGGGACTTTCCGTAAAATCCTATTTGTTCCTGAACCCGATCAAGGGTTTGTTGAGATATTTGATCAGCTTTTACCATTTCAACTCATTGGTTCCTTTACCGAATAATGTAAAAAAAATACTTATATCAAGCAATTATTAACGTTGTTAAACTAACTATTTGCAATTATTTATGCTATTGGTCGTAAACGTGTTTTTACAATCAAAATTAATGATGCCCAGCATTCTGCTTAACATAAAAGATTAGTCGCTGAATATAATTTTTAGTTTATCAATTTAAATTTTTATGAATATTTTCTTTTTGTACATCCAATATACAATACCATACATCACGACAATGAATGTGATAGCAAAAGCCAGAGAACCATTTAACGGACCTAGCCATGAAGCGAATAAGTTATTATAAATAGATGACTTAAGGGTAACGACCTGACCATCCGTACTGTTCCAGCGAATTAAATAGAGTAATTTGGCAATTAATCCGGACAGGACAAAAACTGTAATGGCATTCATACCATAAACCCGGGCAGGAAATGCGCCTTTTTTATATTTCTTTATATCGATTATAAAATAGGAAAAAGCCAATACGATGAGCGCCAATCCGGCCATGAGTACCGAATACGAACTGGTCCATATGCTTTTGTTGACAGGCAACCAATTATTCCATACAGTACCCATAAATAACGCTGTATTTCCGGCAATTAACATCCATACCACTTTTTCCAATTGACTTCTTTGTGAACGCAAAAGATGACCGGTCATCACTCCAAACAGCGTGGTCGCAATCGCTGGAATGGTACTAACCAACCCCTCGGGATCCCAGGTTTTAGTCACAGACCACATATGTCCCTGAAGAATTAGACTATCGATATAATTAGAAAAATTGGCACCTTTTTCATAATGGCCGGCGCCCACACCGGGAACAGGATACCATTCCATTAAAGCCCAATAACCGAATAATAAAGTGATTATCCATATCCATTGGCCCCGCTTACTAAAATGCAGAAAAATAAGTGAAGCGAAAAAATAACAAATACCAATACGCTGCAGAACACCAGGGATACGAATGGAAGAAATATCGAAGTAAGGAAAGCCATTTAAAAACAAGCCCAGTCCGATTAAAATCAAGGTTCGACGAACAATTTTTATGTATAGTTTTCCTTTTGGTAAATCATTTTGTGTATACTTTGAAAAAGCATAGACGATAGCAGCCCCAACAATAAACAGGAAGAATGGAAAAATTAGATCGGTAAATGTCCATCCATGCCACTCAGCATGCCGTAACGGTGGATAAATATGAGACCAGCTACCGGGATTATTAACTAAAATCATAGCTGCAATGGTTGCACCGCGGAAGGCATCCAGCGATAACAGTCGATTCGATTCTTTAGTAGTAAAAACCGTTTCTTTTTCCATGGTAATTTCCTGAAATTATTTTATAATAGCCGCCAACGTATGGTTGTTATCATTTAAGGTTATTGAATTAATTTAACCATCATTCAAGTCAGCTGCAAAAAAGAAGTATTTCTAATGATTTGGGACAACGACCAAAGAATTACCGGCAAATTATGAATCATAAGCGTTATTTATGGTCCATAATTTTTTAGAGATATTGTTCAAGTTCATTTGGAAATGGCAATATTTCGTGTTACCTTTTAAACATTTATAACACCAATATGGTGCGGCCATGCAAAATCATTTAGTACGCTTTGGAGTTTCACTGCAAAAATCCTTGATCGATCGATTTGATCAACTGATCAGACAAAAAGGTTACGCCAATCGTTCTGAAGCCATACGCGATATGATTCGGGAACGTTTAATAGCCGAAGAGATTGAAAGCGATCACCAGGTGGTTGGCATCCTCCATCTACTTTATGACCATCATAAGCGTGAACTGAGTGAACGGTTAACGGAGATACAGCACCAGGCTCATGATTCGGTTATTTCTTCAACTCATATCCATCTGGATCACGATAATTGTCTGGAAGCCATCATTCTGAAAGGCAGAGCCAAAAAAATCCAGGAGTTGGCCAATAAAATCCTGGCCACTAAAGGAGTAAAAAATGGCAAATTGTATGTAACCTCCACCGGACAGGATTTAGCTTGATTGGATTATACAATGATTGATGGTATACAACACCATTCCGGATTGACGAATAGTGGAAAACAATCTTTCACCACGCGCCTGGATCCCCGGATGAAACTGGCCGTCTACCTCTTTTTTTTAGGCAGCGTCACTTTGTCGGATGTGATAAATGGTTACATTTTGGGATTTTATCTGTTAGTATTTCTATTGGTAAGTGTATTATCGGCGGACCGCTTTTCTTTACTGACCAGACACGTATTTCGATTATATCCAATGATCCTGATGGTAACCCTGCTTTTACCGTTCCAAAATCCTGGCTCACCGCATAATGCAAACGGTGATTCGATTCTGCAAATCTTTTCATTATCCATCTATAAAAGCGGTTTGCTTCAATTCATTCGTATAAACATAAAATTTCTGTTGATCATTTGGTTAACCCGTTTATTGTTGCTTTCCATGAACTGGCAGCAATTTTTCGCCGCTCTAAAGTTTTTCAGGACACCAATGTGGATGGAAAGTGTACTGTATTACAGCTATCATTTTGTTGCCCTACTGAAAAAAGAGATGAACCGGTTATTACTGGCCTATCGTTCAAGATATGTTTATTTACCCTGGAACATACGGTTAAAACACATGAGTCACTTAGCCGTTCATTTCTTCATCAGGGTTATCGAACAAAATGAACGAATTTATGCTGCAATGATCAGTCGAGGATTTTCCGGTATAGTCCATGTGCAGTACGCGTTACAATGGAAGATATCGGATACCGTCTTGGTCGTTTTGACCTTATCAATCACCATGCATATTGCGGCGGTCTCGTTATGAAATACTATTCGACTGAGAAGATTAACTACGTAAATGCTGTAGAGCTGATAGATGTGTCTTTTGCTTACGACAGCAACCCAGTTTTGAATCATTTACATCTGATTGTACCCAACAGACAACGGATTGGCATCATAGGCCCAAACGGCGCGGGAAAATCAACACTTTTAACCTTGTTGAACGGAGTACTTCGCACAGAGGATGAAATTAAAATTTGTAACTATATTATTAATCGAAAAAACAAAAAGATCATCAAATCATTGGTAGGACTGGTTTTCCAGAACCCGGATGATCAGCTATTTTCGCCCACCCTGTTAGATGATGTCATGTTTGGTCCGCTCAATATGGGAATCCCCCCCCAGCAAGCAAAACAGCGGTCCCGGGAGGTTCTTCGTACTATCGGTTTGGAGGGCTTTGAACACCGATCTTCCATCCATTTGAGTTTCGGAGAGCGTAAACTGGCCGCTATAGCAACTGTTCTATCAATGACACCGGAAATCATCGCTCTGGACGAACCAACAAGCAATCTGGATGCTTTACATCGCCGGAAGATTATAAAATGGCTGCAAAATCAAGAAAAAACCGTTCTTATAACTTCGCATGATTTGGATATGATTTATGAAACGTGTCACAGGGTTATTATACTTTATAAAGGTCAAGTGGTGGCGGATGGCCAGGTTTCAGATATATTAACCAATGGTGCTTTACTTGAACAATATGATCTTGAAAGACCACTAGCTTTCCAACAAACACGGCATATCAATCAAAATTCATAAGGGTGTTTAACTGTATGCCATTCAAAAAGGAGCCAAGTATAATGAAAAATCATCAGGTCTCGTTCTATCTATTGATCGGTTTGATATTTCCGCTTCATGCCATCACACCTGCTGATACTACATCGGTCTATGACATGCAAGACTCAATAGTAGTCGTGGCAAACCGCTATCAAACTTCGTTGAAAAACATTCCATACAGCTATGAAGTGATTTCATCGGAAGAGGTCCAATTGGTTTCGAATCATTCCGCCCTGGAAGTTGTTGATAAATATTTTCCATCCGCTTTTATTTTGGAAAAAAAAGTAATGGGTTATGGTGTAGGAACAGCCGGTTCGGGCCAGGTTTACTTGAGAGGCCAGGGGGGGCATCCCAACACAGGAGTCTTGGTATTATTAAATGGTCATCCCGATTTCATGGGGCTTTTTGGTCATCCCCTCCCCGATGTATATGGAAAGGATAACATCCAACAGGTTGAAATATTAGCCGGACCGGCGTCTACTGTTTTTGGTGATCATGCCATGGGCGGGGTTGTCAACCTGGTGACCGGTGCCAACTATAAACATCCTTTCCAAGTTCAAATGGAGGGTGGCTCCTACGGGACAGCAAACTTTTCAGTCAAAATGGCCAAAAGACTTGGAAATACAGGCCTGCATATCTCTGCCCGTCGTCAGCAAACAGATGGCCATATCGCCAATACTTCCTTTCAATCCTATCATCTCCAGGCCGGCTTCAGTCATCAAATCAACGATCGATGGGAGTTTTCGGTCAGTGGGCGTTTTGTACCTTACGAATTTGATGACCCCAGCCGCGGCAATGCGGATGTTGCGGACATTGGTACGTTCGGAAAAATTCGACGCGGTACCGGTGAAATGATCTTAAAAAATAAAGGCAAAAAGCTAACAGGATCAACGCAAATTTACACCAATCTGGGCCATCACCTCTTTTTTGATGGCTTTGATGCCCATGATTACACGTACGGATTCTCATCCTACCAATTCATGAATGTATCATCACAATGGAATGTTGCGGCTGGCATCGATTTGTTGCATTACGGCGGACGCGCCCAGAATAGTTTTGCAAAATTACCCAACGGACAGCCTATTGTGAATAATGATCTGCACACAATTTCCAGCGCCGGACTTTATGCCCTGGCTTTTTATAATCCCATACCCAGACTTAACCTGAAAAGCGGATTACGGTATCATTACAATTCTTTACCGGCTTCGAATGTTTCTCCCGTTGCAGGAATTACTCTGGATTTGCATCCAATGCTGCAACTTTTTTCCAATTATCAGCAAGGATTCCGAAGCCCGACACCGAGAGATCTTTATTTATTTCCCTCAGCCAATGAAAATTTAGATGCTGAAAACATTAAAAGTATAGAATTTGGAACAGCATTCCGCTGGAGTATAGAAAATAAAATCCGTTTTTCCTATTATTACAACGATGTGGAAAACATGATACAGTTAATGCCTAATCTATCACCGCCTCCGCGATCTCTGTTTCAAAACAGCGGACGGGCATTTCAGCACGGGTATGAAATGCAGCTGAGTTATAATCCGACTATGACCTGGAATTTTCAACTGGCATACAGCTATATGGATCCGGATGAGTTAACGGCATACAATCCTGAACAACAATTGAAATATAATATCAAATACACGGTACAAAAGGCCCGACTCGCGGTTTTTGGTAAATTTGTTGATGGATTATATGCTGGCAATAACAGTCAATCTCCTTTGCCCGACTACCACGTGATGAACGCTTCCGTGAGCTTGGTGAACAAGCGTTTCGATACTTCATTTAAAGTATTTAACATACTTGGAAAAACCTATTATGTTTTGCCGGAATATCCGGCCCCCGGCACCCATGCCCGTATTGGCATTAACTATAAGTGGTAGATAACATGAATGACGATCAACTAAAACAAATTCCGATTACGGCATTATTTTTGGCTCTGGGGGTTATCTTCCCTCAGTTTTTCCATCTTCTCGGATTAGGAGCAGCTTTTTTACCGATGTTCCTGCCGGTCATGGTTGGTAGCATGCTGGTTCAATGGAAATTTGCCCTGTTGCTAGGTTTATTCAGTCCTTTAATTTCGTTTATTTTAACCGGTATGCCACCTATTGCACCGCCGGTTTTACCGGTATTAACCGCGGAGTTGATCGTCATTGCGTTATTTATTTCGATCGTTAAAGTGCACCTGAGACAATCGTTTTGGATAGCTCTTATTGGTGCCATTGTTTTCGACCGGTTGCTATTATTCGCATTGGTACAATTGATCGCCCCACTCTTTGGATTTGACCATCCTTTATTTTCTTTAGCTATTGTAGCAAGCGGTATTCCGGGAGTTGTTTTACAACTCACGGTAGTTCCGGCCGCATTGTATATTATCCGGCAGCGTTTTCCTCAATGGGACACACAAAAAAAGCAATCAGAATATTAAAGGAGTGCTCAATGACCGCAGTGGCCAGAGGCCGACATTTTTTTAACCATCATGCACAACATTGGGATGATCAGATTTCCCAAACCGAAATTGAACGGATTTCAAACCTTTTTTCGAAATATATTACCAAATTAAACGATCCTGTACTGGATATGGGAAGTGGTACGGGAGTCTTGATTCCGGTTCTAACATCAGAATATTCACTCAACACCATTGTTGAATTTGATATTGCCGAAAATATGCTGCAAAGTGCCAAAAAGAAATATCAAAATCAAAACGCCCTGCACTTTATCCATGGGGACGGTCACAAACCACCCTTTGCCGATAATGCATTTGCAACCGTTCTCTGCTTTTCAGTATTTCCCCATTTTTCCAACAGGCATTTGATCATCAAGGAATTCCGGCGGATTCTGAAGACAAATGGAAGATTTATCATTATGCATCTGATGGACCATTATGCTCTCAATCAATTGCACAGCGATGCGGGTGAAGCCGTCTCCCGCGATATGATGATACCGGCCGGCGAATTGGCCCAATTTTTGGTTCAGTTTCAATTTACCTGTGAACGGGTAATTGAACAATCGGATTTATATTTAGTGGATGCTCACAAAATTTAATAATTCTTTCTATATTGTTCTGCCTCTGAGACTTCTGGAAAGCTACTAGCCCGTCTGTCCTATTTTGGTCCAGGTATGATCCACTCAATAAAAAAATGTCCCCTAACCTCTGGGATGAAATGTCCGATATTCCTGTTGCAGATAACTTCGATCAAGGTGGGTATAGATTTGTGTCGTACTGATATCGGCATGACCCAACATTTCCTGAACTGCACGCAGATCAGCGCCATTCTCGAGTAAATGTGTGGCGAAAGAATGGCGGAAAGTATGCGGATGAATTTCTTTTTTTATGTCGACCTCTTGCAGACATTTGTGCATTATTTTCCAAAATCCCATCCGGGACATGGGCGTTCCCCTGACATTCAGAAACAGAAAACCGCCTCCTTTTCCTCTTCTGTCCAGATATGGTCGTGAACGATCCAGATACGTATCAATCCATTGTAATGCATTTTCGGATATGGGGGTAAGTCTTTCTTTGCGACCTTTACCGTACACCCTCATAATTTGCTCATCAAAATAAATATCCATCACATTCAAGTTTAATAATTCCGAGATACGCAAACCCGCCGCATAGAGGGTTTCCAGCATGGCTCGGTTACGCAAACCCAAATTATCCCGGGTATCCGGAACGTTTACGATTTTCTTAATTTCATCATAAGTTAATACAGAAGGCAATTTCCGGGAAGTTTTAGGGCGATCCACATTTTGTGTAGGATCGTGTTCTACAAAATTTTCACCAATCAGATAGCGATAGAATCCGCTTACCGATGAAATATTACGGGCCAGGCTTGAGGAATGGAGTCCCATTTCGCTTAGTAGCTGAATGAGGCGATGAACGTGCTTTGGCCGAGCTTCTGCGGGATGGCTAATACCAATTCGTTTTAGATAATCCAGATATCGATTTACATCCCTTACATACGCATCAATCGAGTTATCGGAGAGATTTTGTTCGATACTCAGATAACTCTTATACTGCTTCAGCAGCGGATGCATTATTCTTCCTTATCTTTATCCAGCAACGGCTCTGTTAGAGATAAGGCAATTCCAGAAAGCATAACTTCGGGGGCTAATTTTTCAAAATCACCGGAGAGCAATTCAGAATCTACATTGGTAAATACGGAACAGGCAGCACGCTTTTCGACTACTACACCGGATAACCGTTCACCGTATTGAGCAAAAAATGTAACTTCACCTAAGACATCACTGGCCACAACACCCGCACAAAAATGGAGCTGTATATGTGCATTGGATGTATAAATTGAAACTAAATTGCCATTTTTTTTGCCGATGGGTATATCCGGATATATCTCAATCGTTAATTTTCTCCCTTCTTCCTTATCCAGGAGCACTGCCCGGTACTGATTACCCCGTTTGGCAAATTTAGTATCCAACACATTTTCAATTTCATTTAATTTGTCTTTGGTAAATTTAAATTCCATCCGTCTCTCCAAAATTTATGCATCATATTATATGCTTACGGGAATATGGTCATTAAGTTATTTATTTTCAACTTTGTTTTGCTATGAAATGGTTCTCCGTAATCAACATCAATTTGAGAACCGAAATATCGCGCCCGGGCTTCCACATTATCCCAAAATCGTTTGCTGCTTATATAGGTTTGTGGTTGATCGCCGGGATCATCCGGCTTGTAAAACTGACTTGCATACGATTGCAGTGCTTTAACCTTATCTTCAAATGTATCGCTTATATCCATGATAAATGAAATTCTTTCAATCCGGTGGCTAAAATAGAAAAGCACATGAGGCGGACGATAAGCCGGCATCTCGCTATCAATCTTCTTCAAACCACTATAGAAAACCGCCTGCTCAATCAGAAGTGAAGCTTGTTCATGATCCGGATGTCGATCCATGGGATAAGGCGCTAATACAATATTGGGGCGGTATTTACGTATTGTCCGGATAACTTTCATACGGTTTTGATTATTAGATTGGATAGTGCCGTCAGCAATATCCAAATTTTCCCGCAAACGTCCACCCATCATTGTTAACGCTTGTTCGGATTCAGTCTTTCGTTGCTGCACATCACCGCGGGTACTCAGCTCCCCTTGGGTTAAATCGATTATGCCGACATTGTATCCCAGACGGCTCATTTTGATCAGCGTCCCGCCACAAAACAGTTCAACATCATCCGGATGTGCGCCAAAAGCCAATATATCCATCTGCTCCATGGTGTTTCCTGCAATAAAGATTACGAATAAAAATTAAACTTCGCACCGGATAATTGCAATCTATTTTTTAGTGCGGTAGATGATAAATATCTGCAGGCAGGACAGAAGGTGTTCGGTCATTCAAATTCATTTTTCTGGGTTGTTAATTTTTTGATTACAGCCGAGATTTCCTGATAATGTTCGTGATTTTGGGTTGATTTTTGCAGATAAAAAATGGATTTGTCCAAATCACAATAGAGATAAAGAATGCCAAGGATAAGGGTAATTTTTTGAGGAAAATTTTCTTTTTTTGCCTGTTGTTCCCACTCGGGGATCAATTCCGAGCAGGGGCAATCATCATAGTAAGGATCGGTATTAATAATGCTTTGCGGATCTTTTATGACAATATTATAAAAATAGTGTAAGGCTTTTTTAATGGCTCCGGTCTGGATATAACAAATGATTAACTTTTTTTTTATTTTTATGGAGTCCGGATCATCTTGCAGGGCTCGTTCCAGATGAATGGCTGCTTTATTAAATTGCCTGGCTATAAAATAGCGATTTCCCAACATTTCTGACATATTAAACCTCGCCAAAACTTCTGCAAGATGTATGCCATTTCAACAAGGCTTAAACAGACTAAATACAAGGGGATGAGAGGGATTGGCAATCGTTTCAGCCGTGAAACAATTTTAAGCTAATACATTAATTTTATTATGGTTATAAATTTTAAACAGAATGAAACATTCCGTTCCATTTGAAACAGAATAAAATAGATAGATTGGTCTTAGGCTAACAGAATCAGTCTTGTTTGATACTATCCAGTTAATTACATTTTGCAGAATCAGGCCTTCATCAATCCGTATCGCTTAATTTTGCGCCATAGAGTTGTTCTTCCCATACCCAGTTCAGTAGCTGCTTTGCTTCGATTCCAGTGGTATCTTTCCAATGTTTCACGAATACGCATATATTCATTCATACTTTTCCGGTTATCTTCCACCGAAACATCATCACTAATGCATTCTGAACCGCGTCTGATAACCGGTGGCAGTTTCGAGGCATGTATTACAGAATCTTTTGATCGGGCAAACGCATATTCAATGGTATTCTCCAGCTCTCGGACGTTACCCGGCCAATGATATCCTAACAGAATATCCAGCGCTTCATCGTCGATTTCCACAATTTTTTTGCCGGAAATCAGCGAAAACTTGTTAATAAAATGCTGAACCAGATGGGGTATATCGCTTTTGCGTTGCCTTAAAGAGGGCACCTTAATGGGAATAACGTTGAGCCTGTAAAACAAATCTTCGCGAAAAGCACCCCGTTCCATCTCATTTTCCAGGTCTTTATTGGTTGCGGCAATAACCCGAACATCAACTTTTCGGGTTATGGACTCTCCCAGCCGTTCGAACGTACCTTCCTGTAAGACCCGCAAGAGCTGAACCTGCATTTGCAGGGGCATCTCAGCAATCTCATCCAGAAAAATCGTACCTTTATCTGCCAGTTCAAAGCGCCCCGTACGATCTCTTACGGCATCGGTAAACGAACCTTTTACGTGGCCAAACAACTCGCTGGCCAGTATCTGCGGGGGGAAAACCGAACAATTGATTTTGATAAACGGTTTTTCGCTTCGTAGACTTGTTATCTGAGCGGCATTGGCGATTAATTCTTTACCAGTGCCCGATTCTCCCATAATCAGAATACTGGAGTCGGAATCCGAAACCTCATCGATTAGATCATATATTTCCTGCATGGATTTGTGCTGTCCGATAATACCGTGAAAATTCGAGGTGGTAATCAAACTTTGCTGGATGGTTTCCAGGTAGGACATATCCCTAAAAGAAACTACACCGCCGATGGGCACACCATCCTTATCTTTAAGCACAGCGGCATTCATTTTTACCGGAATTCTATTTTGGTTGATATCCTCAAAATGCCCTTCCAAATCGTATACATTCTCTCCGGTCTCCAGTACACGCCCGATAGGGCAATCATCTTTACACCGTTTGGAGTTAAAAATATTTTTGCAGAAATCGCCGATAACATCCTGCTTTTTAATGCCCAGGATATCTTCCGCAGCACGATTAAAGCTATTAATCCGGAAATCCTTGTCAACTGTAAATAATCCCTCACCCAACGAATCTAAAATAACATCGGGTAATTTATCTTCAATATGGTTCATTATCATCCTACTTTGTTTCATTTTGAAACACTCTGAAATAATTTGTTTCAAAATTTAATTAAAAAAACAAAGGGAAACAAATAAATGTGGGATTTTTCACGAAATATTTTTTTACTATATATAGAAAAATAAAATGCGAATAGTCACATTTCAGTGATAATTTTTATTGCCTATTAAACGACCGTTATTATAACAATTTATTTTTCAGGGCCTAATGCATCTGTTTTTCTATCCACTCGGCAATAGCTGCGATTACTTCAGGCGACAGGGTTTGTTCAATTTTTGCATATTCTGAAGGCGCTCCGCTTTCAGCTTTCTGAAAAAGGTGATTTAAATTGGGAAACAACTTTGTCGTTACTTGAGTATTTCCACCTTCCTTTAACGCTTTTTGAATTGCTTCAAGATTTTGTTCTGCCGTAACCTGCAAGTCTTTTTGGCCATTAAGTGCCAGTACGGGACACTTAACTTTTTTTAAGGTTCGTCTGGGATCATAGTTTAAAAAGAATTGGAACCATGGCGATAGAACATTGTTTACTTTCGACTGGATGAACTTCTCTTTATTTCCAATCTCTTTCTTTTGTAATTGGTATAAATACTCAAATACTTCCGTAAAAAGATTCCGGAGGCGTGCCTTCTTGTTCATTGCTGTCTCATGGCTTTTTATAGTCTTGAAAATGCGTTTTTGAATTTGGTGATTTTCTTTTATTTGTTTTTCAGTTTGACCTTCTGCTTTGCGAATGAGCTCATTTTGAAGATATAAAATTTCTTCCCCCGGTAAACCCGGGCCGGCCATCAACACAATAAAAGCAACATCTGATGATTGTGCAGCGACCATAGGGGCAATCAATCCTCCTTCACTATGCCCGATAAGCCCTATTTTCTTATTGTTAATATCGGACCGGTTCTTCAGAAACTCAATGCCGGCCAATACATCTCCAGCCAAATCTTGACTGGTAGATTGATACAAATTGCCGGTTGTACCTCCAACGCCCCGGTCATCCGTACGTAAAACAGCAATACCCTGCTTAGTTAAACGATCGGCCAGCACCAGAAACGGACGATGCCCCATCACAGTTTCATCGCGGTCCTGAGGGCCTGATCCGGAAATAAGGATAACGGCTGTAAAAGGTCCTTTTGTCCGGGGTGAAGTTAATGTGCCGGCAATTTCAACACCGGCAGCTTCGTTTTGGTAAAAGACCTCTTCATCTCTGTACGGATATGGCTTCTTCGGCTCCTGCGGACGGTTGAGTACCGGTTTCTTTTCGACCGACTTTAGCTCTACATCCAATCGGGCTCCACCCTGATACCATTGTCCACTGATCTTTGTCCGGTCATTCTGCAAAACACCCTTATAATGCCCGCCTACCGCCCGCACCTCTATATGCACACTATCATTTTTAAACCAAACCTTATGTACCGGAATATCCGTAGCTCTTTGATCCGGGCTATCCATAGTAGCGGAAAGATCACCATTTTCATCCTCAGCAATGTTGAACACAATGCGTAGTTTCGTACCGGATACTTCCAACGCACCTTGCCAAATGCCGGTTATTTTGCTTTTAGGGTTTCTATTGTTCTTACTGGCTGATGAATCTGCAACAGCCTTATCCGACATAAGTAAAATACTTAACGTTAGCATGAGAGGAAGAAACCAAACACCGGTCTTATTAAGTTCTTTTTCAATGTGTATCATATATCCTGACCTCATTAACTGATTAATTATAGCCTGGTTTGAATATTTTGCTACTGATGAACTCTTTATTCCACACGCACAGCCGTGCCATACACCAAAATCTCAGCAGAACCACCAAGCAGATAAGAGGTCGAAAAGCGTACCTGCACCACTGCATTGGCCCCAAGTTTTTCGGCTTCTCTTTTCATACGATCGATAGACTGTTCGCGTGCTTCGCCCATCAGTTTAGTATAATCTTCAATTTCACCGCCGATTATGGTTTTGAGAATCGCTGTTATATCCCTGCCCAAATGCCTTGCGCGTATGGTGTTTCCGCGCACAATACCTAATGTTTCCTTAATCTCTTTTCCCTGAATATCAGGTGTCGTTGACATAATCATCGTTTTACACTCCTGTATTTATCTACTTTACGGACCATTAATTTTTCTCTGACGATCGAAACAAAAAGAATGATAAAACCAACACCAAGTATACCGATACCCAATTTGATGATGATCGGCACGGTCGGATCATTGAAAAACTGACTCAAACTTTCATAAAATCCATAAACAATCAAAATAATGGCGCCAACAGAAACGAAAATCCAGCTTATACCTCTCTCAATGCGATTGTAAACTTTTTGCCAATAATCATCCCAATACATATCGGGTAAAGATTTAAAAGCCATGTTTCCGGTCCTTTCTTTTAAATGGACAAATGTATTCCACTGCTGCTGACAGGCATTACAACTTTTAAGATGCTCATCCAGTAACCTATTTTGTCCGTCATCGAGTTCATCATCAATGCGGCCCATCATCAAAATATGTGCTTTTTTGCAGTCAAGTGCTGAATTAGTCATAAAGACCTTCCAGTAATGTTAACAGTCGTTTACGGGCATAATATAAGCGGGACATAACACTACCAATCGGAATATTCAAACTTTCGGCAATTTCTTTATAACTGCAATTATTGAATTCTTTTAACATGATTATTTCTTTGTGGTCCTTGTTTAAATGGTTTATGGCCGCCCATAATATACGATTGTTTTCATTTTTTTCGAAAATGCGATCCGGCATATCATCGATATCTATTTTAAGGGTATCATTATCTGCTAAAACCATGCCCTTTTCTTTATTCTTTTGACGGATAAAATTAAGACAAACATTTTTTAAGATGCGGTAAAACCAACCGTAAAATTCACCTTTTTCATCAAAACGGTTTAAAGCCTTATACGCTCTGTAAAATGCCTCCTGAGAGAGATCAAGCGCATCTTCCGGGTTGTGTGTAAACATAAGGGCAGTATAATAGGCTCGTTTTTTATATTTATCCACAAGGTATCGATAGCGATTTACGTCACCGGCTTTACAAGCTACAATAACTTTCCTGTCATCTTCCATTTGTCGTCTCTTTTTATCCGTCACTTATTAATACACCACAGCATTAAGTTTATTCAAAATGTTACGCAAAAAATTATCTCATGATGCATTAACTTAATAAATGCGTCGCGTCTTTTGGTTTTACCGAACCGTGTATACATACACCTAACCATTAATTTAAAAATGAACATGTTTGAGGCAAACAACCATTATTTTTTTTAATTTAATTTCGACCTTTGCAATTCTTTTGCCGGGATTTGGATTGTTAATTTATTTTTAACAGCAGCCAATCCACTCTGACGGTCCTGCATATGGGTTGTTTTCGGGCTCTCTATAATCGACTTTAATAATGTTAAAGTGATTTATCTTTATTTTTTACTTAAACCTTCTTATTTTAAAGTTTACAATGACTCAGGTCTGCTGCCCCATACCTTTGGAAATCGTAATCTGTAAGCGGGCGATATTTGATTAACCTTGATGTTTAAATTCGGAGGACGAATTATGGCGAAACTTAAGGGAAAAATAACACTTATCACTGGAGCATCGAGCGGTATCGGTGAAGCCTGCGCGCATGCCTTTGCCGGTGAAGAAAGCAATCTTATTTTAATAGGCAGACGTACTGACCGCTTGGAAAAATTAGCTGATCAACTGAGCCAACAGTATCCCATTGAATGTCTGCCTCTTACATTGGATATTCGAAATAAAACACAGATCAATGAAAGAATGAGTGCATTGCCTCCTAAGTGGCAAACAATTGATATTTTGATCAATAACGCCGGGCTTGCCAGGGGATTGGATAAGATTCCGCATGCCGATACCGATGATTGGGATGAGATGATCGACACCAATATCAAAGGCTTGCTCTATATTACGCGGATGGTGGTTCCCGGAATGCTGGAACGCAGACAAGGGGATATAGTCAATATCGGATCCATCGCTGGTCACGAAGTGTATGCCGGAGGCAATATATATTGTGCGACAAAACATGCTGTGGATGCCATTACCAAAGGGTTACGAATCGATTTAGTGGACACCCCACTGCGTGTATCTACTGTCGATCCGGGTTTGGTTGAAACAGAGTTCAGCAACGTGCGCTTCCGTGGTGACAGTGAGCGGGCCAAAACCGTGTATCAGGGTTATCAACCCCTGCATAGTGCCGATATTGCCGATGCTGTTTTGTACATCGTGACCCGGCATCCGCATGTACAAATTGCCGAAATGATTGTATTTCCTACCGACCAGGCCAGTTCCGCAATAGTACATAAACAAAAGCATAACGGGTAGGATATAGCGCGGCGGGCATCAAAATGGTTTGCACTTTAAACAGGCAATATTTAACTTTTTTAAAGTAAACAAAATCATCAGGATGATGATTGAACCTATTGCCGAGTTAAACAAAAATCCGAGTTATACAGAAAGGGAAAAATATGAGTTATATTGAAGATTTATATGCCCGTGAAATTTTAGATTCACGAGGGAATCCAACCGTTGAAGTTGATGTACTTTTAGAGGATGGCAGCTTTGGCAGCGCCGCTGTCCCCTCCGGCGCATCCACCGGTGAACGGGAGGCTGTGGAATTACGCGATGGTGATAAAGATCGATATCTGGGCAAAGGTGTTCTCAAAGCCATTCAGAATGTTAACGAAGTCATTGGTGAGGCCATTATCGGTTTGGATGCTACAGAGCAGACGCTTGTTGACAGTATTATGTGCGAGCTCGATGGTACAGATAATAAAAGCAAACTGGGTGCGAACGCCATCCTGGGCGTATCGATGGCTGTGGCCAAAGCCGCTGCTGAATCCGTTGGATTACCTCTCTATCAATATTTAGGTGGCGTTAATGCCAAAATTCTACCCGTGCCTATGATGAACATCCTCAATGGTGGCGAGCATGCGGATAATAATGTGGACATACAGGAATTCATGATTGCACCTGCCGGAGCGGCCAACTTTAGGGAGGCCTTACGCATGGGTGCTGAAGTGTTCCATAACCTGAAAAAAGTATTAAATGCCCGCAATTATAACACCGCCGTAGGCGATGAAGGCGGTTTCGCTCCCGATCTTAAATCCAATGAAGAGGCATTACAGGTTATCATGGAAGCCATCGAAAAAGCCGGATATAAGGGGGGGCAGGATATCTTTATCTGTCTGGATCCCGCAAGCAGTGAGTTCTTTAAAAAGGAAAAAGGCTTGTACGTTCTTGCCTCGGAAAATAAAGAATTGAATGCCGAAGAAATGGTTTCCTATTACGAAGAGTGGGTCAACAAATATCCCATCGTGTCCATTGAAGACGGCCTGGCTGAAAACGACTGGGATGGCTGGAAGATCATGACCGAACGATTGGGATCTAAAATTCAGTTGGTGGGAGACGATCTCTTTGTAACTAATACGGAAATCTTAAAACGCGGCATCACCGAGAATATCGCCAACTCAATCCTCATAAAACTAAACCAGATCGGTACGGTTACGGAAACCTTAGATGCCATAGAGATGGCCCATAAAGCCGGATACACAGCAGTTGTATCCCATCGGTCCGGGGAAACAGAGGACAATACTATAGCCGACCTGGTCGTGGCGACAAATGCCGGTCAGATAAAAACCGGGTCCGCATCCCGCAGTGATCGAATAGCCAAATACAATCAATTGCTGCGAATTCAGGATATGCTGGACGAAAGTGCTATGTTCCTGGGTAAGGATACGTTCAAAAAATAAAACCACTCACGCCCCGAATATCCAGGCTATACGGGGCGTATAATAACTTTAAATCAGTAATGACTTAAAGAAATCTAAACGATAAACCGATTGATCATGCCGATGCAATGGATGACTGTAATATTTAAACCTATGGTTCTCAGAAAGGTCCTATGAACCAGTCCCAAAAACGAAGAGTGCTAAAATCGTCCGCGAAAAAGAAGACGCAAAAAAAATCCCACATGAAGTTTCATGTCATTATTCTGAGTGCTGCCTTTTTTTTCATCCTTATTTACCTTTTAACGGGGCCCCGCGGCACCATTAAATATTTGCAAATATATCTTGAGAAAGAAGAAATGATCGATGAAATCGAGAATTTGGAGAAAGAGAAAGCCAGGCTGGACAGTGTTCGTAAACGTGCGTTGAATGACCAGGATTATATCGAAAAGATCGCCCGCGAACAATATAATATGAAGAAAGAGGGCGAAAAAGTGTATAAAATTATCCGTGAAAAAGAATAGATCATGGCAGGTTCATTATTTGCGTAACCAATCCGGACTCATCATAGGTTGTATTCTTTGTTTAACCATCCTTTATCATCATTTGCTTATTGCCCAACCCGCCATATCCCGAAATTCAAATTTAAGTAACGATCCGCTTTTTCGTCTGAACTTCCAGAAGCAAAGTACAACCTGGAATTGGCTTGGCCGTTTTAGTCATCAAAACCATGAGTCCTCTTCCGCATGGTATTGGCAGGTTAATGAAACATTTGAAAGTAATCTGCTCATCCCCAGTGTAGGTAAGAAACAATGGAAAGACGAAAATCATTTCAGAGCTCGTTTTCTTATAAAACACGGGGATTGGCGTAGTGGTATCTATACCCGGAGTTGGCTGCAGAGTGACCGACAAGTATCTCTTGACAATCGATTTGGCAACCATGCTATTGGTTTAAAGTCACAATTGGATCCGAATCAACATTTTACCTTTACGCCGTATATGGGATACCAACAATCACGAAATCGTAAAATTACTGACTGGGGATGGGATGTCGGCATTGATGGCGAGACCAGAAACTTGCGTTTAGGCCAGTATCGAACCGACATCAATGCCAAATCAGAATATGATTTTTATGATAAACGTCAAAATTTCCAAAATCAATTTGATATTCGTTTTGGTACGCGGTTTACAGATTTTGCCAGAGATTCCCTTTCTTTTTCCTTCCAGGAGACCAGCAAGCAATATTATGCAGCAGATTCTAAAAATCTGCTGCAGGTGAAGTTGTACGACAGGCATTTCCGCAATAAACTTTTATATAATATTACGCCCCGAAATCTACTGACTGTCAATACCCGCATACAATCCAGATATATTTCTTATTTCAGTGGACGTAATGTATTTCTGATTGAGAATAATGTGCGCTTTCTTCATTTTGGTAATCGTTTTAATTATGTATTTTCATTCCGGTCAAATGAGGAAACTCAGGACAACGCCGAATCTTTTACCGACAGTCAGGCAAAAAGGACTGCGTTAGGCACACAGTTGGGCTATCGGTTTAACAACCGTCAAAGCATACATTTTGATATCGATTACATAAAATTGCAATACGATACACCGGATGACGAAAATTTTGATGACCGTGACGAGCAACGATTTATATTGAATTTGGACTACCATCATCGGTTCAGCCCATATTTAAAAATGGAATGGTTCACTTACGCTTATCTATTTCATCAGATTTACATTTTTAAAGAACGCAGTAACAACAACAACTGGAACCAGGTATTTAAACTTAACCCACGTATCCATTATGAATATAAACGGTTGAAAAACACCCTGAGTACTGAGATTTTAGCCAATTATACCATCTATGATTTTGAAAACGGACAACAGGTCAAAAGTTTTGTGTTCCGTAAATATACTTTATCGGACTCCATCCGTTATCGGGCATTCGGCAGGGTATTTCTGGGTTTGTTTGGACGAATTGAGCTGGAAGACAAAGGCAGTTTCTTCAAAGAAGATTTTGCACAGCAAATTGTGCAATCGTATAGATCTTATTTTCTTAACGGATTTATCGAAAATCGTTACTTCTTGAAATTCAAGGTACGCCTGGGCTATACCCGGTATATGCGCAAAGAATGGCGGCATCTGCCGCAAAAGCAAAAATACCGAGAAGTGATTAATCATGGTCCATATCTTAACATTTCTTATGATGCACCCGGACGAATGGTTTTTTCCGCTCACTCATCACTCAATTTACTGGAAGATTCCAGGGGGCCCAGTTCCCGGTACGGTACGGGATATTTGCGGCTCTACTATAACTTATAGAGAAAGCGAGCGCATTTATCTGTTCTACTCCCCGTTTTTATGGTCAATAAAAAAATTACTCTTTTGTTATGAATATAAGGAAACTAATAATGGCAGCCGGGGTACAAATATGGTTAAAATACCCTATCTAAAATAAACCAGGGAGCGTTTGCGTTTAATTATTATAGCAAGTTACGAAACCATTTAAATGCCTTAGATCAAGCGATTTTAAGGTATGTTTTTTTCTATTGATAGAAAACACAATGCACCTTAAATTGGTTTCAATATGGAGCGTAACCAATAACAGAGACGCCGGTCCTTTTGAATATTTGTTTTCAGGAGCAATGAATGCATTTAAAAAGATTTATTACAATCTTAACCGTTTGCCTATCGGTTAGCAGCTTTAGCACTGTCCGGGCCGATAATAGACAGGATGATTTAACAATCATTGAAAGTAATAATCGCTATATGGTAGTCGAATGGACTCCGCAAAACATTCAATACGAAGAGATAATAATCAACAATCAGCCCTTTGTGCATATCAACTTTAAAAACAGCCACGAGCGATATGAGCCGGGTCGTCCCAATATACCGTTCAGAACCTTTACGTTGGGCCTTCCGCCGGCTGGGACTATCCAGGTTGATGTTTTGGATAGTGACCGGCAAATTAAACGACAAATAAAACCGGCTCCAGTGCCCCGGCTGTTTAAAAATAAAAACGGGCTCAGTGATTATCGTTACAAGCCCGATCCGCAACACTATCAAAGTCAACAAAATCAACCGGCATCCATCACACAAGTGTCCAAACCTTCGCAATTCCGGGATGTACGTATACAGCGTTTGCATATCAGCCCCTTTCAATATAATGCGGCCACCACCGAACTAACCATTTACACCAGGTTACGTTTACGCATTAATTATCAATATGCTGATCAATTCAATAAGGGTGTTTCCCCGAAAAATACACCGGACAATGAACTGTACAAAGCTTTACTGCTCAATTATGACCAGGCTCAAGCCTGGCAAAAGCCCCCCGCTGCCGGAACGCTGAAGAAAGCTGCTTCTTTGCCTTCCGGACCCTGGTATCGGATTGCAGTGCAGGAGGATGGTTTGTATAAAATAACATTCAACACTCTGAACTCGGCCGGGGCCAACGTGGATAACCTAAGCACGGATCAAATTCGCATGTTCAATAACGGTGGGCACTCACTGAATATTGATGTAAATGAAGATTATTATAATCCGCCTCAAACCCGAGAAATCCCGATTATTGTGCGTGATCCCAACAGCAATGATCAGTTTGATAGCGGAGATTATATTCTGTTTTACGGTAAACATCTCAATGGCTGGTTTTTGAATCACAATAAAGGAACTTTTGAATACCACAACCATGATTATGACACACAAAACTCTTACTGGCTAACAGTAGGCAACGGTCAGGGCAGGAATATGACTATTGAAGATAGTGACAATTTAAGTAATGCCCAGTCGGTTAATTTCTTTTACGATCGCTACCATTTTGAGGAGGATAAATACAACCTGTTAGCCAGCGGGCCGGATTGGTACGGTTACCGTTTTTTTGGTAAATCGGATAATTATACGAAATCGTTTGATATTAATACCAACCAGGCCGCCGGCGCATCACCTGAGTTCAAAATTCAATTAAAGGGAGCCAGTGGCGTTAAATACGGCGATGATTTGGGATATCGTTATTATTTTGATATCATTTTAAACAATATCAAGTTATTTGATAATCTGTCATTTACCACAGAGAGCCGCAGAGATTACAAAAAAAATCTGGAAGACCCAACCACACTTAACAACGGTCAAAACAACCTGTCAATTCAGTATACCGGTAATTATGAGGGTTGCGCCGCCCACCTGGATTGGTTTGAAATTCGTTATCCACGAGAATTGGCTGCCGATGGGGATCGGTTATCTTTTTACACCAGAGCAACCGGCCAGAACGAACGCTACACCATAACCGGATTAAATAATAAAGACGATTATTTGGTTTTGGATATCACTGATCCGGCGAACCCAATCATTCTCGAACAAAACGCCGCTGTCCAAAATGGTTCCTTAACACTGGATATTGCCGGTGAAATCTCCGAACAAAATATTCTCGTAAGCAGCCTATCGTCCCCAAAGATCAAATCGGTTACGCAGCTAAAACGGTTCGAAGGTTTTGATAATTTGCTGGCAGAAAATCAACAAACCGACTTCATCATTGTTACCCATAAGACTTTCAAACCGTATGCGGAGGAAATTGCTCGCCTTCGTTCTGAGCTAAACAGTAAAATCGTGACTATGGAGGATATCTATTTCAATTTTAACAGTGGAGTGGCTGATCCCACAGCATTACGTAATTTTATCCGGCATGCTTATTACAATTGGCAGAATCCGTCACCCACTTACGTCTTGCTTTTCGGAGACGGACACTATGATTACAGAAATATTACGCTGCCCGATACCATGCGTGTACCTCCTTTTGAAATCTATGATACCGGCGAGATAAATAGTCGTACAACAGATAATTATTTTGTCGATTTACAATACAGTAGCGGATCCGGTTTCAGAATTCTTTCACCGGATTTGGCCATCGGTCGATTACCGGTTGAAAGTATTTTGGATTGCCAACGGGTTGTGCAAAAATTAAAACAGTATGAAGAAAATCCGGTACGTGATGGATGGCAGACCAATCTTGTTATGGTAGGAGACGATGAAGTAACCACAAGTTCCACATCCCAGTGGGAACACCAGAGACAGGCGGAGGATTTGGCCACGCTTAGCCCCCTGAATAAATTTATTAAGCAAAAAGTCTACCTCTCGGCCTATCCTTCCGTCGCCGGCGGCTTCGGTAGGGTAAAACCTCAGGCCAATGAAGATGTGATCGATCATTTTAACAGAGGGGCCCTCGTCGTTAATTATGTTGGACACGGTTCACCTGTGCAATGGGCGCACGAAGCCGTGTTCAATTTAAACAGAGATCTGAGCCGTATCAATAATGCCGGTAAATTGCCGCTGCTGATTGCCGCTACCTGCGACTTTGGTAAATACGACGATCCCCATGAGCCCAGTTTTTCAGAAGCTTTGATATGGAAAGAAAACAGTGGTGTCATTGGTGTACTGGCAGCCAGTCGCCTGGTTTATTCCGGTCAAAATTTCCAATTTAACAAGCGCTTTTACGAAGAACTTTTTCCCGGCGGTGCTCCATCACGCCGTCTTGGCATTGCCAAATTGTTGGCTACCTATTCCGGTGTCAACGATCAAAAATATCACTTGCTTGCCGATCCAACCATGCATCTTGCCGATCCCCGACAGGAAATACAGATTCACTCCATTTCTCCGGATACCTTAAAAGCATTAAGTGAAGTGACCGTTGACGCAACAATTTACAAACAGAACACACCAAATAATAATTTTGACGGAGGGGCTGTCCTTATCGTCCAGGACGCTGCTTATGATGATGTGACTTACGGGGGAGGCGAATATTTTACGATGCCTGGCCCCACCCTTTTCAAAGGCGAAGTTTCTGTCCAGAACGGGCATTTAACGGGGCGCTTTATCGTGCCAAAATCCATTCGTTTCTTAAATAAATACAGTGGGCGGATTACCCTTTACGCCTGGGATGAAGCAAGTGATCAGGATGCCATCGGGTTCAACAATCAGTTACTAATCTATGGATCGGTAAGTAACCGAAATGACACCGACGGTCCCGAAATCGATATCTATTTTAAAGATCAGGAAAGTTTTACCACCGGTGATCTCATTCCCCAGAATCCGGTTTTAAAGGTGGATGTATCGGATGAAAGCGGCATTAATATGACCGGAGAAACCGGACACAATATTTCCATCCAACTGGATGAAGAAGTACCAAAGGATATTTCAGGATTTTTCTTTTATAAAAAAGATAGTTACAAAGAGGGATCAATCCAGTATTCGCTTGATCAACTGGATAATGGTAATCACACACTTCAATTAACCGCCTTCGACAATTTGAATAATCCTGCCACTGAAGAAATCTATTTCCGCATTGCCCAAAGCTCTGGCCTTGTTCTACGGGATGTGGTGAACTACCCCAATCCATTTAGCGGATCAACCCGATTCACCTTTCAAACCAACAAAAGTGGTGTAGACGTTCAGGTAAAAATTTACACCCTAACCGGTCGGTTAATACAGGAATTATACGGATTCAGTGAAAATGGGTTTAATAGCAATATTGAATGGAACGGTCTGGATCGTGACGGTAATACTCTGGCGAATGGTGTCTATCTGTATAAATTGATTCTGAAAAACGGCAAGGAAAAAGAGGAAAAAATCGAGAAACTGATGATTATGCGCTGATGTTTCAAGAACTTCAATTTTCAGATAAGGTGAGCAGGGTATCCATTTTGCAGCCCCTTGAACGCCAGCGATTGAAATGCGATTTCAGTCAATACCGGTTCCCAACCAGCTCCGGGCGATTATCAGATTTCAATAAACAGTTTAAATATTAATTTTCCGACTGATATAATCAATTATATCCTGTACTTCTACCCCTTCAGCTTCGGCACTGTAGGACGTAACCAATCGGTGCCGTAACACCGGCAAGGCCATAAAATTAATATCGTCAATTTCCGGAGTAAAACGCTCATGCAATACAGCCCGTACTTTTGCCCCTAAAATCAAGTATTGTGAGGCCCTTGGGCCAGCACCCCAGCGCACCCATTCTTTAATTTTATCATCCGCCAAATCGGAATTGTGCCGTGTAGCGGAAACCAGTTTAACAGCATATTCGACTACATTATCCGCCACGGGTACTTTCCGCAATAGATCCTGAAATTCCAAAATGGAGCCTTTGTTAAGAACCGGCGAGAGTTGTGTGCTTTCTTCAATTGTGGTGCGTTTGACAATGTCGACTTCCTGGTCAAATGAGGGATAGTCCAGCCATAAACTGAACATAAACCGATCCAGCTGAGCTTCCGGTAATGGGTAAGTACCCTCCTGTTCAATGGGATTTTGTGTAGCCAACACAAAAAAAGGAGGTACCAGTGGATACGTTTCACCGGCCGCAGTTACCCGATATTCCTGCATCGCTTCCAGTAAAGCGGCCTGTGTTTTTGGCGGAGTGCGGTTAATTTCATCCGCCAACACAATATTTGCGAAAAGCGGGCCCTTTATAAACTTGAAGGTTTTGTGTCCCGTGGTACGATCTTCTTCCAGAATTTCGGTGCCGGTTATATCGGAAGGCATTAGATCCGGTGTAAACTGAATACGCGCAAAATCCAAATCGAGCACCTCACCGAGCGTGCGTATCAATAATGTTTTAGCCAGCCCGGGCACACCGATCAATAAACAGTGGCCTTTGGCAAACAGAGATATCAAAAGCTGCTCAATAACGGATTCCTGACCGACAATGACATGGGATAGCTCCTTCTTAATTTTACCAAAAGCCTGGTGAATATCATGAGCTAGTTGCACATCCTTTTCCTGCATGTGTGCTTTTTGTTCCATTTGAATTTATTTCCTTGAGATTATATGACGATTTCTTTACATTTGGATTTTAATTAAAATGAGTGATATTAAAGACGTAAAAATATAAATGCAAATATGATTTCCAATCCCAATTACCTGTTAGACTACTCCAAAGAAGAACTTTTTCAATTGATGCCGGAGCTCAATTTGCCCTCATATCGGGCGGCTCAACTATACAACGGTATTTATGTAAAACGCTGGTCGGATTTCAGTACATTTTCCACCTTACCGAAATCATTGCGTTATACCTTTCAACAAAAATTCCGATTGCAGACTTTAACGGAAGTGGATCGAATACGTTCCCCTCATGACGGTACCACAAAATTTTTATGGAATTTGCAGGACGGTAAACAAATTGAAAGTGTCATTATATACGAAAAACAACGGGTCACTTTTTGTATTTCCTCTCAGGTTGGTTGTCCATTGGATTGCAAATTTTGCGCTACCGGAAACATGGGTTTACTGCGCAATCTCTCTTCAGGCGAAATTCTGGAGCAAGTCATAAAAATGACCAGTTATGCTGAAAAAGAACCTACCAATATTGTATTTATGGGCATGGGTGAACCACTTCTCAATTATGACAATGTTATCAAAGCCGCCCATGCAATGATTGATCCCGGAGGATTATGTTTTAGTCACAAGAAGATAACCTTATCCACATCCGGACTTATAAAAAATATTTACCGTCTATCTGATGAACAACAACCGTTTTCATTTGCTATATCACTTAATGCCACGGATCAACAAACTCGTCAGCAGATTATGCCTGTATCCAGAAAATATCCATTGAACGCGTTAATGGAGGCTGCCCGTTATTATACACAAAAAACAGGCAAACGAATTACATTTGAGTATGTGCTGATTGATGGCCTTAACGCCTCAAAGGCGGATGCCAAAAGATTAATAAAACTAACCCATAGCATCCCATGTAAAATAAATATTATTCCCTGCAATTCCGATTTACCTCAATACCAGCCACCCGATGAGAGCACAATTGAGGAATTTGATCGGTTAGTAAATCATAAGCAGCGTACCATAACCATTCGCAATAGAAAAGGGTGGGAAATAAAAGCAGCATGCGGTCAGCTTTATGCCTCACACCATAAAACCTCAAACACTAAGGTTAAAACCTTTGAAACTATAGATTTATAAATGGAAAAATCGGATGAAAAATCATCAGGGAGTGGAAGATGCACTTAATCCTCTTTGGCGCACCCGGTGTGGGTAAGGGCACGCAAGCAAAACTTATTAGTAAAAATTTCGGTATACCCCAGATATCTACGGGAGATATGTTGCGGGCCGCAGCTAAATCCAAATCAGAATTGGGGCGCCAGGCTAAAAAATTGATGTCCAAAGGTGAACTGGTACCGGATGATCTGATGCTGAACCTTATCAAAGAGAGGATTCAGCAGCCCGATTGTGTGAAAGGGTTTATTTTGGACGGTTTCCCCAGAACAATTCCCCAGGCCGAAGGCCTGTCACAACTAATGCAGGAGATGCAACAGCCCCCTTTCATTTGTATCGAGATTCAGGTGCCGGAAGATGTTATCATCGAACGGCTAACCAGTCGCAAAATTTGTGAAAATTGCGGACAAGATTATAACCCCAAAGTTAAGCCCGTTCCTTCTGACGGTAAATGCACGGTTTGTGGCGGTAATATTGTGACACGCCACGATGACAATCGTGAGACCATTAAAAATCGTCTTCAGATTTATAAAAGCCAGACAGCCAGAGTAAAACAGTTTTACAAGGAACGCGGCAAGTTTTACAGCGTTGATGGTAATACCACCGTGGACAAGGTGTATGATCAAATTACAAACATATTAAAGTAATAACCGATAGATGAACGCAATCAAAAACCCCTCAATACAATACAGGCGCACTGGTTTCATTGTCTTAGTGCTTAGCTTCGTCTTAATCGGAGCCTGCACAGAACGTGATCGGGTAAATATTTTTGATCCTTCAGCCAACATGGATACTTTGAATATTCGCTTATTCCCCACGCGTACCGATTCAATCATTGAATTGCAATGGCAATCACCTACGTATATTGAATTTAATAGCACAAATGTGTATCGTCGGGTGCAGAGCGAACAGTTTTCGTTAATCGCCTCCATACCCAAACAACAGGACAGCTATCAGGACTCCAATGTTGAACTTGATAAACTACATGAATATTATATCACGCTGCAGGGCATCGATAACGAATCCCCACCCTCTGCAAAATTAAGGGTTGTCCCGGGATTAAAGAGCTTTTGGATTACCGATGCCTGGGACTACCGTGTTGTTCGTCTGTCGTATGATTTACAGCATAACCTCAATCAACGTTACTCTATTTGGCGTCCAGAAGCATTAGGCCTGGCTCTGCAAAAAAATATCGGCTTAATAACCTCGCCTATTTTTGGTTACATCGAACTTTTTGATATTAAACGTGGAAATCTGCTTGCCGAAAATGTTGATATGGACAGACCATTTGACACTGTTTACCTGCCCGACAATGAAGAGTTCTGGGTAACCGATAGCAGTGGTGCTCTGTATGCCATCAATCTAATTGACGGCGATGAACAGGTTCTCACCCAGAACTTAAATAATCCCACTCAAATAATCCGTATTCCAAATGATGATATTTTTATTTTGGATAAAGGGAAGAAAGCCTTGGTACGGATCAACAAGCAGGGTCAGGTTCAAGATATTTATAATAAATTGGGAGACAAATTGATCGTCAATCCCAAATTTATGAGTTACGATCCCTTCCAAGAAGAATTATACCTTATCGATCAATATGAAGAAGTAGATCAATTATTGAGATATTCATTCAAAAATGAGCGTGCTGATGAACTTCATCAATCTACCAATTTGGATTTGGTGCGTTACAATCCAGCCGAACAATCAATCTGGGTTGCTTCCAACCGCACAAATGATGCGGTTTTAATGCAACTTTCTTATGAAGGACAACGTCTTTCAAGTTTAAACGGTTTTTCATTCATATCCGATTTCAAAATTAATAGTGACAATGGTAATGTTATTCTTGTAGATCGCGGTCAGCGTAAAGTTATTCATATGCGTTCTAATTTTACAGTAATTGGAGAAACAAGCGATATTATAGCTCCAATCAAGGTATATATTCAATGAAACGGATTAATATTCCAAAACAGATAATATTCATTCTGATCGTCATTTTCGGCCTAATCACCCTGCTGTATGATGTGCTGGAGTATTACAGCTCTATCAGTATTACCACATGGAATTACATCGACGAAGCCCTCAATCTATTAATATTGCTTTTGTATTTGTTGTATTTAAAGGGTAGACCGTCATTTTTTGACCTGAATCCCAAACATAACCTTAAACGAATTGTCATTTATCTTACTGCACTTTATGTGGTAATCATAATCAGCAAAACTTTACTGAATCCTGTTTTTTCTCCGGCCACTTTCCCAAAGAAACCGGAGACCATGGCCGGATTAATTTATGCCAATATCGCATCATTATCCGCCATCTTTTTTATGCTACCGATGCTTATTCAGGTTAAGAATTTAATTTTTCACAGGCGAAAGCGATATACGAAACTCTACTTCATTATTCTTACGATTTGTATGGCCTTCATGATGATCATTACAGCCATATTCGAAATTCCCCTGGAATTGGATTTCCCCGGATTCGGGTCTCTGGAAACAACATTATTTATGCTCAATTCAATTCTGTTTGGATTAACTTTGATTTTTTTAATCATTTTATCATTCCGCAACAGCTGGATTACCTATCTGAGCCGTAAAGATAAACGAAATTACTTTTTATTATCGCCAATTATCGTCGTTGCCATCATTTTTTTATTCGGGTATGCATTCAAAGAGGCCATCCCATATCATAGTCTGGTAATTGGTGTTTTCGCCACCGTCGGCCATTGGTTTCTAGTTTTCTATTCCATAACTGCCGGATTTTTTCTGCTGATTCAGTTACCAACCGCCCGTGTATTTGAACGTAAAATGCGGGAGGTAAGCTCCATGCATAATTTAAGCCGGGCCATAAGCGGTGAATTTGATTTTCAAAAACTGGTACGTATGGTGACCGATATGAGTACAGAAGTGATCGAAGCCAATTACACGTGGTTGGAAATGTTCAAATCCGGTAACCATCAATCGTACATTGCCGCATCCAAAAATTTGTCACAAAAAGAAGTTAATGCCTTGAATAGGCGTGATGAAGACTCCATACGGGAGCATATTTACACTTCGCAAAAAACCTTTTTGGAAAACGATGTTCCCAAAAGCGGATTATTCAAAGCAATTAGAGCCTGGAAACAGGATGTCGGATCGATTGCAGGTGTTCCCCTGATTAGTGCAGAAGGTCAGGTTATGGGTATTCTGTACGCCGCTAAGGTGGAAACTTTTGGATTTGATCCGGACGATGTTAATATGCTTGAAGCTTATGCCAGCCAGGCCTCCATAGCACTGGAAAATGCCAATCTACATAAAAGTTCTCTGGAGCGTGAACGGCTGGAGAAAGAACTGCAAATTGCCCGAGATGTTCAGTTAAGGCTGCTCCCTCAAAGTACACCACAGAATGAACAATTTGAAATTGAGACACTCACCATTACGGCCTATGAAGTAGGCGGTGATTACTACGACTTTTATCAGTCGTTCGATGATCAGATTGGCGTAATGATCGGTGATGTAAGCGGAAAAGGAACCTCCGCTGCATTTTACATGGCAGAAGCCAAAGGTATTATTCAATCCATGGCCCGTCATTATGCGTCACCAAGAGAAATCCTGATACATACTAATCGTATTCTTTATCAATCGATTGAAAAAAAATCATTCATCAGCCTACTGGCCTTACAATTTGATTTAAATCAGAAAACAATTAAATTTTCAAGAGCCGGTCATTGCCCGATAATTCACTACAGTAAACAAACGGATGAAACATCGCTTCTGCAGCCGGAGGGTATTGCCGCAGGTTTGGAAACCGGTGATGTATTCGAACAAATGCTTGAAGAGAACCAAATACCCATGCAAACAGGAGACTTGCTAGCTTTGTATACGGATGGTCTGTCAGAAGCCCGTAACGCCTCCGGACAAGAGTACGGTGAACAACATCTGTGTGAATTATTAAAGCAAAATAAGAATTCGGACGTGAAAGATCTTAAAGAAATCATCATAGATGATATTTTAAAGTTTCTGAACGGGCAAAAACTGCATGATGATTTAACACTTGTTTTACTGAAAATTAAATAAACGACATTAAATTTCGTTTTTACGCAACGATAGAAGCGTAATATCCTGAGCAAATTTAAACCGAATCACTTATCAATGAAGTAAAAGATGTCAAACATTATTCAATTAACGCGATTGTTTTCAACTTTACCATATATTAAGGGAGGAAGTTGATGAGCGGCTTTTCCGTATCAAGAAATGACGATGCAAACATATCCAAATTATACTTATCCGGTTTTCTGGATGCCCATACGGTACCAAAATTTGAGGAAGCGCTGCAAAGTTGCCTTAACGATGAACAATATAATATTATTGTTAACCTTAAAGACCTGGATTATATCAGCAGCGCCGGCTTGGGGGTTTTCATGGGCTTTATCGAGGAAATCAGAGAGAGCGGAGGCGATATCAAGCTGACCAATCTTTCGAACAAGGTACATAAGGTATTCGATTTACTTGGCTTCCCCGCTCTATTTGAGATATATGATAATGAAAACGAAGCAAATCAAAAGTTTACATCCGGCTAACTGGCAACTTTTTACCCGATATTACGAATCTTATAAATGAGATGACCATGGGAAAAAGACAGAAACAAAAATTTAATTTGAGAATTTCCAGCGTTACTGAAAACCTGGAAATCATTAGAGACTTTATCAGCCGGATTGCTCTAAAGGGGGGGTTTGATTCCGAAAATGCAGACCAAGTGGCACTGGCCGTTGACGAAGCCTGCACCAATGTGATTAAACATGCCCATCACCATGATGCACGCCGTATGATTGATATTAATGTCTTTCTGTTGAATGATCGCATCCGCATCGATGTTACCGACACAGGAAAAGGGTTTGATCCCAAGAATCTGTCCGAACCCAACCTGGCCAAATACGCTCAGGAAGCCCGGCATGGTGGTCTGGGTATACATTTAATGCGTTCTTTAATGGATGAAGTCCATTACGACTTTAAAACCGGTAAAAAAAACCGTGTATCCCTTGTAAAATATCTTAATAAACAAAACGCGTAATTATGCCTTCAAAATATCTCGATAGTTTTAAAGAACGCCATAAAGACGAAATTCCATCAACTGAACTGGATAAACGTCTTCTTGAACTCTCGGCACTTTTCGAAATCAGCCAGACACTTAACTCCACCCTGAATTTAAAAACCATTTTAGACAATATCCTGTTTGTACCTATGGGCCGTATGATGATCAACAAAGGGCTTATTTTGTTTCAGCACGATGATCATCAATTTAAAATTGAAAACATCAAAGGTTTACCCCTAAACCTTATCCATAAAGAAATCCACATTACATCTTTACCCGATCACCCCGTCTTTTTAAAAGATTATCAAACGGACGAAGATTGGATCGATTTTTTCAGGAATTTCAAAATCGAACTCTTAATTCCGCTCATCTCACAGCGTGATTTCAGAGGTCTTATCGGATTTAGCGGTAAACTAACCGCTCAGCCCTTTGATGATGATGAAATCAACTTTTTATCATCATTAGCTCACCTTGCCGTGCAGGCCATCGAAAATGCCCGCACATTCGAACGCCTAAACGCTGTTAACCGTCAGCTGGATCATCGCGTACAGGAATTAAATACTCTATTCGAAATCGGTGCTGAATTAAACCAAATATTCGATCCACAAAAAGTATTAAAACAGTTGTCCTATTCTTTAATGGGACAATTATTGATTAATCAATTCTTTGTTATGCTTAAAGATGAAGAAGGTTTTAAGATTGCCTATCAAAAAGGATTGTTGTTCAAGGAAGAAAATCTGGAAAAATGTCGTCCGCTATGTGAATCTTTGCCCGAAATCCCGGAACCAGTGGTTCTGAACGAGGAGGATACCTATCCTGAACTCTACGAGTTGGGGGTAAGATTGATCGTTCCCATGCGTATTCAGAATCGTGTTGGCGGATTTATCTTTCTCGGAGAAAAGGTGGACAAACATGAATACACCCGTTCCAACATCCACTTTTTATCCACTTTGGCCAATATGGCTATGATTTCTCTGGAAAACGCCCGTCTTATCCAGGAAACAATCGAGAAAGAACGGATTGAAGAAGAACTGTATCTGGCCCAGGACATTCAGCGACGTCTCTTGCCCACATCAATGCCGGAGCTCGATGGCTACTATATTGACGGACTTAATATCCCCAGCAAGCAGGTCGGTGGTGATTTTTTTGATATCATTCACCTCCAAGACAACGAATACCTTTTAACAATTGCAGATGTTTCAGGTAAAGGTATGCCGGCCGCCCTGCTGGTTTCCAATTTACAGGCTGGTATTCATTCCTTACTGGACAGTGATTTGCCGTTGAACGAAATGACTTTTCGCTTAAACAATCTCATTCATAAAAACACTAATATCGAAAAATACATCACTTTTTTCATCCTGCGGATTAATCTGGACGATGGTACCTTTTCATATGTTAATGGTGGGCATAATCCCCCTTATATTTTTTCCAAAAAGAAAGAGGAACGCACCTTGGAAAAAGGTGGCCTGATATTGGGTATGATGCCGAATGTGTCTTATGAACTGGGCCGCGATCAACTGTTGCCCGGTGAATGTCTGGTAATGTTTACCGATGGCGTGACAGAAGCCATGGATGAACAGGAGCATGAATTCGAGGAAAAAGGATTAATTGAATTGGTTAAGCCTGTGATTAATTCCAAAGACAGTCAAGAAATCAACCAGATGATTATAGATGCCATCAAAGAGTTCAGTTCCAATCCGGTTGAAAGTGATGACATCACGCTGCTCACCATAAATCGCATTTCATAATTATAAATTAATTACTGTTGTTGAATCTATCTTTTGATTTCTCTAAATTTTGTTACATTTGTAATAAAATTGCACATTCATCTCATTTAATATAAAGGTTTGAGCGTTGCTTAATGAAATTTTAGAACGATTTGTTCTATTTCTGATCAGTATTCTCGTTTTTATTGGAATTCATTGGATCATTGGACCAGCCTACGATTATCATTATCTATTATCTTTTAGTTTGACCATCCTTGTTATCATGCTTTTTCAATATCGTCTTCAAACCGTTATCAGACGGATCTTCTCAACTAAATACTATAATCTGATCACTGAAACACGCCGTCAACTGGAACAATTGAATAATCGATTGAACGAAGCAACCCGCTATCATGAGACAAGAAATCTGATTATAAACACATTTAAAAATCTGTTAGAAAACAGAGCTTACTGTTTTTACATTCAGGAAAATGACAAGTACACTCTGGTTGATTATGCTAATTTCGAAGATGAAGAACTGCAGGCACTGGATATCAAGGCAGAATATGTCGAATCCGTTAATATGAAGACTTTATTGCAACCCGTCAATAAAAATATTTTCCCCGATGACCTGGTTACAAAACTATCGCGCAACCATCTTAATCATTTTTTACCCTTTCGTGGCCATCATCAGATTTTTGCTTTTATCCTTCTCGATTATAAAAAGTTACGGTTTGTCCAAGATCGAATCAGCAGAGAATTGTTTCAGAAAATCCAAAAAAAGGCAGGCCTTATCCTGGAGAACACAGCTTTGTTTCTGGATCTGGAAAAGAAGCATTTTGAAACCCGTAAACTTATTGAAGTAAGCGATAAAATTTTATCTTCATTCGAAACAAAAAATATTCTGGATTTCATTCTGGAATCATTAAACAGTTTAATATCTTACGATGCCGCGGCGATTTTTCTTCTGGACAAAAAAGGTATGAAATTACTGAACACCAGTAGCCGGGGGTATGATCCGCAGGTTATGAAACGTTTGCACCTTAAAGTTGGTCAGGGTGCTTGCGGATGGGTTGTGCAGTCAAAAAAAATTGATGTGGTTGACGATGTCCGAATGGCAAAACACTACTACGAGATACGTACGGAAACCCGATCCCAGATATCCATTCCCCTAATTTTTAATGAAGATGTATTCGGTGTAATTTGCATGGAAAGCAACCGTTTGGCCTTTTTTGATAAGTCGCAGGTAGAAGTATTGCGTCTCTTTGCCCACTTGGCCGCTATTGCCATCCATAACTCCCGTCAGTTGGATGTTTATCTGACCAAGCAATCGCTGGAACACGAACTGATTAATGCCGGCAATGTACAAAAACGTTTACTTGGCCAGCAATTTCCACATTTGGATGATTTTTATATTACCGCTTTGAACATACCCAGTAAAATCGTGAGCGGTGATTTGTACGATGTGCTTAAATTTGATGAATCCAGTGTAGGTATTGCCATTGGTGATGTTTCAGGCAAAGGAGCCCCTGCTGCCTTGATGATGGCTCTTATCCTCGCTGGGCTAAGGAGTTACAAACGTACCACTTTTATGACCGTTTGTGATATTGTATACCGTCTGAATAACATGCTATATGAAAGCACCACAGAGGGGAAATACGCCACTTTCTTTTACGGAGTCTATTCACAATCCAACAACAAATTCTACTACACCAATGCAGGGCATAACCCTCCGTTACTCATTCGCGCTAACGGCGAAGTATTACGCCTGGATAAAGGAGGTATCGTATTGGGATTTTTACCCGATCAGAATTATATTCAGGAAGACCTTGAATTATACGAGGGTGATATGATCCTGGCCTATACGGATGGCGTAACGGAAAGCATGAATAAACGGGATGAAGAGTTTGGAGAAGAGCGGCTTGTCCAGCTCATTAAAGACAATCATCATCTCAAATTATCGGAATTACGCAATCTTATTATGGAACGCATCAAAAAGTTCAGCAAAAATGATCAGCCGACCGACGATATTACAATAGTACTGGCTAAACGAACGCGCCAATAGGCATTTGATGCCGGCATCTTCTGCCGATTTGTACAATCTAAAAAAATTATTTTAGAGGAATCGTTGAATACGATTGATTATCCGGGCCAGTTTATATACAATTATGACAGTATAGGTTGAACATTTGAAATTTCAAAAGATTAAAACCGGTATTACTGATATTATATCAAAAACCATTAAGCTGATACCGGTAATTTAACGTTAAACAGTTAGGGAGCTATGGCGGATTCTCCAGTAAAAATTTTATATATCGAAGATGATGAAGAAGCCCGTTACCTGATGGCTGATATAATTCGGTATAAGGGATACCAGTATTATGAGGCTAAAACAGGCATACAAGGCATCAAATTAGCCCACGCCCACCAGCCTGATTTAATCCTAATCGATTTGAGATTACCGGATATACAAGGTTATGAAGTTACAACCCACCTAAAAAGTTTTCAATCGCTAAAAGATACGCCAATTATAGCCCTAACGGCTGACACATTGCAGAAGACTAAAAACCTGGTCCTAACCGCCGGTTGTGAGGGTTATATTACCAAGCCTATCAATGTTAATGAATTTTTATTTAAACTGGATGAATATCTGGCGGGTAAAAAAGATTCCATAGAAGTCATTGAAAAGGAACAATACCTAAAGCAATATACCGTTGAACTGGTAAAAAAATTAAAGCAGAAAATTGATGAACTGGAAACAACCAATAAAAATCTATCCATCCTCAATGAGGAGCTCTTCAAATCCAGAGAACAGATGATGCGCTACAATGATCATCTGTTTTACTTAAACAACATCGCGAATCAATTACGGCGGCTCAGAGATCCCCTGAAGTTACTCGAGCAATTACCATCCCAGATGATCAAGGGATTTAATGTTGACCGTTGCTTTATAATGCATAAGCCGGAAGCTAAGCAGGCGTATGAAATAGCATCGGTGGCTCCGGCAAACTTAAATGCTTTCAGGGAAGTTAGTCCTAAGATATCGAGCGATTTACTGGACTATTTAAACGAAGAAAATGGAGTAATATGGATTAAAAATATTAATGACTTGAATGATAAAGATAGTAAAAAATTCTTCTCTACTCTGGATGCCAGAAGTTTTCTGATGGGATATATTGCCAATCCCAATCCGGATCATACTTCCGGAGAAATAAAATACTCCGGTCAACGGATATCGGCGACCGATTTTCGTGAACGGGATCACTATCTCATTATCATCGACAAACAGAAACCGCCTTATTCATTCGAGACGTATGAAGTCCGGATATTAAAATCCTTTATTCAAACCGTGAGTGTTATTTTTGAAAACATGGTGCTTTATACCTATCTCTATAAACTCTACAAAGTCAAGGCTGAAGAATCGATCCGGGATGAATTGACAAACCTGTATAATTATCGGCATTTCAGACGGGAGCTGGAAAAAGAGGCCAATAGATCCAAACGATTTCAGTCCCCATTTTCTTTAATTATGATCGACATTGATTTATTTAAAGATTTCAATGATACCTTCGGACATTTAATTGGCGACCGGATTTTAAAAGAAGTTGCTCAACTGCTTGTAAATAACACCCGAAAAACCGATACAGTGGCCCGATACGGTGGTGAAGAATTTGGTGTAATCTTACCCGGTTTAAAAAGGAGTGAAGCCGTCGGGCTGGCCAACAAGTTACGATCTATGGTAGAGCAACATGTTTTTGATGTTTCCGGAATCACCGGTAAACAGACCATCACCATCAGTGCCGGCGTTGCCAGTTTTCCGGAGGATAGCCGTGCCGTTCAAACGCTAATTGAGCTATCCGATAAAGCTCTTTACACAGCTAAGCAATCTGGTCGTAACAAGGTTTGCACCGTAAAATAAGGCTTTCTTATTAGAACAATTCCCGGGTAATCAGAGATGGATGTAATCTCAGTAAATCGGTATCATCCCGTTTTGGTAGGTTTATGTCAATATATTAATCATACGGTTCCGTAGATACGATCACCGGCATCTCCTAGTCCGGGCAATATGTAACTTTTTTCGTTTAGTTCTCTGTCCAGGGCAGCAGTGTAGATGGGTATATCACCATACTGGTTATTGATTTTTGCCACCCCCTCCGGTGCAGCTACCAGACAAACAAAATAAATCCGTTTACCACCGGCCGTCTTAACCTTATCGATCGCCGATACCGCACTGCCGCCTGTCGCCAGCATAGGATCGATAATAAAAATATCAGAATGTGACATATCATTGGGAAATTTTTTATAATAACTGATAGCTTGTAAGGTCTTTTCATCACGGTATAAGCCTAAGTGCCCCACTCTTGCCTGTGGTATTAAATGTAAAATACCATCACACATGGCTAATCCTGCGCGCAAGATGGGCACAAGAATTACGGGATTCGCTAATATATTTCCGGAAGAATCTTCCAGTGGGGTTTGTACGCTGATCTTCCGGGTAGGCAATTGCCGGGTAATTTCATAAACCATTAACGCGCTCAGCTCATTAAGTAAATCTCTGAACCCGGCGGAATCGGTCCGTTTATCGCGCAGGTAGGTTAATTTTTGCTGAATAAGCGGATGATTCAGTACATTTAGATTTTTGGAATCGGGCATAATTTTGGTCTTTCTTTTTCACTGGTAGTATTGTTTGATTTGTTCACGCACAGCGGCTATCACCTGTTTTCTGTTTTCATAATCCAGAGGTTCTGTCGAAATAGGTTGTAGAAAATTTACGAATACCCGGCCTTTATGCAACCGTAAACTTTTTTTCTTCATAATTTCTCTGGAACCTTGGATTACAACCGGAACAATCGGTATTTTGCCCTTTAAAGCCAGAACAAACCCCCCTTTTTTGAATTCCTGGAGCTTACCATCCGGACTGCGAGTGCCCTCCGGAAATATAATGACCGATACTCCGCTTCTAACAATATCTACCGCTTTGTCAATGATTTTTCGAGCTTGACGACTATTGCCCCGATCAATTTTAATCATACCGGCTATTTGCATACCCCATCCGAAAATTGGAATTCTGAATAATTCCTTTTTGGCAATAAAACGCACGGTAACCGGGATGGCGACAGTAAGGGCTAGAATATCGAAGTTGCTTAAATGGTTAGACATAAATACATAATACTGGCTTCTATCTATATTTTCCTTTCCCTTAGCTTGCACCTTCACACCCGAAAAGACTAAAACGGACCTGGCCCACATTCTGATAATACCATTGGTAACCCGGGAATGGGCCCCTGTCAGGGGGCCGGATATTATGGCTAACACAGAAAACAGTATGGTGGATAAAACGGTAAAGACAATAAAGAATGCCGTATGTATCATATTAGTACTGCCTTTTGATAATATCTTTGCCTTTCATATAAGGTCTCAATACCGGAGGGATAATAATGGTCCCTTCATCGGTTTGATAGTGTTCCATTAGTGATACCATCAGCCTGGAGGTGGCCAATCCCGAGCCATTTAAAGTGTGTACGTATTCAGGCTTCCCTCCCTTTTCACGGCGAAAACGAATATTGGCCCGCCTGGCCTGAAAGGCTTCATAATTACTCACACTTGATGCCTCCAACCATTTATTTTCCGCCGGTGACCAGGTCTCAATATCGTAGCATTTGGCCGCGGCAAAGCTCAAATCACCACTGCATAATTTGATAACCCTGTAAGGAATTTCAAGCTGCTTAAGTATCCAGGTTGCTTCCCTCAGCATTTGCTCATGATAAGCATAGGAATCTTCCGGTTTGACAAAATTGACCAATTCAACTTTATTAAACTGATGGACACGTAAAAAACCGCGCGTCTCTTTACCGTACGATCCGGCTTCACGACGAAAACAGGCTGAAAAAGCAACATATTTTATAGGTAGTTTCTGCCCATCCAGAATTTCCTCACGGTGCAAATTGGTCACCGGAACTTCTGCTGTGGGAATCATAAACAAATCATCTTTCTCGGCGAGATACATGTCTTCCTCGAGTTTGGGCAGCTGGCCGGTTCCGAACATACTT
Source organism: Caldithrix sp. (assembly GCA_014730185.1). GTDB lineage: Bacteria > Calditrichota > Calditrichia > Calditrichales > Calditrichaceae > WJIP01. The sequence continues at coordinate 6,486 of WJIP01000209.1, read as the reverse complement.
TCCCGGTTTGTCATTAATGGAGGTAATATTTCTGTATATTTGTGTTCTCCTAAATGCGTATCCAGCATAAAGGTGATGAGGGCTCTTTCCAGTTGAGCACCCAACCCCTTGTAAACTGGAAAGCCGGTGCCGCTTACTTTGCTACCTCTTTTAAAGTCCAAAACATCCAGACGTTCACCCAGTTCCAAGTGATTTTTAATCTCAAATTCAAACGATGGCGTCTCACCCCAGCGGTCTACTTCAACATTATCTGCTTCATCCCGCCCCACCGGGGTTGTCTCATGAGGCATATTGGGTATTTTACTTAACTCTTTATAAATGTCTTCATCAAGCGTATTCAGTTCTTCATCCAGCTCTTTTATTTCCCCGGAAATTTCTTTGGTTCTTTGAATCACATCTGAAGCATCTCTTTGTTCTTTTTTATATTGCCCAACTTTTTTAGAATTTTCATTACGCTCTTTTTTCAAATTTTCGACTTCAAAAATCACTTTGCGTCGCCGTTCATCCTTTTGCAGTAAACGATCTACATCACCAATATCACCTTTGGCCTTAATTCCAGCTTTAACCAGTTCCGGATTCTCTCGTATCCATTTGATATCCAACATCGCGTTCTAAATCCTCATATTTTTGAATTCGTACAAATCGGTTGCAATAAATAAATTTACTGAAGTCCTGTTTTCAGAGCAAATACGTCTTTCTGACACATCGCACCGATCAAACATCATATTTCAAATTTCAGCATAGTTTTTATAGGATAAGTTTTTTTGGCACACAGGTTAGAATTTTTCAAAATCGGACAGTATTTTTTCAACAGATTGAATAACTATTTTTTTCAATTGTTCCCATCGTTTATCGCCGGACAAAACAAAATTTTGATTGATTTCCAGTTCAAAGCCTGCATAGGAGGAATCTCCCCATTCTCTGCGCATGGTTGCACATAAGCCGCCCGGCTTTCCTCTGTATGGCTGATTCATTCGAACTTTCCATTGTGGTTGCAGCCGGAGAATTTCCTTTCTCCATGAAACAGCACACGATTTCTCAATTCCTCTCTGCGGATTATATAACAGGCCGATATCCACATCCCGTTTAGCACCTTTCCAAACCGGTGTAAAACTGTGTACAGCTATATGAAGAACTTGACCATCCTCATTGACTTTGTTTTTGATGGCTTGATGAACCCGTTCTCTGTATGGATGATAATATGTGTTCAAAATACTTTGTTTATCCCACGTGGCCAGCGGTTTGGTATATTCTGAAAAGAGCGTTCTTCGGCGCAGTGAGCGGTTTACATCCACCAGTAATCGTGTAATAGGCGTATAAAAAAGCGTACCATTTAAGGCCTTTGCCATATGCTTCGCTAGTAAAAGCGCACCCAAATCATATCCTCGATGTGTGTGGAGTATCGATTTATGACCGGCAAACAAGGGTGTGTATTTCTGTGGCACATCCATGCCGGCGTGTTCGCAGGAAATCAATAATCCAATTGATCTATTCCGGTTCATGATATTGACTATCCCTCCTGAGTCGGTATAATTGACCAATCTCGGCGGCAACAATAAAAACAATACCCGAATAATAAATCCAGAACACCACAACAATCAGAAACATATAGGCGCCGTAAATTCTATTTAGAGAAGCAAAATGGGTTATAAAAAAACGAAACAACTCTTCAGCGAGTTTCCAGAGTATTGCAGCCGAAAAAGCGCTGACCAATGCTGTTTTGCGATCAATCTTTTCATAGGGAATCATTTTGTAAAACAAGTAAAATATAACAATTACAGTTAACGGAACACTCACATGCAAAATAAACGCTTGTATCACGCTTAACGGATGCTCGAGACCAATTTTATGCTGAACATAATTGAATATGGAATTCAGTAAAGGTAAAAGGATTGACATGACCAAGAAGACAAACATGAGGAAGAAGATCATACCCATATCCCGCAGTTTACCTACAACCATGTGTTTTCCCTTGCTTACTCCAAAAATTTTATTCAGGATTGTACGTAAACTGGAGAAAAATCCACTGGCAGCAACAAATAAACCAACCACACCTATCGAACCGGCCACAGCTCTGTAATTCTGAATTTCCTGAACTCTGGCAAAGATGACATCCTTAATTGGATCGGTATATCTGCTATAGGGAATAATGGTATCTAATACGGAAATCAAACGGATCTGAATGGATTCATTGTTTAATAGCAATCCCAAAACAGAGAACAATATCAAAATAAAGGGCATCAAACATATAAAAAGCGAGAAGGCCAGACCGCCGGAGTATAAAAATACATGATGTCTGCCCACATTTTTGTACAAGTTAACCAAATAATAGGTGGAGGCTTCCCTAATATGTTGAACTATTTTTAATAATTTTCTTTTTGACATTTCATCCTTCTAAACTTTAAAAATTCATAAATCATTAGCCCGAAATCTATTTTAACCACCACGTTAATCATTATCCAGTTTTTGGGGCATTTGCTGTTTAATTCGGTTAATTATTGAAATAAAAGATTGTTCCAAACGATTCACTTCTTCAAGATCAAACTGTTTTCTCAGCACCTGATTGGGGTGTAAGAAATACAAGGATATAGGATAAATTTTTTGATCGGGATACAGTTTACTCAAAAGGACAGCATATGCTTTAACCTGCCATTCGTATTTCTTGGCCGTATCCTCTATTTCGCTTTGATCAATCAGATTAGTTTTATAATCAACCACTTCCCATAGGTTTTCCTGATTAAGGTACAATCGATCAATTGTACCGGTAAAAAAATCTTGATCCAAACGCATAGTAATGGTAACCTCGTTTCGGAAATGAACAGCTGAAAAAATTGCCCTGCCCTGAGGAGTATCCTTTACTTTGCGCAGAATTTCGAGCAACTCATTTTTATAGAAAAAAACCGCTTGTTCATCGAAAACATCAAACTCGAACAGCACTTGTTCCATCAAATGTTGGGGAAGCGCTTCACTCGTCGGTAACAATTCTAGAAAGCGGTGCACAATTTTGCCCTTCAATAAAGCCGCATCATCACTTTGAACGACATCTTCAGCAAAACGATCGTAATCGTTTTCAAAAAATCCCAAATGGTAACGCTGGTAATACAATTGCTCATCATTGATAAACGTCATAATCCGCGTTGCCGAATATGTATCGGCTCCGGGTACATCCCGCATAGGTTCAAAACGCTGCTCTTCCTTTATATCTTCAATTTGCGCTTGTTCAACAAATGTTTGCAGTTGCTCCATACCCTTGAAAAATCGGCGTAAATCAGGACTATCATCCTGCTTTCTGTCATAATCATGATACACCGGTATTTGTAAATCACCCAACTTCAATTGTTCGATATCATGCACAGATGCACCATAATTTGATGACGCCTGAAAAATCCATTCCAGGCTGGAATCCGATGGCGCCTGATCTTTATCTGTTTGCGCTGACATAAACAAATAATTACTGGCCCGGGATGCCCCTACATAAAAAATTCGGCGGGCCTCCGCCAGCTCTTTTTGCCGGTTCTGATAACGCAAAATATTAATGAGCGCCAGATTGGAAGCAGAATCCTTTTGATTTTTTTCCTTAAACAGACCTGTCGCTGCCATTCCCGTTTTTTCTTCAAAATAAACCTGTGGTGCTCTGGACGCATTTTTTACACCCAAGAACGGAAGGAAAACCACCGGAAACTGTAAACCTTTAGCCGCGTGAATGGTCATAATTTTAACCGTTTTCGTGTCCTCAGCAATTAACTGCGCTTCGCCTTCCTGCATTTCCGTTACAAGAATTTCTTCCATTAGGTTTAGAAAGTCCTGTAGACTGGTTTGGCCTACGGCATCAAAAGATTGAGCATGCTCAATTAATTTATTCACATTAGCGGATAATTGTTCTCCATTGATATCGGCAGCTAATAAAGCTTTTAAACGAGTATCTTCCAGAATCGTATTGAGTAACTCCGTGAGACTCATACGATGTCGACAATTCAGCCATTTATTGATCAATAGATTAGCCTTTTCAACTTCCGGGTAAGCATCATGACCATTCATACCCTGTTTGATGGTATTCGATATTTTTTGCAGTAAATGCCGGCCTTCGGCCTCTGCAATTAACAATAATGCATCATCCGGGAGCATAAACATTTTCGAACGTAAAATAGCGGTTAAGGCCAAATCATCATCAGGATTGACAAGAAACTTAAGCAAATAAAAAAGATCATAAATTTCCTGTTTTTGCCAATAGCCGATGCCTTTAAGAGTTTTAAATGGTATATTTCGCCTGCGCATGGCCTGTTCAATCTCCAATAAATTATTACGACTACGTAAAAGTATGGCCACATCACCATATTGAAGTGGGCGCTCGTGTTCAGTCTGTGTTTGACGATCCCATACGAAACAGGTCTCTTTTTCGCGCAGGAGTTGTTCGATCGTGGATGCAATATAATGAATTTCGCTGCTCCCTTCTGGATTTTCAGGATCGATAATCGTTAAACGGGCCGCACCTGCTCCGGGTACTTCTCTTGACGATTTTAAATATTGATAGGGCACGGTAAATGGATTGCGCCTGTCTTCTATTAATACCTGGTCAAAAAGCCCATTAATCACGTCATTAAGTCCGGGTAAAAAACGGAAACTGTTGTCAAATATAATATTACCGGGATATTCTTGTTCATTGGCAAGTCCATACCGTTGAGCGAAGATCTGTTTTACCTTTTTGAAGACCCGGACATCCGCGTTTCGGAACCCATAAATCGATTGTTTAGGGTCTCCCACCACGAACAAATTGTTTGCATACTGTCCCTCCCCCGTAATCAAATTGACGATTTGCCATTGTAGTTCATTGGTATCCTGGAACTCATCGACCATAATGAAGCGAAATCGCGTTCTGATTATATTGCGGATCTTCGAGTTCTCTTTTAATAGAGAAAGTGTCAATAACTGCAAATCTTCAAAATCAACTAAACCGTTATCCATCTTATATTGAAAATACCTGGCTTCCGTTCTTTGATACAATTTAATAAATTGTTTAAAATCATTAAACCAGCGTCGGTCGTTTTCTCCCGGAGGCATGCCCGGTTTGATAGTCTTAAGTTCCTCGGACATTGGTTGCAGTATTTGAGATAAATGCACCAGAGATTGTAACGTTGCATCAGGCCAGTTCTTTTTGCCTCCAAGTCCCTTAGCGGTTTTAGCCGTTCCGTCGGTGGTTGTCAGCACATCCATTAAGGCAATAATTTGTTCACAGTCTTCCATTTCGTTACGGCCCAATGAATGTTCGTTATATTGCACAAGAACGTTTCTAATTTTGTCCGCCGTTGTGCTTTTCACCCCGGTATGATCATTGGATAATATCCCTTCTACTAGGTCTTTAACTTTCTTTAAATCGATGGTATCAATGACTTGCTGAACCATCTCTACCCACTGTGTTGTCAGAAATCTCATATAAGCCGTTTCATCCCAGAACGCATATTGTTCAATCAGTGCCCCCATTTCATACGGCTTATCCAGGGCTTCTTTAAGCATAAGTTCCACTTTATCGCGTCCCGCGCTGCGGAATAATGGACCCCATTGTTCCAGGGCACTATCCACCGGCATTTCGTCGATTTCCTTCAAACTTTCTTCAATGGCCTTGAGCTGCCAAACCATGCTTTGCATTTCATCCATTTCTCTAAAATCAGGAGATAGCCCGGCTTCCAATGGAAACTCTCTCAATATTCTTCCGCATAAACTGTGTATGGTCGAAACATGTACACTATTTAGATTTTCGCGGATTGTAAGCAGATTTTCCCGCTGTCCAGGATCAGTACATTGTTTAAGCATCTCTGCCACCCTGCTGGCCACGCGCTCTTTCATTTCACCCGCTGCTTTTTTTGTAAACGTGATGGCCAGTGTGTGAAATATGTTTTGAGGATTTTTTGATACAATACTCAGGAAACGTTCTACGAGTATACTTGTTTTACCGGATCCAGCGCCTGCTGTAACCGAAATGGGTTTGTCGATATTTAAAGCTAGTTGTTGTTTTTCGGTTAACATTGCCATGACCTATTCCTCTTGCCCATGTTCTGCCAGATATTTAAGTTTGTGTACGTTTTTCTGACACATTTTCCGATACACGCAATACTGCGTACAAAACCGGTCATTTGGATAATGGGTATGCCTAAAATTACCCTTTTTTATTGATCTTGTAGTTTGCACGGCCCGGCGTTTACTTTTTTCCAGAAGCTGTGCCATGGTCAACGGATTACCGTTGTCATCGATTATTTTTTTTCCGGGTAAAGCAGATTTTGGATTACCACTAACAACCGGAAATGCATCCCTGTCAAAAAACTGCGGTATTCTCTGACAATTCTGATCATCTTTAACCAGGTAATAACCTCCGTAAACCACATTGTATTGATCAAATTCTTCCTGCAAAGCCAAAGCATACAATGGTAACTGGAAGCGCAATCCCTGCCGAATATCCTCCGGGTCTTTGCTTATACTGCTTTTGCCAGTTTT